>NZ_SPKN01000003.1:0-348680 GCF_023127765.1 Pseudomonas sp. W15Feb34
CCGGAAGTGGGGCGAATTATAGGCTTCCAGAATCTGCCGTCAACTCTTAATTCTGCTTTTCTATCAATTAGTTAGAATTGATTAAAAAACCACCACCACTTATAGGAACGCCATGAGTGCCCTCTATATAGAAGGAATCATTCAGACGATGCCCGCCTCCTTCAACGCAGCCACATTAGCTGCCCCTAACCCCAAAATCCCCTGCAGCACCTGAAGCGTGTGCTCCCCCAGGAGAGGTGGTGCATTTCGATATTCCACTGGCGTCTTGGACAAGCGTATCGGGCTGGCAACCTGAGGCACCATCCCCGCCAGCGCATGGGGAAGCTCCATCGCCAGGCCGCGCGCCTGGACCTGAGGATCGGAAAAAACTTGCGCCAGATCATTGATCGGTCCACACGGCACGCCCACTCGCTCCAATTGCGACACCCACTCAGCCGTTGTCTTGAAGACAGTCGCCTGGCGGATCAACGGAATCAGCGCAGCACGGTTGGCCACTCGCGCCTGGTTAGTGGCGAAACGCGGGTCATCCCCCCATTGCGGCTGCCCAGCAACTTCAGCGAACTTGCGGAACTGGCCGTCATTACCCACCGTCAGGATGAAATCACCATCAGCCGTAGGAAAGTCCTGATACGGCACGATGTTCGGATGCGCATTGCCCAGGCGTTTTGGCGAGACTCCGGTGGTCAGGTAATTCATCGCCTGATTAGCCAGGCAAGCCACCTGCACATCCAGCAGCGCCATATCGATATGTTGCCCACCGCCATCATGATCGCGGTGAGCCAACGCTGCCAGGATCGCGACGGTCGAATAGAGTCCCGTGAGAATATCGGTCAATGCCACACCGACTTTCACCGGCCCTGCGCCCTCATCACCTTCAGGCCGGCCGGTCAGGCTCATCAACCCACCCAGCCCTTGAATCATGAAGTCGTAGCCGGCACGCGCGGCATAAGGCCCCGTCTGCCCAAAGCCCGTGATCGAGCAGTAGATCAACTCAGGATTTATCTCCTTGAGCGACTCGTAATCCAGCCCATAAGCCGCCAGACCACCCACTTTGAAGTTCTCGATCAGGATGTCTGACTTGGCCGCCAGATCACGCACCAGTTTCTGCCCTTCAGGCTTAGTGAAGTCGATGGTCACCGATTCTTTATTTCGGTTGGCGGACAGATAGTACGCCGCCTCACTGGTATTTTCGCCGTATGCGTCCTTGAGGAAGGGCGGCCCCCAGGCGCGCGTGTCATCACCGCTGCCTGGCCTTTCGACCTTGATCACCTCGGCCCCAAGGTCCGCAAGAATCTGCCCGGACCAAGGGCCCGCCAGTACACGCGATAAATCCAGTACCCGCAGGTGGGAAAGCGCGCCCATGTCCGTGCTCCTATTAATAGAACGCCTGAAGACCGGTCTGTGCGCGCCCAAGAATCAAGGCATGCACGTCGTGGGTTCCCTCATAGGTATTGACCACTTCGAGGTTGACCAGGTGGCGCGCCACCCCGAATTCGTCGGAGATGCCGTTGCCGCCCAACATATCGCGGGCCATGCGGGCGATGTCCAGGGACTTGCCACACGAGTTACGCTTCATGATCGATGTAATCTCGACCGCTGCGGTCCCCTCGTCTTTCATCCGCCCCAGACGCAGGCAACCTTGCAGAGCCAAGGTGATCTCGGTCTGCATATCGGCCAGCTTCTTCTGGATCAACTGCGTTGCAGCCAATGGCCGACCAAACTGCTGACGATCCAGGGTGTACTGGCGCGCGGTATGCCAGCAGAACTCAGCAGCCCCCAACGCCCCCCAGGAGATACCGTAGCGCGCCGAATTCAGGCAAGTAAAAGGCCCCTTCAAGCCACGCACATCCGGAAAAATGTTCTCGTCCGGCACAAACACGTTATCCATGACAATTTCGCCGGTAATGGACGCTCGCAAGCCGACCTTGCCGTGAATCGCCGGGGCGCTAAGGCCCTTCCAACCTTTTTCCAGGACGAAACCACGGATATCGCCTGCATCATCTTTGCCCCACACCACAAACACGTCGGCTATCGGGCTGTTGGTGATCCACATCTTCGCGCCGGTCAGGCTGTAGCCGCCATCTACCTTTCGCGCACGGGTAATCATCGCGCCCGGATCAGAACCATGGTTGGGTTCGGTGAGCCCGAAACAGCCAATCCATTCGCCGGACGCCAATTTCGGCAGGTATTTTTGTTTTTGCGCCTCGGTGCCGAACTCATTGATCGGCACCATGACCAGTGACGACTGAACACTCATCATCGAACGATAGCCGGAGTCGACACGCTCCACCTCACGCGCAATCAGCCCGTAGCTGACGTAGTTCAAGCCGCTGCCACCGTACTGCTCGGGAATCATCGCCCCCAGCAAACCGGTTTCTCCCATCTCACGGAAGATAGCGGGATCAGTCTTTTCATGACGGAAGGCTTCGAGCACGCGAGGGGCCAGCTTGTCCTGAGCAAACTGCTCGGCACTGTCACGCACCATGCGCTCCTCTTCGGTGAGCTGTTGATCCAGCAGCAGTGGATCGATCCAGTTGAAGCTTGCCTTGCCAGCCATGAATAAGTCCTCGCGGATAAAAACGGAAGTCGTGATTCAGACTAGGCCGGCCACGCGCAGAGGGCAAACGAGGTTTCTGCATAGGGTTGTGCTAATTTCTCACTCCGTAACACTCGAAAAGCCCATAAATGCGCCTTATCTGTGAGGGCAACGTACATGCGCAGAAAAATCCCTAGCACCACCGCGCTTATCAGCTTCGAAGCGGCAGCCCGTCACGAAAGCTTCACCAAGGCGGCACAGGAGCTTTCCATCACCCAAGGCGCCATCTGTCGACAGATCGCCAGCCTTGAGGAGTTTTTAAGTGTCGAACTGTTTCGCCGCTCGCGTCGCGGGGTGAAGCTGACAGAGGCAGGCCTCTCTTACAGCCGCAGAGTTGCTACACAGCTGGACGCCGTAGAGCGCGACACCCTCTCGGTCATGGGTCAGCAGGGCACCAACGCCATCGAGTTGGCGGTGGTACCGACCTTCGGCACGCAATGGCTGATTCCACGCCTCAAGGACTTTCAGGACCGGCACCCGGAGGTGACCGTGAATCTGACCAATCGGACACGCCCGTTCCTGTTCGCCGACACCGCGTTCGACGCCGCGATCTACTTCGGCGATGCCGATTGGTCCGGCACAGAGTCACACCGGCTGATGGGAGAAAACCCTGTCCCGGTGTGCAGTCCACACTTACTTGGAGGCCGCGCGCACTTAACTCCTCAAGAGATCGCCGAATTACCGCTGCTACAGCAGACAACACGCCCCTATGCCTGGCGTCAGTGGTTCAACGCGCAACAGCTGAGTCTGCCTCGCGACATGACAGGCCCTCGATACGAGCTATTCTCGATGTTGTCCCAAGCGGCTATGCATGACATGGGCATCGCACTGATACCTCCCTTCCTCATCCAGCGCGAGCTGAAGGAGCAGCGACTGGTGATTGCGAGCACCGAAACGCTAAGCAGCGAAAAGGCGTACTACCTCATGATTCCCGATAAAAAAGTAGAATCGGCCTCCCTACACGCATTCAAGGACTGGCTGATTGAACAATCAAAGCGCTACAACCCCGGCATTTAAAGGATAAAGCCGCCTTGTTGACCCTGTAGTCAGGTTAATTTGAATCCTACAGATATACGTATATGTCGCATTTAGACAGTCTGTACCGGTTGAGCAAAAACAAGGCTCAAAGCCATGATCTACAGGGCTTGTAGCGACTAATACCAGCCTATAAGCGACCATTCACATCGGCGATTGGAAAACATCGAGTAAATGCCCTTGAGCCTTTAAAGACTTGTATTTAAAGAGGTTATTCAAGGCGGTTGCGACAATCAGTCACAGGGTGACTTGTAGTTAATTTTTCGTCACCCGTCATAATCTCTTGAAGGCCGTAAAGTTCGCCTGCAAAATGCCGCGCCCCGCTGTCATTTCAGCGGGATCGTGCTGATCGGTCGCCCCAGTTGCGCCACTCGCGGTGCACTGGCCTTTTTACAAAAAGATCAAAAGCAAAAAGATCATGCAGGAGATTTGACGTGCACATTGGTGTTCCTCTCGAAACCCAGACCGGTGAAACGCGGGTGGCTGCCACCCCGGAAACCATCAAGAAGCTGATCGGCCAGGGCCATAAGGTCACTGTACAAAGCGGTGCAGGCATCAACGCCAGCATCGTCGACAGTGCTTATGAAACGGCAGGCGCAACCATTGGCAGTGCCAGCGATGCGTTCGGCGCCGAGCTGATCCTCAAGGTGGTTGCCCCCAGCGACAGCGAACTGGCGCTGATCAAAAGCGGCACCGTATTGGTGGGCATGCTCAATCCGTTCAGCAACGAAACCATCGCCAAGCTTGCCGAATGCGGCATCACCGCCTTCGCCCTCGAAGCCGCGCCACGCACTTCACGGGCCCAAAGCCTCGACGTGCTGTCTTCGCAAGCCAATATCGCCGGTTACAAGGCTGTGTTGCTGGCCGCTCATCACTACCCGCGCTTCATGCCGATGCTGATGACCGCCGCCGGCACTGTGAAAGCTGCGCGCGTGTTGATCCTCGGCGCCGGTGTCGCGGGCCTGCAAGCTATCGCCACGGCAAAACGCCTGGGCGCGGTCATCGAAGCGTCCGACGTCCGTCCGGCGGTAAAAGAGCAAATCGAATCCCTGGGCGCCAAGTTCGTCGACGTGCCCTACGAAACCGATGAAGAGCGTGAATGCGCCGTCGGTGTCGGCGGCTACGCGCGCCCGATGCCCACCAGCTGGATGCAGCGCCAGGCCCTGGCCGTGCACGAACGCGCGAAGCAGGCCGACATCGTCATCACCACCGCACTGATTCCAGGCCGCAAGGCACCTACCCTGCTTAGCGCCGATACCGTCGCGCAGATGAAACCCGGCTCGGTGGTCATCGACCTCGCCGCAGCTCAGGGCGGCAACTGCCCGTTGACCGTCGCTGACCAAGTCGTGGTGGAAAACGGTGTGATCATCTGCGGCCCGACCAACCTGGCAGGCGCTGTCGCCGCAGATGCCTCGGCCTTGTACGCGCGCAACCTGCTGGACTTCCTGAAGCTGGTCTTCACCAAGGAAGGGCAGTTTGAAATCAACCTCGAAGACGACATCGTCGCCGCGTGCCTGATGTGCCGCGACGGCCAAGTCATCCGCAAAAACGCCTAAGCAGGGATTCAGACGATGGAAGAGCTTATCTCCCCCGGTATCTACAACCTGATCATCTTTGTGCTGGCGATTTATGTCGGTTACCACGTGGTCTGGAACGTTACCCCCGCGCTGCATACGCCATTAATGGCAGTGACAAACGCGATTTCCGCGATCGTGATTGTGGGCGCCATGCTGGCCGCCGCCCTCACCGTGACGCCGTTGGGCAAGACGATGGGCACCCTGGCGGTAGCTTTGGCTGCGGTTAACGTGTTCGGCGGTTTCCTGGTTACGCGTAGGATGCTTGAGATGTTCAAGAAGAAAGCGCCCAAAGCTGTGAAAGAAGAGGTGCAGAAGTAATGAGCATGAATCTGGTGACGACGCTCTACCTGATCGCGTCGATCTGCTTCATCCAGGCCCTCAAAGGCCTGTCGCACCCCACCACCTCCCGACGCGGCAACCTGTTCGGCATGCTCGGCATGGCACTGGCGGTGCTGACCACCGTAGGCCTGATCTATAAGCTCGGCGCGGAGCTGGCCACCGCCGGTATCGGCTACGTCATCGTCGGCCTGCTGGTCGGCGGCACGGCCGGCTCGATCATGGCCAAACGCGTAGAAATGACCAAGATGCCGGAGCTGGTGGCGTTCATGCATAGCATGATCGGCCTGGCAGCGGTGTTTATCGCGATTGCAGCGGTCGTCGAGCCGCAATCCTTGGGTATCGTCAAACACTTGGGCGATTCGATCCCGGCCGGTAACCGCCTGGAGCTGTTCCTCGGTGCCGCCATCGGTGCTATCACCTTCTCCGGCTCGGTGATCGCATTCGGCAAGCTGTCGGGTAAGTACAAGTTCCGCCTGTTCCAAGGCGCACCGGTACAGTTTGGTGGGCAACACAAGCTGAACCTTGTGCTCGGCTTGGCAACCCTGGGCCTGGGCCTGGCGTTCATGTTCACCGGCAACCTCACTGCGTTCGCGCTGATGCTGGCGCTGGCCTTCGTGCTGGGCGTGCTGATCATCATCCCGATCGGCGGCGCCGACATGCCGGTAGTGGTATCGATGCTCAACAGTTATTCCGGCTGGGCAGCGGCGGGCATTGGTTTCTCGCTGAACAACTCGATGCTGATCATCGCCGGCTCCCTGGTCGGCTCCAGCGGCGCGATCCTGTCTTACATCATGTGCAAGGCGATGAACCGCTCCTTCTTTAATGTACTGCTGGGCGGTTTCGGCAATACGCCAGACGCCGGTGCAGCAGCTGGCTCGAAAGAAGCTCGGCCGGTGAAGTCCGGCTCGGCCGACGACGCTACCTTCCTGCTGACCAACGCCGACACGGTCATCATCGTGCCGGGCTATGGCTTGGCTGTCGCACGGGCACAACACGCGCTTAAAGAGCTGACCGAGAAGCTCACCCATCGCGGCGTCACCGTGAAGTACGCGATCCACCCGGTGGCGGGCCGTATGCCTGGGCATATGAACGTGCTGCTGGCCGAGGCCGAAGTGCCTTACGACCAGGTGTTCGAGATGGAAGACATCAACTCTGAGTTCGGCCAGGCTGACGTGGTGCTGGTGTTGGGCGCCAACGATGTGGTCAACCCGGCGGCCAAGAACGATCCGAACTCACCGATTGCCGGTATGCCGATCCTCGAGGCGTTCAAGGCCAAGACCATCATCGTCAACAAGCGCTCGATGGCCAGCGGCTATGCAGGCCTGGATAACGAGTTGTTCTACCTGGACAAGACCATGATGGTCTTCGGTGATGCCAAGAAGGTCATCGAAGATATGGTCAAAGCCGTCGAATAACACTGCGCCAGCGCAATACCCGAAACCCTGGCCTCACGTAGGCTGGGGTTTTTTATTAGCGGATGAAACCCGACCAAAGGCTCTAAATCGCCACCTGGCATTCGACCATGGTAGCGGGCCGAAACTTTTTGAAATCACTACACTGCCCACCTTGCTTCCGTAGCCTGAGATAACAATTCATGTACCGTGATCGTATCCGCTTGCCTTCGTTGTTGAACAAGGTCATGAGCGCGGCAGACGCCGCTGCACTGATCGAGGACGGCATGACCGTCGGCATGAGCGGCTTCACCCGCGCCGGTGAAGCCAAGGCCGTCCCCCACGCCCTGGCCGAACGCGCCAAGACTTCGCCCCTCAAAATCACCCTGATGACCGGCGCCAGCCTGGGCAACGACCTGGACAAGCAACTGACTGAAGCTGGCGTACTGTCGCGACGCATGCCGTTTCAAGTCGACAGCACGCTACGCAAAGCGATCAATGCTGGCGAGGTGATGTTTATTGACCAGCACCTATCGGAAACCGTCGAGCAACTGCGCAACAACCAGCTCAAGTTGCCGGACATTGCGGTAATCGAAGCGGTCGCCATCACTGAACAAGGGCACATCGTGCCCACCACGTCCGTAGGCAACTCAGCCAGCTTCGCAATTTTTGCCAAGCACGTGATCGTCGAGATCAACCTCGCGCACAATCCGAACCTGGAAGGGCTGCATGACATCTATATCCCGACCTACCGGCCGACGCGCACGCCTATCCCGCTGGTGAAGGTCGACGACCGCATTGGCAGCACTGCGATTCCGATCCCGCCAGAGAAAATCGTCGCTATCGTGGTCACTAACCAGGCCGACTCTGCCTCAACCGTGACGCCGCCTGACGGTGACACTCAAGGCATCGCCAACCACCTGATCAACTTCCTCAAGCAGGAAGTTGATGCCGGACGCATGACCAACAAACTCGGCCCGCTGCAAGCCGGGATCGGCAACATTGCCAACGCGGTGATGTGTGGCTTGATCGATTCGCCCTTCGAAGATCTGACGATGTACTCGGAAGTGCTGCAGGATTCGACCTTCGACCTGATCGACGCCGGTAAGCTGAGCTTCGCATCCGGCAGCTCGATTACCTTGTCGGAGCGCCGCAATGCCGACGTTTTCGGCAACCTGGAGCACTACAAAGACAAGCTGGTACTGCGCCCACAGGAAATCTCCAACCATCCTGAAGTGGTGCGCCGCCTGGGCATCATCGGTATCAACACCGCGCTGGAGTTCGATATCTACGGCAACGTCAACTCCACCCACGTCTGCGGCACGCGGATGATGAATGGCATTGGCGGCTCCGGGGACTTCGCGCGCAACGCGCACCTGGCAATCTTTGTCACCAAATCGATTGCCAAGGGGGGCGCGATTTCCAGCGTGGTGCCGATGGTCAGCCATGTGGACCACACCGAACATGACGTGGACATCCTCGTCACCGAAGTGGGCTTGGCCGATCTGCGCGGCCTGGCACCGCGGGAGCGTGCGCGGGTGATCATCGACAACTGTGTGCATCCGGCCTACCGCGACGCGCTCAATACTTACTTCGAAGCCGCCTGCGCCATCGGTGGGCACACGCCGCATATCCTGCGCCAGGCACTGAGTTGGCACATCAACCTGGAAGAAACCGGGCATATGCTCAAGGCTTGATGAATACAGATCCGAGCTGATGCAACTACAGTTTCATCAGCTCGGCAGCCTAGCCAGTGTCTATGCAAAAAACTGTACTACTGTACCGCTCATTTCCTACTTAAATATCCCACAACTCATCTTGAAAACACCCATTTCGCACCTTTTAGGTGCGCACAGGTACAGTTGCCCCATTTCCGTACCGTACAGCCGTATTAAACAGTTAACTGGCCCCTCACAATACAGGTGAACTGTATCTAGAGAGTCTTGCGCCGGAGGAGGATCATTGGCATCAGTTAAACCACTACCTAATCCCGCCACAAGCGGAAGGATGTCATCATGGAACGTACACTCAGTTCCGAACTGTTCTTCGAAGAGAAAGCTGTAAACACCAACGCTTCCCTGCCTTTGCGCGTTCTCGCCAACCTGATGTTGTGGCAGCGCCGCATCTCCAGCCGCCACCAATTGGCTCGCCTGGATTCGCGTCTGCTGGCTGACGCCGGTATCAGCGAAGCTCAACGCTACGAAGAGCTGAGCAAGCCGTTCTGGCGCTAAGCAGCGCCCGCTGGCCCTGACCCACCGGGTCCACCGCCAGCACTCTGATTTTTTAAAGCAAAGCCCGCCCCGGGTAACCGGAGGCGGGCTTTGCTGTTTCTGCGAAAGGGCATTGAATCGGTAGGATTTCTATCTACAGGTACAGTTCTAATAAAATCATTATTAACCAGCACAGTTAAATTACAGGCTTCCTGTTGCACCGGTCCAAGCCTAATATCCACTCACCACGTGGCGAACCCTGTAGAGCGAGCGTCTGATGCTCAACAGTCCCAGTCCGTCTCACTGTGGCCGCGTCGCGCCACCTTATTTCGTCTACAGGAGTTACCCCATGTCCCGCCTTCGCCTGCTGTGCACCGCCGCTGTGCTGACCCTGGCCGCCAACGCTAACGCGAGCAGCTTCATCATGACCACCGACTCGATCGTTGGTGCCCTGAAAGCCACTTCCGACGCCACCTCCGATGCGACCTCCTCCCTGCGCGACAATAAGGTCGTACAGGCCGCCCGTGATGACGCAGCCAGCTTTGTCGCCAGCGAAGGCGCTATCCGTGGCGTGAAACTGGAAAGCGCCCTGGCCCACATCCGCCAGCAAGCGCCGCAACTGGCCATCGCTACCGATGCACAGC
The DNA here is from genome assembly GCF_023127765.1 of Pseudomonas sp. W15Feb34. Lineage (NCBI taxonomy): Bacteria > Pseudomonadati > Pseudomonadota > Gammaproteobacteria > Pseudomonadales > Pseudomonadaceae > Pseudomonas > Pseudomonas sp. W15Feb34. The sequence continues at coordinate 9,793 of NZ_SPKN01000003.1, forward strand.
TGGCACAGGCAATCCTGGCGATCTGATCTGCGGCAACAGACGGGAGCGCCTGCCGCTCCCGAATGCCTCGGCGCTGGCCCTCGCCTGGCCATTGCGCTAGCCTTGGCGCTCGTTTTCAGTTGTCGAGTCCCATGGCTTTTTCATACCGCCTGTTGATCGTTCCCGTAATGTTTTGCGCCTGCTGGTCACCCTGGGCTATGGCCATGGATGTGTCCACCCAGAGCACCGTTGTCAGCGTGTATGCCACCGGCAAGGTGACCTCTGCGCCGTTCGACAACAAGTTGGTGATGGCCGCTCAGGATGATGCTGCCGCTTTCATTGCCACTGACGGCCAATGGCGGGGCGCACGCCTGGAGTCCGCGCTGGATTATCTGCGCCACAGTCGGCCAAAACTTCATGCGAGCGACCTTGAACTGGCGCAAGCAATTCTCGTCCAATAGTTATCTTTGTATTTCGGAGTCACTCGATGCGTAGCCCGTTGATCGTCGCCGCCCTCGGCCTGCTGTTTTTGGTCGATGTCGCCCAGGCGCAAACCTTGAAGGCCACCAGCAACATCATCGTGCGTGCGTCGGCGCGCACCATTGATTTCACCTCAGACACCACCACGTCCATCCGCGACTCCAAAATCGTGCGCGAAGCCCACGACGACGCCGCCAGCTTCGTAGCCACGAATGGAGAGATCCGTGGTGCCCAGCTTGAAGCTGCGTTCGATACCCTTCGCACCCGCGTGCCAGAAGCCCGTGATGCCAGCGACCAGACCCTCGCCGAAGCTATCCTCGCTCTGTGAGGCGCATCAAAACCTGGCTCCTGGCCGGGGTTGTGCTGTTGTGTGCAAGTACAGCCCAGGCCAGCCTGCAACTGCGGCTCAAAACCGATGGTTTGAGCCCGGCCGAACAGCAGGCCAGCCAGGCATTGCTCGATGAAGCGCTGCGCGCCTTGCCGCCACGTTTTGTCGAGCAATTGGATCGGCGGATTGATGTCGGCTGGACCGACAAGATGCCTGAAAATGCCTATGGCCAGGCGTCCCTGGTGTCCGAGCTGGACCTTAATCAAAACCTGCTCGCCAGCCTGACCGACGGCAGCGCCGCCGCCCTCAAAACCAATCGCCCCCACGGCACAGTGCGCCAGGAATTGCTCGCCACGGTGCTGCATGAACTGACCCACATCTATGACCGCGCACGCCTGTGGCCCAAAGACGAGCGCGCACTGATCCAGCGTTGCAGTCGCCAGAACAACATTACCGGCTTGATCGGCCTGCCCGATCAATGCCGTGGCCAGAACGACCGGCGCTTCACTCTCAGTGATGATCCCCGCCTGCTGGACCTCGCCGGCTGGCCACAATATGTCGGCCGCCGCGGCGAGCGTGAACAGCATAACAATCAGGTGGTGCGCAGCCCGGACATCTACGAAACCACCAGCCCGTTGGAGTTCGTGGCGGTCAACATGGAGTACTTCCTCCTCGACCCCAGCTACGCCTGCCGACGCCCCGCGCTGTTCCGCTATTACAAGGAACATTTCGGCTGGACGCCGCCCGAACAGCAACCCTGTGCCAAGACATACCCGTTCCTGAACGCCGGCAATGACTTCGCCAAGACGCCACTGGGGCAAATAGACCCGGAGCGGGTGTATGAAATCGACTACCTGCTCGCCGAAGCCAACCAGAATCTGGTGAGCCGCTGGGGCCATAGCATGCTGCGGCTGGTGATCTGCGCGCCAGGTCGCCCGCGTGGCCCTGACTGTCGGCTGGATCTGGACCGCCACCTGGTGCTGTCCTACCGCGCCTTCGTCGGTGACGTACAGCTGTCGAGCTGGGATGGCCTGGTGGGCAAGTACCCGTCGCGATTGTTCGTATTGCCGCTGGCCCAGGTCATCGATGAATACACCAAGACCGAATTACGAGGCCTGGCGTCGGTACCGCTGAAGCTCAACCGCCAGGAAATCAACGACACCGTCGAGCATGCGGCTGAAATGCACTGGAGCTATGACGGCAACTATTTCTTTATCTCCAACAACTGTGCGGTTGAAAGCCTGAAACTGTTACGCAGTGGCAGTGCCAACCCGCAACTGACCGGCCTGGACAACATCACCCCCAACGGTTTGCTGCAAGTGCTCAGCGCACGTGGCCTGGCCGATACCAGCGTATTGAATGACAAGCGTGAGGCGTTGCGCCTGGGGTACCACTTCGACTCATTCCGCGAACGCTACCAGGCGATGTTCGATGTACTGCGCAAGCGCCTGCCGATCAAGCAGACCCAGGTCGAAGACTGGCTGGCCCTGGATGCGCAAGCGCGCCGCCAGTGGTTCAGCCAGGCCGACCTGCGTACCAGCGCTGCATTGTTGTTGCTTGAACAAGCCAGCTATCGCAAGCAACTGATGCTCGCTCAGGACGAAGTCAAACAGCGCTATCTCAATGCCCGCGAGCTGAAAAATGGCGGCATGGAGAAAGCCAACAACACGCTGCAACAGATCCTCGCCAACAGTGGCTTTCTCAGTCGCCCGGCCGAGTTGCTCGACAGTGGCGGCTATGGCCTACCGCAACCTTCGGAAGCCAAGCGCCTGGAGTCGGAGAGCGCCGAACGTCAGAAGCAGTTGCAATCATTGACCGGCGAGCTGGATAAAGAGGTGAGGGCGCTGCTCGATCCGGCCCGCGCTGCCGAGATTGCGGCCTGTGAGGCCAACCTCAAGCAGTTGGGTGAGCATCTGCGTGCGCTGCATAAAGCGGCCGGCGGCCTCGAACTGCCCTAAAAACATAGCGGTACACAATCAAATTGTGGGAGGGGGCTTGCTCCCGATAGCGGTGTATCAGTCACTGGAAATATTGACTGAACTCCAGCTATCGGGAGCAAGCCCCCTCCCATATTTTTATCTGCATGAGCCTTAAAACCGTGTGTCACCAGTTTCTCCAGCGAAAGCTGGCTGAAAGCTTACCCGTCTAGGATCGCCCCAACTGCCGGCAACAGACCGGCTGTAAACAACAACAATGGTGATTCCCGATGTCCGCTCGTACCCGCCTGTTCGCACCCACTCCACCCGTACGCCTCGTGCCTTTCGTTCTGCGCTGACCCTCACCCGGTTCGCCATTCCCTAGCCGCGCTACGCCTGGAGTATTCCTATGCTGACTTTCCTTGGCTTTGCCATGGTCATCACGTTCATGTTCCTGATCATGACCAAGCGCCTGTCTGCGCTGATCGCCTTGATCATCGTGCCCATCCTGTTTGCACTGTTCGGCGGTTTCGCGCCGAAGATCGGCCCAATGATGCTCGAAGGCATCACCAAGCTCGCGCCAACTGGCGTGATGCTGATGTTCGCCATCCTCTACTTTGCCTTGATGATCGACTCCGGCCTGTTCGACCCGGCCGTGCGCAAGATCCTCAAGATGGTCAAGGGCGACCCGCTGAAAGTCTCGGTCGGCACTGCCGTGCTGGCTTTGGTGGTATCCCTGGACGGTGATGGCGCCACCACCTACATGATCTGCGTCGCCGCCATGCTGCCGCTGTACCAGCGCATAGGCATGAGCCCGCGGATCATGGCCGGTCTGATCATTCTCGCCGGCGGTGTAATGAACATGACACCCTGGGGTGGCCCGACGGCTCGTGCGGCCAGTGCGTTGCATGTTGATCCGTCCGACATCTTCGTACCGATGATTCCGGCCATGGCCGCTGGCGTCGTGGCGATCCTGGTAATTGCCTACATGTACGGCAAGCGTGAGCGCGCACGCCTGGGTGAACTGCACCTGCAGGGCGACGAGATCGACCACAGCGAAATCAGCGTGTCGCAATTCCCCGACGCCCGCCGCCCGAAACTGATCTGGTTCAACGGCGCCCTCACCCTGGCCCTGATGTGCACCCTGATTGCCGGCCTGTTGCCGCTGCCGGTGCTGTTTATGGTGGCGTTCAGTATCGCGATGATCGTCAACTACCCGTGCCTGCAACAGCAGAAAGACCGCGTCGCGGCCCACGCCGGCAGCGTCTTGGCGGTCGTCGGATTGATCTTCGCCGCCGGGATCTTCACAGGCATCCTGTCGGGCACCGGCATGGTCGACGCCATGTCAAAAAGCCTGCTGGCGGTCATCCCGGAAGCCATGGGCCCGTACCTGGCAGTGATCACTGCGCTGGTGAGCATGCCGTTCACCTTCTTCATGTCCAACGATGCGTTCTATTACGGCGTACTGCCAGTATTGGCCGAAGCGGCCAGTCACTACGGCATCACCGCGGTAGAAATGGCCCGTGCGTCGATCGTCGGGCAACCCGTGCACCTGCTCAGCCCGCTGGTACCCTCGACTTACTTGCTGGTGGCGCTGGCGGGTATTGAGTTCGGCGACCACCAACGCTTCACCTTGAAGTGGGCAGTGCTGGTATGCCTGTGCATAATGTTCGCCGCATTGCTGATGGGGATTTTTCCGCTGTTCAGCACTCTATAATCGTACTGACTCACCGCGCGGCGCTACAGCTTGCGCGGTTTAACACTTGCTCAAAGGAATACACATGGAATGGCTGACCAATCCGGAAATCTGGATTGCCTTCTTCACCCTGACGGCTCTCGAGATCGTCCTGGGCATCGATAACATCATCATGATTTCGATCCTGGTCAGCCGCATGCCCAAGCATATGCAGGCGCGCACCCGGATCTTCGGCCTGGCACTGGCCATGGTCACGCGCATCCTGTTGCTGCTGTCGATCACCTGGGTCATGCAACTGACCGCCGACCTGTTCGTGGTGTTTGGCCAGGGCATTTCCGGCCGTGACCTGATCCTGTTCTTCGGTGGCCTGTTCCTGCTGTGGAAAAGCTCCCAGGAGATGTACCACGCCCTGGAAGGGGAAGACGAAACCAACGACGAGCCCAAAGGCGCCGGTGGCAAGTTCATCTACACCATCATCCAGATCGCCATCATCGACATCGTGTTCTCCCTGGACTCGGTGATCACCGCCGTCGGCATGGTTTCCCATGTGCCGGTGATGGTAGCTGCAATCGTCGTGGCCGTACTGGTGATGATGCTGGCTGCCGGCACCATCAGCGAGTTCATCGACAAGCACCCGTCGCTGAAAATGCTGGCGCTGTCGTTCCTGCTGGTGGTGGGTACCGTGCTGATCGCCGAATCCTTCGACGTGCATGTGCCAAAAGGCTATGTCTACTTCGCCATGGCGTTCTCGCTGGCAGTGGAAGCGGTGAACATCAAGATGCGTACCGCCATCGCGAAAAAGAAGAAGCAGCAGGATCCAGTGAAACTGCGTAAAGACATTCCGGGTCAATAAACCTGACCCGCTGCTGAAATGGGGCGCTTGCGCCCCATTTTTTCGTCTGCCAAAAAGCTGATTTCATGACAGTTTTGTTTCAATCCCCACTTTAGCTATGCGATGCTGGCGCAGAGCCCATTCGCCAACTACAGCTTAAGTACAAGACGTAGAACGGCACGCGGTAACTTTCCTTCGCTCCTCCTGGAGCGCACCCACACGGGGGGCCGAGCATGCTGACCCTGCTCAATCTGCTTTCCGCCGTGACCCTGCTTATCTGGGGCACGCACATCGTCCGTACCGGCATCCTGCGGGTCTACGGCTCCAACTTGCGCCAAGTCATCGGGCAGAACATGTCCAAGCGCTGGCTGGCCTTTATCGCCGGGATCCTGGTGACCGCCATGGTGCAAAGCAGCAACGCCACGGCGATGCTGGTCACTTCCTTTGTCGGCCAGGGGTTGATGAGCCTTACACCGGCCTTGGCCACCATGCTTGGCGCCGACGTCGGTACCGCGCTGATGGCGCGGGTGCTGACCTTCGACTTGTCCTGGCTGTCGCCGCTGCTGATCTTCCTTGGGGTGATTTTCTTCCTGTCGCGCAAACAGACGCGGGCAGGGCAGTTGGGCCGGGTGGGGATCGGCCTTGGGCTGATCATCCTTGCGCTGCAATTGATCGTCGAGGCCGCCGGGCCCATCACCCATGCCCAGGGCGTCAAGGTGATCTTCGCCTCGCTGACCGGCGATATCTTGCTCGACGCCTTGGTCGGCGCGCTGTTCGCAATGATTTCCTACTCCAGCCTCGCCGCCGTGCTGCTTACGGCCACCCTGGCCGGCGCCGGCGTGATCGGTTTGCACGTGGCCATCGGCCTGGTGATCGGCGCCAATATCGGCAGCGGTGTGCTGGCATTTCTAAGCACCAGCATGCAAAACACCGCCGGCCGCCAAGTGGCCCTGGGCAGCCTGTTGTACAAACTGATCGGCCTGTTGCTGATCATTCCTGTGCTTGACCCGCTCGTGGGCTGGATGGACGGTCTGGATTACAGCGCACAAGGCATGGTCATCACCTTTCACCTGCTCTATAACGTCACGCGCTGCTTGATTCTGCTGCCCACCATTGGCCCTATGGCGCGGCTGTGCGCCTGGCTGTTGCCCGAGCGCGAAGAAACCAATGGCAAGGCCAAACCACGCCACCTCGACCTGGCCGCGCTCACCACGCCGAGCCTGGCCTTAGCCAACGCCGCCCGCGAAACCCTGCGCCTGGGTGACCTGATCGACAATATGCTCACCTCCATGCAGGAGGTGCTGCGCGGTAATCAAACCGCAATCACCCAGCAAATGCGCAGCCTCAGCGATGATGTCGAGGCGCTCTATAGCGCGATCAAACTCTACCTGGCGCAAATGCCCCGTGAAGACCTGAGCGAACAAGACAACCGCCGCTGGGCTGAGATCATCGAGCTGTCGATCAACTTGAAGTTGGCAGGTGACTTGATCGAACGCATGTTGCGCAAGGTCCAGCAGCAGAAAACCTCGCAGCGGCGGCAATTTTCCGAAGTGGGCCTGGAAGAACTCAGCGGTTTGCACAGCCAGCTGATCGCCAACCTGCGCCTGGGTCTGTCGGTGTTCCTCAGCGGCGACCCGGAGAGCGCTCGCCAATTGCTGCGTGAAAAGCGCCGCTTCCGCGCCCAGGAACGTCGCCTGGCTCACGCCCATGTCAGCCGCCTGCAGCGCAAAATCGTACAGAGCCTGGAAACCAGCTCCCTGCACCTGGAGCTGATCGCCGACATGAAACGCTTGAACTCGTTGTTTTGCAGCAGCGCTTATGTAGTCTTGGAAACGTCCGACACTGGCGCACTCTCCACCGAAGATATTGCCGACATCACCCATTCGCCCTGAACGTACGACGGCCAGTGAAGTCAGTTAACAATGGACCTCACTCGCCAGGAAGCTTGTTATGCGTCGCCTGTTACTCGCCTGCCTGCTTCTAGGATCGGCACACACCTTTGCCTTCGACCGTCAGCAAGTCGAGGGCTACACCTTGCCCAACGGCCTGCAGCTGCTGCTCAAACCGGGCACCGAACGCGGGCACGTGGCCATCCGCCTGGTGGTCGGCGTGGGCCTGGATGATTTCGGTTGCGAAGACAAAGAGCTTCCCCACCTGTTCGAACACCTGCTGTTCAGCGGCATCGACGGCGGTGGCGAAGGCGACCTCGAAGACCGCATGCAAGCGTTGGGCGGCGAATGGAACGCCTACACCAGCAACGCCGACACCACATTCGTCATCGAGGCCCCCGCGCACAACCAACGCAAGGTGCTGGACCTGCTGCTGGCAATCCTGACCCGCACGCAGTTGACCGATGCCAATATCAACGCCGCCAAGCAGGTGGTCGAGCGCGAAGACGGCGGCCATTATTCGCACCTGCAACGTTTGCTGGATCGCCAGGACCTGGGCCACAGCGCCAGCAACCAATTAGCCGTCGAGTTGGGGCTCAAATGCGCCGAACGCGCGCAGGTCGGCCACCTGACCCGCGATCAGTTGGAGAAACTGCGCAAAGCCTGGTACGCGCCCAACAACATGACCCTGATCGTCGTCGGCGATCTGGACAAGCTGCTGCCAGCCTACCTGGAACGCACCTACGGCCAGCTCGACCCGGTAGACCCGAGCGAGCATCGCCCGCTGCCGCAGATCCAGCACACCGCCGCCCGCCAGCGCGACCTGGTGCATGGCTGGGTCGGCGATGGCGCCAAACTGCACTGGCTGTTCCCCGAGCCGGTGCTGGACGACCAGCATGACGAAACCTACGACCTGCTCAAGGATTATCTCGATTGGGCGCTGTATCGACAGCTGCGTCTGAAGCATGGTTTGTCCTACGGTCCGTGGAGCGAACGCGAAGTGCTCGGCGGCGTAGGCTTCCTGAGCCTGAACGCCGACCTCGAACGGGAAAATCTCCCTGAAGCCGAGCAGGTCTTGCAAGACCTCAAGGCACAACTGCTCAAGGACGGCCTCGACCCGAAGGTGTTCACTCGCCTGCAGCAGGCTGCCATTGCTCGCCAAGCCTGGGCGGTACAGGGCAACAGTGCGTTGGCCGATTATTACTGGAGTGCCGCCGGCGACTACGCTGACGGCCGCTTCAGCGACCCGGTCAAGCGCATCAAGGCAGTGAGCCTTTCGCAAACCAACCAGGCGATGCGCGAGGTCTTCAAGCAACCGGGCTACTGGCGCATCGAAAAGCCGTTGTTGAGCTATGACGCCCTGACCTGGATAGGTGCGGGCGTTCTTGGGCTCATCGCCATAGTGTTGATTGGCGTTCGGCGTTATCGCCAACGGATCATGGAATGAAGCACCGAGCCCAGCGCTAAGACGTTATTCTGTCTGGGATTTTTTCCTACAAAGACTGCGAACCGCCGAATGCCAAACCTGACCCATCTAATCCAGCGCATCCTCGAACTGATTAAGCGCTACCCAGGGGTAATTGCACTCGGCGGTTTTATCTCGGGTGTGGGCAGCTTCATCCTGGTGGACCGCCAGCAAGGCATGGCCAGCTGGATCGCCGTCATCATGCTGGTCAGTTGGTTGTGGCTGATGCTGGAAAACAGCTTCACCCAACTGTTTGCCAAGCTCTTCAAGCGCGAGATCCCGGAACCGCTGCTGCGCTATGCCACGCAGATGATCCACCAGGAAAGCCTGTTCTTTGTCCTGCCCTTCTTTTTCGTCACCACTGCCTGGAACAGCGGCCAATCGCTGTTCACCGGCCTGCTCGGCGCGGCGGCACTGGTGTCGATCATCGACCCGCTGTACTACAAGTGGCTGGCGCCCAAGCGCTCGCTGTTCCTGGCCCTGCACACCCTGACCTTGTTTGCCGCATTGCTCACCGCGCTGCCGATTATCATGCACCTGACCACGGCCCAGAGTTACAAGCTGGCGCTGGGCGTGGCCATGGCGCTGTCGATCCCGAGCCTGGCGGTCAGCCTGCCGCTGCGCAGCCTCAAAGGCTGGGCGATGCTGCTGGGGGTCACGGCGGCGATCGGTTGCGCCGGCTGGTTCCTGCGCAGTTGGGTGCCGCCGGCCACCTTGTGGATGACCGAAGTCGCCATCAGCACCCAACTGCAGGATCGCACCCCGGGCGATGACCTCAAGGAGGTCACCGCCGACCAGTTGCGCAGCGGTGGCCTCTACGCCTACACCGCGATCAACGCCCCACGCGGGCTGGATGAGCGGATCTACCATGTGTGGAAATTCAACGGCAAGGAAGTCGACCGCATTGCTCTGGATATCCATGGTGGGCGCAAGGAGGGCTATCGCGCCTGGACGCACAAGCAGAATTTCCCGGGCGACGCAGCGGGGCGCTGGCAAGTGCAGGTCCTCACCGAGGACGGCCAAGTGATCGGCGTCTTGCGCTTCAAGGTGATCGACACAGCACAAGCGGACAACCCAAAGTAGGTCAGATCGTGCTATTACGTAGCCATTGTGGATAGCCAAACAAGCTCGGAGCTTATGACCACTCGCACGACCGCCGGCGCAGCCCATCTTGATACGTCCAGCACCCCGCCTTCGCTGCGGATTACCGGCGACTGGACGCTTGCCCACTACGCCAACCTGAAAAAGCTGTCGGACACACTCGACGGCCAATACGACGCCGGCGCCCGAATCGACCTTAACGGCCTCGGTGCGCTGGATACCGCCGGCGCGTCACTGCTGGTCGAGCTGCTGGGCCCCGACCGCATCCAGCACTGCGCCGAGCAGACCGATTGCAGCCTGTCGGCCGCCGACCGGGCGCTGCTCAAGACGGTCTACCGCTCCCTCAATGATTTTTGCGTCCCGCTCAAAGAGCCGGAAGAAAGCGCCGGCATCCAGGTGCTGGCCCGTATCGGCCGCGCGGTGGACACCGTCTGGCAAGACGCCAAGAAACTCCTGGGTTTTATTGGCCTGATCCTTGAGACCTTCGTCCGCGGGATGTTTCGACCCAAGCGCTGGCGCCTTACGCCGATGGTCGCCCATATCGAACAGACCGGTCTCGATGCCGCACCCATCGTGGCCCTCCTGACCTTTCTGGTGGGCGCGGTGGTGGCGTTTCTTGGCGCCACCGTGCTCAAGAGTTTTGGCGCAACGATTTTTACCGTGGACCTGGTGGCGTTCTCTTTCCTGCGCGAATTCGGCGTGCTGCTCACCGCGATCCTGATCGCCGGCCGTACCGCCAGTGCGTTCACCGCGCAAATCGGCTCAATGAAGGCCAACGAAGAAATCGACGCCATCCGCACCCTGGGCCTGGACCCGATGGAGCTGCTGGTATTGCCGCGGGTTCTGGCGCTGCTGGTGGCGCTGCCGATGCTGACTTTCCTGGCGATGCTCTCGGGGATTGTCGGCGGTGGCGTGGTGTGTGCGGTGGCCCTGGATATTTCACCGGCGATGTTCCTCTCGCTGTTGCAATCGGACATTGGCGTGCAGCACTTTTTGGTGGGCATGGTGAAGGCGCCGATCTTCGCTTTCCTGATCGCGGCCATTGGTTGCCTGGAAGGCTTCAAGGTCAGCGGCAGCGCCGAATCAGTCGGCGCGCACACCACCTCCAGCGTGGTGCAATCGATTTTTGTGGTGATCGTGCTGGATGCGGTCGCCGCGATGTTCTTCATGGAGATGGGCTGGTGAGTCGTCTACACCGTGCGCCCACTGAGGCGGTGATTGAAGTGCGCGGCTTGTGCAACCGCTTTGGTAGCCAGAGCGTGCATGAAAACCTCGACCTGGATTTATACAAAGGCGAGATTCTGGCAGTGGTCGGCGGCTCCGGCAGCGGCAAGTCGGTGCTGCTGCGCAGCATCGTCGGCCTGCGTCGGCCCAGCGAAGGTGAGGTGCGGGTGTTCGGCAAGAATCTGCCCAGCCTGCCTGAGCACGAACGCTCGCTGGTGGAGCGGCGCTTTGGCGTGCTGTTCCAGAAGGGCGCGCTGTTTTCCTCGCTGACCGTTACCGAGAACGTTGCCCTGCCATTGATCGAACATGCCGGCCTCAGCCGCGCCGACGCCGAGCACTTGGCCGCAGTCAAGCTGGCCCTGGCCGGGCTACCCCTGTCGGCCGCCGACAAATACCCGGCTTCGTTGTCCGGCGGCATGATCAAGCGCGCGGCCCTGGCCCGTGCGCTGGCACTGGACCCGGACATCCTGTTTCTCGATGAACCCACCGCTGGCCTCGATCCGATTGGCGCAGCGCAGTTCGACCAACTGATCCTGACCCTGCGCGATGCGTTGGGCTTGAGCGTGTTCCTGGTCACCCACGACCTCGACACGCTGTACACCATCACCGACCGCGTGGCGGTGCTGGCGCAGAAGAAAGTGCTGGTGGCCGACGCCATCGATGTCGTCTCGGAAACGGACGACGCCTGGATTCACGAATATTTCCACGGCCCCCGGGGCCGCGCGGCATTGGATGCCGCTCAATCGCTCAACGAGGTATGACATGGAAACCCGAGCCCATCATGTGATGATCGGACTGTTCAGCGTAATTGTGGTGGTCGGCGCTATGCTCTTCGGCCTATGGCTGGCCAAATCCAGCGTCGACAGCGCCTTCCAGGATTACGAAGTGATCTTCAACGAAGCGGTCAGCGGCCTGTCCCAAGGCAGTGCGGTGCAGTACAGCGGGATCAAGGTAGGCGACGTCACCAGCCTGCGCCTGGACCCCAAAGACCCGCGTCGCGTCCTCGCCCGCATCCGCCTGGCCGGGCAGACGCCGATCAAGGAAGACACCCAGGCCAAGCTGGCGCTGACCGGCATCACCGGCACCTCGATCATCCAGCTCAGCGGCGGCACCCCGCAGAGCCCGGAACTCAAGGGCAAGAGCGGCAACCTGCCGGAAATCATCGCCTCGCCATCGCCCATCGCTCGCCTGCTCAATAACAGCAACGACCTGATGACCAGCGTCAACCTGCTGCTGCACAACGCCAACCACATGTTCTCCCGGGAAAACGTCGAACGCTTGAGCAACACCCTGGATAACCTGCAACAAACCACCGGTGCCATCGCCGAGCAACGCGGCGACATCAAGGTGGTGATGCAGCAATTGATGCAGGTGAGCAAACAGGCGGGTGCCGCGCTGGAACAAACCACCGTGTTGATGCGCCGCGCCAATGGCCTGCTCAACGAGCAAGGCAAGCAAGCCTTCGGCAGCGCCGAGCAGGCGATGAAATCCCTGGAACAAAGCACCGCCACCATCAACAGCTTGCTGACCAACAACCAGGACTCGGTGAACAGCGGTATGCAGGGCCTCAACGAACTGGCGCCAGCGGTGCGTGAGCTGCGTGAAACCCTCGGTTCGCTGCGCGCCATCTCCCGTCGCCTGGAAGCCAACCCCAGCGGTTACCTGCTGGGCAGTGACAAGAACAAGGAGTTCACGCCATGAAGCGTGCTTACCTGATGATCGCCGCTGTGGCCCTGGCACTGCTCAGCGCCTGCTCGATCCTGCCCAAGCCTGACCCGTCAGACGTGTACCGCCTGGTGTCCACCCAACCAACCACCCAAGGCACGCCGGTGAGTTGGTCGCTGCGCGTAGCCAAACCCCAGACCAGCGAGTTTCTCGACAGTCCACGCATTGCCGTGGTGCCTGACGGCAACCTGATCAGCAGCTATGCGAACTCACGCTGGAGCGACCCGGCGCCGGTACTCTTACGCAACCGCCTGCTGGACGGCTTCCAACGCGATGGACGGGTAACGCTGCTGAGTACCGACGAGACCAACCTGCAAGCCGACTATGAGTTGGGCGGGCAGTTGCAAGCGTTTCAAAGTGAATACCGGGGTGACGCGGTGGAGGTGGTGATTCGCCTGGATGCGCGTTTGGTGCGCGGCAGCGATCAGCGGATTATCGCCAGCCGGCGGTTTGAGGTAAGGCAGCCGGTGGGTGATACCAAGGTGCCGGCGGTGGTGGCAGCCTTTGGAAAGGCGGGGGATCAGTTGAACAAGCAGGTGGTGGATTGGGTGGTGCAGCAAGGCAAGGCTTCCTCTAAACGCTGACAGCCTCATCGGGGGCAAGCCCCCTCCCACACTTGATCTGCGAATGCATTCAAAATGTGGGAGGGGGCTTGCCCCCGATAGCAATCTAAGGCTTAACCGAAGAACCAGTAGCACACCGCAATAGCCGCCACGACACCGGCAAACTCCGCCAGCAACGCACAGCCCACCGCATGTCGTGCGCGCTGGATGCCCACCGAACCAAAGTACACCGCCAACACATAGAAGGTGGTCTCAGTACTGCCCTGTATTGTCGCCGCCACCAAGGCCGGGAAGCTGTCCACACCCTGGGTCTGCATGGTCTCGATCAGCATCGCCCGTGCCGCACTGCCGGAGAAAGGCTTGACCATCGCAGTCGGTAGCGCATCGACAAACCGTGTATCCATGCCCGTCCAGGCCACCACATGGCGAATCCCTTCCAGACCGAAGTCCAACGCGCCCGAGGCCCGCAACACGCCCACCGCACACAGCATCGCTACAAGGTAGGGCAACAGGTTCTTGGCCACGTCGAAGCCTTCCTTGGCCCCTTCGACGAAGGCCTCGTACACCTTGACCTTGCGCAACGCGCCGATCACCAGAAACAGCATGATCAGGCCAAACAACGTGAGGTTGCCCAGGATCGAGGATAAACCGGCCAGCGCCGTGGCCGAGAGTGTCGCCAGCAGCGCCATGAAGCCGCCCAGCACCAACGCGCCAGGAATCAGATAAGCCAGCACCACCGGGTCCCACAACCGCAGGCGTTGCATCACCGCCACCGACAGCAGGCCCACCAGGGTCGATGCGCTGGTGGCCAGCAGGATCGGCAGGAACACCAGCGTCGGATCGGCGGCGCCTTGCTGGGCGCGGTACATGAAGATGGTCACCGGCAACAGGGTCAGCGAGGACGCATTGAGCACCAGGAACAGGATCTGCGCGTTGCTCGCCGTGTTGGGGATGGGGTTGAGTTCCTGCAAGGCCTTCATGGCTTTCAGGCCGATGGGCGTGGCGGCGTTGTCCAGGCCCAAACCGTTGGCGGCGAAGTTGAGGGTGATCAGGCCGATGGCAGGGTGACCGGCAGGCACTTCCGGCATCAGCCTTCGAAACAACGGGCCGAGCGCCTTGGCCAGCCAATCGACGATCCCGGCTTTTTCAGCGATGCGCAAAAAGCCCAGCCACAAGGTCAGGGTGCCGAACAGCAGCACCATGACTTCCACCGACAATTTGGCCATGGCGAAAATGCTTTCGACCATCGCCGCAAAAATCCCGGCGTTACCGCCCACCAGCCATTGCGCCAGTGCTGACACCATTGCCACGACAAAGAAGCCAAGCCACAGGCCATTTAGCATCAGTTGAATCCCCCGAAAGATGGGGCGAATGATAGCGGGGCTGACAGAAACGACAAACCCCGGAATTATCCGGGGTTCGTGTCAGCGCAATCGTGCTATCAGCCGCGAGTAGTCTCGCCGGCTGGCAACGCTTCCTTGCTGCGCCAGTGCGGCAGGGAGTTCCAGTAGCGCTCGCCCTTGGCGTCATCGTACATGCCTTCCCAACGGGAGATGACCAATACGGCCAAGGCATTGCCGATCACGTTCAGTGCGGTACGCGCCATGTCCATCACACGGTCGACACCGGCGATAAACGCCAAGCCTTCCAGCGGGATGCCCACGCTGCCCAGGGTAGCCAGCAACACTACAAAGGACACACCCGGCACGCCGGCGATACCTTTGGAGGTAACCATCAGGGTCAGAACCAGCATCAGTTGCTGGCCGATCGACAGGTCAATGCCATACAGCTGGGCAATAAAGATTGCCGCGATGCTCTGGTACAGGGTCGAACCGTCGAGGTTGAACGAATAACCGGTCGGCACCACGAAGCTGCAGATCGCCTTCGGCGCGCCGTAGGCTTCCATCTTCTCGATCACCCGGGGCAGCACAGTTTCGGAACTGGCGGTGGAGTAAGCCAGTACCAGCTCATCCTTGAAGATGCGCATCACTTTCAGGATCGAGAAGCCAAACAGACGGGCGATCAGGCCCAGTACCGCGAAGGCGAAGAACAGAATGGCGACGTAAACCAGGATCACCAGCTTGGCCAGCGGCAGCAGGGAGGCAAAGCCGAAGTTGGCGACGGTCACCGCGATCAGGGCAAACACGCCGATAGGGGCGTACTTCATGATCATGTGAGTGACTTTGAACATGCTCTCGGACACGCCCTGGAACATCGTCACCAGCGGCTCGCGCAGCTCAGGCTTGAGGCTCGACAAGCCCAGGCCGAACAGCACCGAGAAGAAGATGATCGGCAGCATTTCACCACGGGCAACCGCCGCGAAGATGTTCGATGGGATCAGGTTGAGGATAGTTTCGATGAACGCATGTTCATGCTGCACCTCGGCGGCGGTGGCCTGGTACTTGGAGATGTCGACGGTACCCAGGGTACTCATGTCGATGCCGGCGCCCGGGTGGAACAGGTTGGCCAGCAGCAGGCCAACCACGATGGCGATGGTAGTGACCACTTCGAAGTAAAGGATGGTTTTGACGCCGATGCGACCGAGCTTTTTCGCGTCGCCCACACCGGCAATGCCGACGATCAGCGAGGAAATCACAATCGGGATCACGATCATCTTGATCAGGCGGATAAAGATATCGCCTGCCGGCTGCAATACATTGCTGATCCACCAGGCCTTTTCAGCACTGAAATGGTTGAGCACTGCACCGATTGCGATCCCCAGTACCAAACCGATGAGGATCTGCCAGGCGAGGCTTAGCTTTGCCTTCTTCATGTCATTACCCTTACTTCAAGTGGACTTATGGCAAATGCGCCAGCTGCAACGCTCGAAAGCGAAAAAGTGTGTGCATCAGCCTCCATGGAAGGTCACCGCAGCGTGGCCGAAATGGCTTACTGGTAGGCGAAAAAAGGCGCAACTATTCCCATGCAAGGGAGCGACGTCTAATGCCGTAAACGCCTACCCTATGCCGAATCGGCATGGCTTTTTTTGAAAATAATTGTCCAAACGGTCAGTTCGAATACGCCATTCAGGCGGGTGAATATGCCGTGAGGCGGCCAAATCAGGCTCGCTCAGTGATACTGAACGACTTGCAACGTTTGGCAGAAATGCGTGAGAAATCCATCACCTAGCACCGGAAATGTCCTATGGCGCGTCTGAAAATTTCTCGATAGATGGTCGCGTCGACATACCCGGTAATGGTTGGCGAGAGGCAAAAAGCAAAATTGCGACTATGAGAGGCATAAAGCGAGAGCCATGAAGCGAGAGCCAAGCGCGGGCATGAGAGTCATAAGCCCGCCGCAAGTTCAGCAAGCTTGAGGACTTGTGAACTTGCGTCGCAGCTTTTCGCCTAACCCGGCCCTTTCGCAGGC
Organism: Pseudomonas sp. W15Feb34; assembly: GCF_023127765.1. Lineage (NCBI taxonomy): Bacteria > Pseudomonadati > Pseudomonadota > Gammaproteobacteria > Pseudomonadales > Pseudomonadaceae > Pseudomonas > Pseudomonas sp. W15Feb34. Next base: position 26,360 of record NZ_SPKN01000003.1, read on the forward strand.
ACTCCCTGTGCCCGTAGGTCACGCCGATCTTGATCGATCAGAGCAACCCGGCCCCCTGGTCATGCACCACCCTTGGCGAGTGATGCAAACAGAAAGAAGCGCAGGGGCTTCTTTCTATGGACGCTGGCTCCGTCTCAGACGGAACCTAGTACCAATTCGGATCTTTCTTCAGTTGTTCCATCAACAGCTTTTGCATGCCTTCATCCGGCTTACCGAGGAAACGGTAATCGGCATGCCGTGTCGGGGACTTGTCGGCCGGCAAACCGGCTGGGACTTCCACCAACATCGCGTAGGCATCTTCCTTATCGAAACTGAAGGCCACGATCAAACGCTTGCTCCGGCAGGTATCCGCGGTTTCACACAGCGGCCCGACCAAGTACTTGTCGCCATCTTCCTCGACAGCGTTCATTTGCTCAGCGGTGCCGGACAGGTTCATCACCCATTCCGGCAGACGCTCTTCTTTCTTCACCACGCCTTGCCAGGTTTCACGGTATTGCGGATCCGAATTGAGCAATTCGTTCGCCCGGGATTGCCCGTCATTGGCGGCCATCGCCAGGCCGCTGCCGCCCAGTAGCAGGGCGGCAGCCAAGGCTTTAAACGGCAGAGTGGTCATATTCAACCTCGGCCTTTACGACCAAAGAAGAACGAAGCAATGAACATCACCAGGAAGACGACAAACAGGATCTTGGCGATGCCGGTGGCGGTGCCAGCGATACCACCGAAGCCCAGGACTGCAGCGACAATGGCGATGATCAGAAATGTGATTGCCCAACTCAACATGGTGATTCTCCTTATGCTTCTATAGGGGTAACAGCGGTAGTGCCGTGCAGTCGCTCAACACAAGCGACTTGTTCTTGCCTAGAACACCCAGCGCTCTTGAGCAGGCAGTTCATCCAGGGTGGAATCCTGATCGACCAAGCTCAATTGCGGGGCAGTTACATTAGCGCTGGCGCTGCCAATGGAACGGAAATGGTTCTGGGTCATCACCGGACGCTCAAATTGCGGGGCTGGCTGCTCACTCTGCTGCCAGTGCTGCATCTGCTGGCCGGCAATCAACGTGACCATCAAGGCCAGGCTGGCAAACAGGCCCTGCTGCATACGCAGCGGCGATACACGCAATTGGCTGAGGCTTTGGCGAGTCATGCTGCTGTTCTCCCGCATTCTGATTATTCGTTCATGACACTCTTGGGAGGGATATTGCAGACTGCGTGCCAGCTTTATTGCAAAATAAAACACAATAAAATCAATAAGTTATGTGACATGAAAGGATGTTGCACCCAGCATCCTGCACGATGCCTCTTTAGATGCCGTGCGAAATGCACGATGGCCAGTGGTCGGGTCAGGGGATCGAAAGCGCACGCTCAGTTGCCGAAGTCGCGATAACGCACAAAAAGGCTATCAGCCGGCGCTTTGTAGGAAGGCGTGTAGATACCTACACGAAGATGCCTTTTATGAATCAGAATAAACCATGCAACTTGCCCGATTATTCCGGGACTAAACACCATCTTATTTAATAGTTAAGGAGCGCGGGACAGATGGATTCAGCCAAGGAGCTTCAAGGCCGCATTCTTTTAGTGGATGACGAATCCGCAATCCTCCGCACGTTCCGTTATTGCCTGGAAGACGAGGGCTACACCGTTGCCACCGCCAACAGCGCCGCCCAGGCCGATGCCCTGATGCAGCGCCAGGTGTTTGACCTGTGCTTTCTGGACTTGCGCCTGGGCGAGGACAACGGCCTGGATGTACTCGCGCAGATGCGTATCCAGGCTCCGTGGATGCGTGTGGTGATCGTCACGGCCCACTCCGCCGTGGATACCGCCGTGGACGCAATCCAGGCCGGTGCCGCCGACTACCTGGTCAAACCTTGCAGTCCGGACCAATTGCGCCTGGCCACCGCCAAGCAACTGGAAGTACGCCAGCTCTCTGCGCGACTGGAGGCCCTGGAAGGCGCAGTGCGCCAGCCCAAGGATGGCCTCGACTCTCACAGCCCCTCGATGATGGTGGTACTGGAAACTGCGCGCCAGGTGGCCGGGACCGATGCAAACATCTTGATCCTTGGCGAGTCCGGCACCGGTAAAGGTGAGCTGGCCCGTGCCATTCACGGCTGGAGCAAACGCTCCAAGAAGTCTTGCGTGACCATCAACTGCCCGTCACTGACCGCCGAGCTGATGGAGAGCGAACTGTTCGGCCATAGTCGCGGCGCGTTCACCGGCGCCAGTGAAAGCACCTTGGGACGCGTTAACCAGGCTGACGGCGGCACGTTGTTTCTCGACGAGATCGGCGATTTTCCCCTCACGTTGCAACCAAAGCTGCTGCGCTTCATTCAGGATAAGGAATATGAGCGTGTGGGCGACCCAGTCACCCGCCGCGCCGACGTGCGCATCCTCGCCGCCACCAACCTGAACCTGGAAGACATGGTGCGCGACGGCCGCTTCCGGGAAGACTTGCTGTACCGCCTCAATGTCATCACCCTGCACCTGCCGCCGCTGCGCGAACGCAGTGAAGACATCCTTACCCTGGCTGACCGCTTCCTGGCACGCTTCGTCAAGGAATACGCCCGCCCCGCGCGCGGATTCAGTGATCAGGCCCGTGAAGCGCTGCTCAACTATCGCTGGCCCGGCAACATTCGCGAGCTGCGTAACGTAGTGGAACGCGCCAGCATCATCTGCCCCCAGGAGAAGGTAGAGATCAGCCATTTGGGGATGGCCGAGCAACCGACCAACAACGCGCCCCGTATCGGCGCGGCGTTGAGCCTGGACGAACTGGAAAAAGCCCACATCGGCGCCGTGCTCGCCACCAGTGACACGCTGGATCAAGCAGCCCGCACCCTCGGCATCGACGCGTCGACCCTGTACCGCAAACGCAAACAGTACAACCTGTGAGCAGGACCTTATGAAGCTCGCGATGAAACTGCGCACTCGGTTATTTCTGAGCATTTCAGCGCTGATCACCGTGGCCTTGCTGGGATTGATCCTGGGCCTGGTCAGCGTCATGCAAATGGCCAAGACCCAGGAATCGCTGATTCGCAGTAACTTCATCACGCTGGACCTGGGGCTCAAGTTGCGTCAGAGCCTGGGCGACCAGCTGATCATGATGCTGGAGAAACGACCCGACCCTGAGGCCCTGAGGGCCTCCAAGCAGCATTATTTCGACCTGCTGGACCAAGGCGTCGCCCATGAGCAGTCGATCGGTAAAAGCCATGGCTTTGGCCAGGCCCGCTCCGACTACCAGAACCTGCTCGAAGCGTTCGACCAATCCCAACAGGAAACACCGCCGCCGGGCAGCAAGGAAAAAATCACTGAAACCTTCAACATACTGCGCAACGGACTGATTGCCGATCACAAGCAGGCTCTGGAGAACATCAGCGCCAGCGAGCACAAGTCCCGTGAGCGCGCGTTATTGATTGCAGGGTTGCTCGGGTTGGTGGGCCTCGCAGTGTTGATCATTGGCTTTGTCACGGCCCATGGCATCGCGCGGCGTTTTGGCGGACCGATCGAGGCACTGGCCAAAGCCGCCGACAAGATCGGACAGGGCGATTTTGAAGTGACGCTGCCTATCTCCTCCGCAGCGGAAATGAATCAGTTGACCCGCCGTTTCGGCATCATGGCCGAAGCATTGCGCCAGCATCAGGCCACCAATGTCGATGAACTGCTGGCCGGCCAACAGCGCCTGCAAGCCGTGCTCGACAGTATTGATGACGGCCTGCTGATGATTGATCGGCAGGGCTGCCTGGAGCACCTCAACCCGGTTGCACAGCGCCAACTGGGCTGGGACGAAGAGCGCCTCGGTCAGGGCCTGGGCGAAGCCCTGGGTCGTGCAGAGATGGATGAACAACTGCAACTGGTGCTGCGCGGCGGCAACCTGGAGCGGGCGCCGGATGATCTGGAAGTGGAAGTCGAGGGCGAACTGCGCCTGCTGACCTACAGCCTGACCCCTGTGAGCCATACACAGGGCCATATTCTGGGGGCTGTGATGGTGCTGCATGACGTCACCGAACAGCGCGCCTTCGAACGAGTGCGTAGCGAGTTCGTGTTGCGCGCCTCTCATGAGCTGCGCACGCCGGTGACAGGCATGCACATGGCCTTCGGCCTGTTTCGCGAGCGAGCCAAGTTCCCGGCCGACTCCCGTGAAGCGGACCTGCTGGATACGGTCAACGAAGAAATGCAGCGCCTGATGCAGTTGATCAACGACTTGCTCAACTTCTCGCGCTACCAGAACGGCCTGCAAAAACTCACCCTGGGGGCCTGCGATGTGACCGACCTGCTGGAACACGCACGGGCGCGATTTACCGAACCCGCCAATGCGCAGCACATTGAGTTGCTGGTGGAAGCCCAGCCGGAGTTGCCGCGACTGTATGCCGACCAGGTGCAACTGGAGCGCGTGCTCGACAATTTGCTCGGCAACGCGTTGCGCCACACCGCCGAAGGCGGGCAGATTCGCCTGCAGGCACGGCGTCATGGCGAACGGGTGATTATCAGCGTTGAAGACAACGGCGAAGGTATCGCCTATGGCCAGCAAGGGCGAATCTTCGAACCCTTTGTGCAGGTGGGTCGCAAGAAAGGCGGCGCGGGCCTGGGGCTGGCCCTGTGCAAGGAGATCGTGCAGTTGCACGGCGGCCGCATGGGCGTGTATTCACGACCGGGGCAGGGTACGCAGTTCTATATGGCATTACCGTTGTAGGAGCGAGCTTGCTCGCTCCAACATCTACACAATCAGCGCTGGTTCAAGGCCCGCAGGATCGCAGCACTTTCAGCATCCGGAGTGCCATCAAACAATGAAGGGCGGAAGCGCATCTGGAAGGCGGCGATCACGTGCCGCGTGGCCACATCCAGCTCCCCGGTCTGCGGCGTCTGATAGCCCAGGCGAGCGAGTTCTTCCTGGAACCAGGTGACGCTCGGCAGCTGAGCGCCGTACTGCACCTGGAATCGTGCCACGGCCTGTGCATCCGGCCAGACGGCCAGACCTTCTGCGGCCAGACGCTTCCAGGGGAACAGCGGCCCCGGGTCCAGCTTGCGCAGTGGGGCAATGTCGCTATGCCCGATGATGTTCTTGGGGTCGATACCGTTACGCTTGCTGATGTCCTTGAGCAGCACGATCAGCGACTGCACCTGCGCTTCGGAATACGGGTACCACACACGCCCTGTCGGCGTATCACGGAACCCAGGGTTGACGATCTCGATGCCGATGGAGCTGGAATTGAGCCAGGTGCGCCCCATCCACTCGCTTTCCCCCGCGTGCCAGGCACGCTGGCTTTCATCCACCAGCTTGTAGATGGTGCCTGAGGCGTCGTCGCCGATCAGGTAATGGCTGCTCACCTGGCCATGGGTCAGCAATGCCAGCGAGCGCTCAAGGTTGGTAGAGGTGTAATGCACGACAACAAACTGCACGCGGTTGTCGTGGTTCACCGAAGGGTGGCTGGTATTCAGCCGCGGGCCGCTGGCGCAACCGGCGAGCAGGAGAAACACAAAAGCAATAGACAAGGATTTCATGGCAGGAGCAGTACACTGAGAGACGATAATGCAACAGTGTAACGTAACGTAATTAGCCCGGCGGTCAAATTACAAAATGGAACATCTTTTATGCCACCTGCACTTGATTGCGTCCCGCTGCCTTGGCCCTGTAAAGCGCTTCATCGGCTCGCTTGAGGGCCAAGTCGCTGCGCTCGCCAGGTTGAAACTGCGCTACGCCCATGGACACCGTGATCGTCACCGGCTCGCCCTTGAAGTGGAACGGGCATGCCTCGATGGCCGCGCGCAATACTTGAGCGACAGCCAAGGCATCCGCCAAGGCTGAGTCGGGCATCAGCAGCACAAACTCCTCACCGCCGAAACGCGCGATGAAGTCGGTGGGCCGCAGGCGCTTGCTCAGCACGTTGGCGATGATCTTGAGCACCTTGTCACCCGCCAGATGACCGTAGCCATCATTGATGCGCTTGAAATGATCCAGGTCGAGCATCGCCAGCGACAGGCTGTTGCCGCGTTGATGCCAGGCGTTGACCTCGTGATCAAGGCGTTCGCTCCACGCTGCCCGGTTGGGCAGGCCGGTTAGCGGATCGAGCAAGGCCTTCTGGCGCTGTACTTCCAGGTGCTCACGGTAGCCCTGGGCTTCCTGCTCCATGTTGGCCACCCGCTCAGCCAGGGTTTTGAGGCGCGCCGCCACTTCCTGCTCACGTTGGTCACGCTGCTGCTGATGCTCGTCCATGGTCCCGAGCAAGCCTTCGAGATGGCTTTCGAGTACCTGCTTGAGGCTGCTCAGATCGGCGGCTTCCTGCACGCTGCTTTGCAACCCGTCGACCTGTTCACGAATCTGCGTATCCAGCTCCCGCGCGGCCAGGCTGCTATCGGCGTGGCCCTCGCTGGCAACCTGCAGGTGGCCCTGAAATGCCTCAAGGCGCTCGTTGAGTTGCTTGAGATAAGCCTCGAACTCATGCTGGCCACTGTCGGTGATCGCCAGCATCAGCACCGCCAGGTCATCCAGGATCGGGATCAGCTCGTACCAATTCAAGCCGTGGGCAAGCCGCTCGCGCATGGCTTCGGCCTGGGGCCGGTGACGTTCAGGCAGGGACAGATCTTCCAACAGGCCCAGTAACGTATCTTCAATGTGCTTGGCCACCGAGCTGTAGGACGGCTCAGGCGAGTCGGGCAGGGCGTATATCCCATCGGACTGCAGTTCGTCGGGCTCGGGAATTTCCAGCACCGGCGGGAGAGACAGGCTACCTATGCTGGTTTGATCCGGCGCGTCGACTTCAACCTGCGGCGCTTCAATAAAGGCGGCGAGCGCGCTTTCAGGGGCCGGCTCTTCTATCGGCGGCTCAGGGGCCTGCACAGGTGAAGCAATCGGGGCTGCAGAAGGCGGTGCCTCGAATGCGAAGGTGTCGCGAGCCGCTTCCACCGGGGCCGGCGCTACCAGCTCCGATGCGGGAGCGAGCGGCGTTTGTGGTTGCGGTGCAAAGGCACGCAAGGCCTGGGTCAACTCTTCGGACTGTACGGGCTCCTGCGGCTCGGGCGAAGGTGGCGGCGCAGCGGGCTTTGACGGCGCCACCTGCGCGGTGGGGAGTGGCGCAGCGTCAACCTGCGGCGCTTCACTCGATGCCTCCTTACTGCCAAACAGGCGCTGCAGCAGCCCAGGACCCGCGCGTGAGGCTTCGCTTTCAGGCTCCAGATTATTCAGCGCCTGCCCTTGCAGGCTGCTTAGCTCACTGAGCAACAGCGGTATCTCCCGCGCCTGGCCGACGCGGCTATCGAGCTGTTTGGCAAAGGCCTTCAGCGGGCGGGCCACCTCGCGGGGCAACGCAAGCTTTTGCAGCTGGGCAACCAGGGCCGTGAGTGCGGTGCTGATCTGGTCAACCCGGGTTTCGCGGCGCTGCTCGGAATCCAGCACAGCCTTTTCCAGGCGCGGCAACAGCGCTGCGAGGGCTGCGTCCATGTCGTCCGTGCGCACTACATCACGCATTTCTTTCATGCATTGATCAACAGCGCGGTCGGTCCCTTCAGCCGCCAGCGTGCTGCGCACCAGGCCGCGGCGCAGCAGGTCGAGGCGGGCGGCCCAGCGGCGTTCGAGCTTGTCTTGTTGCTCGATGCTCTTGAGGTATTTCTCTTTCCAGCGCTGGGCGTCGTCGCTCATGCAAGAGGTCCGCGAGGACCTGGGCTCAACGCGGGTAATGCATCAGCGGTAAGCGAACCCGGCAGACGAATCTCTACCGCGACGGGCAGGTGATCGGAAATGGGCTGCGCCAGCACTCGCACACTTTCCAGTGTAAGGCTCGGGCTGAGCAGGATGTGGTCAAGGCAGCGCTGCGGGCGCCAGCTGGGAAATGTGGCTTCGACTTGCGGGGCCAACAGGCCCAGGTCGCGCAGCGGGGAATTCTGCAACAGGTCGTTGGCATGGGTGTTCATGTCCCCCATCAACACCTGGTGCTTGTAGTTACCAATCAGGTCACGCACATAGGCAAGCTGCAGGTTACGGGTACGTCCGCCGAGTGCCAGGTGCATCATCACCACCACCAAGGCTTCAGGACCTTCACCGAAACGCACGAGGATCGCACCGCGGCCTTTCGGACCCGGCAGCGGGTGATCCTCGATGGCGGTCGGCTTCAAGCGGCTGAGCACACCATTACTGTGCTGTGCCAGGCGCCCCAGGTTGCGGTTGAGCTGCTGATACCAGTACGGAAACGCGCCGAGCTGGGCAAGATGCTCCACCTGGTTGATGTAGCCCGAGCGCAGGCTACCGCCGTCAGCCTCCTGCAAGGCGACCAGGTCGAAGTCGCTGAGCAGGTCGCCGATCTTCTGCAGGTTACCGGTACGCCCCTTGTGCGGTAGAACGTGCTGCCAGCCACGGGTGAGGTAGTGCCGGTATTTCTCGGTACTGTTGCCCACCTGAATGTTGAAGCTGAGCAGGCGCAAGCGGCTGTCTGCCGGCAGGCCCGTGGCTTGCAGGTGGTGTTCGTTGACCTGCGGCTCGTGCAGGCCAACGACGCGTTCGGTACCCCAACGGCGCATGGCGGGCCCCTTACTTGGCTGCGCGTTCTTTAGCGATCAGTTGGTCGGCAACATTGAGGACCGCTTCAGGACCACCGGCAGTGCCCAGGTCGAAACGATACTTGCCGTTGACGATCAGGGTTGGAACGCCTTGCACACCGTACTTCTGCGCGAGCTCCTTGGCCTGCTTGATCTGGCCCTGGATGGCGAAGGAATTGAAAGTGGCCATGAACTTGTCCTTGTCCACGCCCTGGGTGGCGACGAAGTCAGCCATTTCGTCCGGCTTGGTCAGGCGCTTGCCCTGTTTCTGGATCGCTTCGAAGACGGCGTTGTGAACTTTGTGTTCCACGCCCATGGCTTCGAGCGTCAGGAACAGTTGGCCGTGGGCATCCCATGGGCCACCAAACATGGCGGGAAGGCGACGGAAGTTAACGTCCTTGGGCAGCTTTTCAACCCATGGGTTGATGGTCGGCTCAAAAGCGTAGCAATGCGGGCAGCCATACCAGAACAGCTCCACCACTTCGATTTTGCCGGGTACCGACACCGGTACAGGGTTAGCCAATTCAACGTAGGTTTTACCGGCTTCAAGCGGCACATCGGCTGCTTGCGCGGTCATGCCGAAGAGGCTGGCAGTGACGAGAGCGGCGCTGAGGATCAGATTACGCATGCTTTACTCCTGGACAAATAAAGTCGCCTCACGCGACCTTTGTTGTGACAGGTCTACGCGGGCATGAGTTCGTTAGTGTAACGGCAGCGGCCACAAAAAAGGGCGGCCTGAGCCACCCTTTTATGCTTGCATCGCGGGATTAATCGAGTGTTAACGTTGCGTGCAACTTAATGCAGGCCCTGGATGTAACTGGAGACGGCTGCAATGTCTTCGTCACTCAGCTTGCGAGCGATGGTGCGCATGATTGCGGCGTCGCCATCATTCGCTCGTCCGGCCTCTTCCTTACGGAAATCGGTCAGCTGTTTGGCGATATAGGTAGCATGCTGGCCACTCAGGTGCGGGAAGCCAGCGGCGGCGATGCCAGCGCCATTTGGCGAGTGGCAACCGGTGCAGGCAGGCAAGCCTTTTTCCAGGTCACCGCCACGGAACAGCTTTTCTCCGCGAGCGACCAACTTAGGATCAGCAGCTCCCACACTGCCTTTCTGGCTGGCAAAATACGCCGCGAGGTCCGCCAGGTCCTGATCGTTGAGATTGGTCAGCATGCCGGTCATTTCCAGCACTGTGCGCTTGCCGTCCTTGATGTCGTGCATCTGCTTGCTCAGGTAACGTTCACCCTGGCCGGCCAGTTTGGGGAAGTTCGGCGCCGGGCTGTTGCCATCCGGCCCGTGGCAGGCACCACATACGGCGGCTTTCGCTTGACCGGCAGTGGCATCACCTTTGACGGGGCCCTCTGCAGCGACGGCAGCGCCTGTGATGCCCAAGGTCAACAGCAGACTCACGATCAGTTTGTTCATCAGCTAATCCAACTACGGCTAAGGGTTTAAGAGTTATCTACCGGGTTTACTCACCACCAACTCAATGACGGCCTGGTAATCCTCAGTACTGCAGTCCATGCACAAACCACGCGGCGGCATTGCCTTGAAACCCTGGGTCACGCGCTGCATCAGCATGACCACGCAAACTCGGTTGTACAGCGCTTGTGGATCCTGTGTAGCCTGAGCGCCGTAAAGCGGGTTCAGGACACCAAAAGCGGCAACCATTGAGGCCATACATCGACCTTTTCAGGGTTTGAGAGCGTTTTGCGTTCTAATGCGCAATAAAGGTCTTTCGCTCCCGTGAACTTCATCCTTCGCTGGGACAAAGCACACACAAAATCTGCGGCATTATATACTGGCGCTACTGAAACGGAAACGACACCGCTTGCCGCACCCTTTTTCGGCACCGCCCACATCGGAAATCTCATGCAACTCAAGAATCCCATCCTCGGCCTGTGCCAACAGTCCACGTTCATGCTCAGCGCCGCCAAAGTGGACCAATGCCCCGATGACGAGGGCTTTGAAGTCGCCTTTGCCGGCCGCTCCAACGCTGGCAAATCCAGCGCACTGAACACCCTGACCCACGCCAGCCTGGCGCGCACCTCGAAAACCCCGGGTCGCACGCAACTGCTCAATTTCTTCAAGCTAGACGATGATCGGCGTCTGGTCGACCTGCCGGGCTACGGTTATGCAAAAGTACCTATCCCGCTGAAGCTGCACTGGCAGCGTCACCTTGAGGCTTACCTGGGTGGCCGGGAGAGTTTGAAGGGTCTGATTCTGATGATGGACATCCGCCATCCGATGACTGACTTCGACCTGCTGATGCTCGACTGGGCCGTCGCCAGCGGCATGCCGATGCACATCCTGCTGACCAAGGCCGACAAGCTCACCTACGGCGCAGCCAAGAACACGCTGCTCAAAGTGCAGTCCGACATCCGTAAAGGCTGGGGCGATACGATCACTATCCAGCTGTTCTCGGCGCCGAAGCGCATGGGCCTGGAAGAGGCTTACACGGTGCTGGCCGGCTGGATGGAATTGGCGGACAAAGGCGCAGAAGCTACCGAGTAACTTTTCTGCGGGCAAAAAAAAACCCCGGACTTCGTATGGGGAGGGAAGTTCGGGGTCCAAGTTCCGGACCGCTAGGGCGGGGTCCAGATATCTGCCAACACTTAACACAACATAGGAGCATTGAAGGGCTTCACCACCCATTCAGTAACTCTGAGTGGCAGTTCACAGGTTAAGTTCCGGCAGCTCCAAAAAACTATTGGAAATAACTGACGGCGATTTGCGCTCTAAAGCACTGCGCCAGCACCCTCGGTGTTGGCGCAGCTCTGCAATCAGTGCGCTTGGTCCCAGTTATCGCCCACGCCCACATCCACCACCAACGGTACGTCCAGCTGGGCTGCAGCACTCATATGTTCGCGAATCTTCTCGCTGACTTGTGGGACCAGGTCCTCACGTACCTCCAGCACCAATTCGTCGTGCACTTGCAGGATTACCTTGGCATCCAGGCCCGACTCGGTCAGCCAGTTATCCACCTGCACCATGGCTTTCTTGATGATGTCCGCCGCCGTGCCCTGCATGGGTGCGTTAATGGCTGTGCGCTCTGCCGCAGCGCGCTCCTGAGGCTTGTTGGAGTTGATATCCGGCAAGTACAGGCGCCGACCGAAGAAGGTTTCCACATAGCCTTGGTCCGCTGCCTGGGCACGCGTGCGCTCCATGTATTCGCGAACACCTGGATAGCGGGCGAAGTACACATCGATGTAGGCCTTGGCGGTCTTGGTATCGACGCCGATGTCCTTGCCGAGCTTCTGGGCACCCATGCCGTAGATCAGGCCGAAGTTGATCGCCTTGGCACTGCGGCGCTGGTTGGACGTGACTTCAGCCAGCTCAACCTTGAATACCTCGGCAGCCGTGGCGGTGTGCACGTCCAGATCGTTTCGGAAGGCGTTCATCAGCCCTTCGTCCTTGGACAGGTGCGCCATGATCCGCAGCTCAATCTGGGAATAGTCCGCCGCCAGCAGCTTGTAGCCCTTGGGCGCGACAAACGCCTGGCGAATCCGCCGCCCTTCGGCGGTGCGCACCGGGATGTTCTGCAGGTTCGGGTCGCTGGAGGACAAGCGCCCGGTTGCCGCTACCGCCTGATGGTAAGACGTATGAATGCGCCCGGTGCGAGGGTTGATCTGCTCCGGAAGGCGGTCGGTGTAGGTACTTTTGAGCTTGCTCATGCTGCGGTACTGCATCAGCACCTTGGGCAACGGAAAATCATCTTCGGCCAGTTTGGCCAGCACTTCTTCGGCGGTGGAAGCCTGCCCCTTGCCGGTCTTTTTCAACACCGGCATCCCCAGCTTCTCGTAGAGAATCGCCCCAAGCTGCTTGGGTGAGCCGAGGTTGAATTCTTCACCGGCGATCTCGAAGGCCTGGCGCTCCAGCTCGACCATCTTGTTACCCAGCTCGATGCTCTGGATGCCCAGCAGCTCCTTGTCCACCAATGCGCCCTGGCGCTCGATGCGTGCCAGTACCGGCACCAATGGCATCTCGATATCCGTCAGCACACTGGCCAGGCTCGGGATCGCGGCCAGCTTTGCGTGCAGCTCCTGATGCAGGCGCAAGGTCACATCGGCATCTTCGGCTGCGTAAGGGCCAGCCTGTTCAAGGGCAATCTGGTCGAACGTCAGCTGCTTGGCGCCTTTGCCGGCAATGTCCTGGAAGCTGACCGTGTCGTGGTCCAGGTACTTCTTCGCCAGGCTGTCCATGTCATGGCGGGTCGCCGTGGAGTTCAGCACGTAGGATTCGAGCATGGTGTCGAAGGCGATGCCACGCACAGTGATGCCCTGTGCAGGGTCGCCACCGATGGCGCAGTTGGCGAGGATGTTCATATCGAACTTGGCGTGCTGGCCAACCTTGAGTTTGGTCGGGTCTTCCAGCAGCGGTTTCAAGGCCAGCAGCACGGTGTCCCGATCCAATTGATCCGGCGCGCCGATATAGGAATGGGTCAGCGGGATGTAGGCGGCTTCATGGGGCTGCACAGCAAACGAGACCCCAACCAATTGCGCCTGTTGAGCGTCAATGCCGGTGGTTTCGGTATCAAAGGCAAACAACGGCGCATCGTTGAGTTTTTTCAGCCACACGTCGAAGGTGGCCTGGTCCAGGACGGTGGTGTAAACCGCCTCTACCGGTACCGATATAACGGCCTCGACCGGCGTTTCGGCGGCAGGTGCAACCTCGCTCGCCGACTTGAGCTCCACACGCTTGGCATCGCGCTGGATCTCGTCGTACCAGCTCTTGAACTCAAGCAGCGTGTACAGCTCCAGCAGCTTTTCGCGATCCGGCTCGATCAGGTGCAGGTCATCCAGGCCCACGTCCAGTGGCACATCGATCTTGATCGTCGCCAACTGATAGGACAGGAATGCCATCTCCTTGTGCTCTTCAAGCTTGGCTGGCAGGGTTTTGGCCCCGCGGATAGGCAGCGTCGGCACAATATCCAGCTGCTCATAAAGCTCTTTGAGGCCGCCATTCACTCCCACCAACAAGCCCGAGGCGGTCTTCGGCCCAATACCCGGGACGCCTGGGATGTTGTCGGACGAATCGCCCATCAACGCCAGATAGTCGATGATCTGCTCGGGAGCGACGCCGAATTTCTCCTTTACGCCCTCAACGTCCATCGAGCTACCGGTCATGGTGTTGACCAAGGTAATGTGCCCGTCCACCAGCTGTGCCATGTCTTTATCGCCGGTCGAAATCACCACCGGGCGGCTGGCGGCCGCGCTGCTGCGCGCCAGGGTGCCGATCACGTCGTCAGCCTCGACGCCTTCGACGCACAGCAACGGGAAGCCCAGGGCGATCACGCTTTGATGGAGCGGCTCGATTTGCAGGCGCATGTCATCGGGCATACTCGGGCGGTTGGCCTTGTACTCGGCGTACATCTCATCGCGAAAGGTCCCGCCCTTGGCGTCGAACACCACCGCGAACGGGCTGTCCGGGTACTGCTTGCGCAGGCTTTTGAGCATGTTCAACACGCCCTTGACCGCACCGGTCGGCAGGCCTTTGGAGGTGGTCAGCGGTGGCAGCGCGTGGAAGGCGCGGTACAGATAAGAAGAACCGTCCACCAGGACGAGGGGCGCTTGGCTCATGAGCAGGATCAACCTTTTCGGCGGGTCAGGCGCTAGAATAGCCGGACCAATGAAAACAAAGGGACAAGGTTATCATGCGTACATTCAATCGCCTGCTGTTGACCGGTTTGATTGCACTCGCTCCGATGGCTGCCATGGCGGCAGACGATGCGCCTTCGGCAGACCCGGAAGTTACCATTCGCACGGAAGGCGACAAGACTATCCAGGAGTATCGCCAGAACGGCTTCCTGTACGCCATCAAGGTTACCCCGAAGGGCGCTCCACCTTATTTCCTGGTGCGCGCGGACGGAACCGATGCGAACTTCATCCGCTCCGACCAGCCGGATATGCTGATCCCGTCATGGAAGATCTTCGAATGGAAATGATTTCTTAATTTTAACCGGCGCTGCTAAGCCAGCGCCCGTAACGGCAGTTTTAACCATGTCTGTGTTCACCCCCCTGGCTCGGCCCGAGCTGGAAACCTTTCTCGCCCCTTATGGGCTCGGCCGCCTGCTTGATTTCCAGGGGATTGCCGCCGGCAGCGAAAACACCAATTTCTTTATCAGCCTGGAGCAGGGTGAGTTTGTCCTGACCCTGGTTGAGCGCGGCCCCGTGGCAGAAATGCCGTTCTTCATCGAACTGCTCGACGTGCTCCACGACGCCGACCTGCCGGTGCCGTACGCCTTGCGTACCACCGACGGTATCGCTTTGCGCGAACTCAAGGGCAAACCCGCCTTGCTGCAACCGCGCCTGGCCGGCAAGCACATCAAGGACGCCAACGCCCAACATTGCGCCCAGGTCGGCGACCTGCTCGGCCACCTGCACTTGGCGACTCAGGGCGAAAAAGTGCTGGAGCGCAAGACCGACCGCGGGCTGGACTGGATGCTCAGTGAGGGCGCGCAGCTGATTTCACACCTCAACGACGCACAGCAGCGCCTGCTGCAGGACACATTGAGCGAGATCGAAACCCACAAGACTGACATCCTCGGCCTGCCACGGGCCAACGTTCACGCCGATCTGTTTCGCGACAATGCGATGTTCGAAGGCACACACCTTACAGGCTTGATCGACTTCTACAACGCCTGCTCGGGGCCGATGCTCTACGACGTGGCGATTGCCTTGAATGACTGGTGTTCGGATGCCGATGGCGCGATCGACGGGCAACGCGCCCGGGCGCTGCTGGGGGCTTATGCAGGGCTGCGGCCGTTTACTGCGAAGGAAGCCGAGCTATGGCCGACCATGCTGCGCGTGGCGTGCGTACGGTTCTGGTTGTCACGACTGATCGCGGCGGAGTCGTTTGCCGGCCAGGATGTTCTCATTCACGACCCCGCTGAGTTCGAGCACCGTCTGGCGCAACGCCAGCAGGTCAGTGTCCACCTGCCGTTCGCGCTCTAAAAGGCCTACTCGGTCAAAAAAATGTGGGAGCTGGCTTGCCTGCGATAGCGGTGTCGACTGACACGCCGCCATCGCGGGCAAGCCCGCTCCCACATTGGTTATGCGGCGATGGTTAAAGCGACTCCAGACAGCCAGCCAAATCATTACCTAGCTTCTCCAGGACCTGCTCATAACCCTGAGCGGTAGCCGGGGTATAGCCACCCAACGCATCCAGCTCCGCCAACTTCACCGGCAACCCGGCAACCAGCGTCTCGGCCAATCGCGGCCGCAACGGCGGCTCGCTGAACACGCAGGTCTTGCCCACCTCCTGCAAGCGCGTGCGCATCGCCGCTACATGCTGGGCACCTGGCTGCACTTCGGCGGCCACGCTGAATACGCCGGTGTGCTTGAGGCCGTAAGCCTCTTCGAAGTAGTCAAACGCCTCATGGAATACGAAGTAAGGCTTGCCATCGACGCTCGCCAGTCGCTTTTTCAAGCGCGCATCCAACGCATCCAGGCGCTCACCAAAAGCTTTGGCGTTGCTCTGATAACGCTCGGCGTTTGCAGGATCAGCCGCACTGAGGTCCGCAGCCATGCGCGTGGCGATTACCCGCGCGTTCACCGTTGACAACCATAAATGCGCATCGACGCTGCCAGGTCGATGATCATGGTCATGCTCGTCGGCATCGTCGGCGTGGGAATGGCTATCTTCGCCGAAAATACGTAATTTCATCCCTGGCAGGTCCTGGACGGCCACGGTAGCGGTCGTACGGCCTTTCAACACGCGCGGCAAAAAGGTTTCCATGTCCGGTCCGATCCAATACAACAGGTCCACCGACTGCACGCGCCGTACGTCGGATGGGCGCAATGCGAAGTTATGCGGCGACGCACCCGGCGGCAGCAATACCTCCGGAACCGCCACACCGTCCTGCACCGCCGCGGCAATCAGCTGCAACGGCTTGATGCTGGTCAGCACCTTCACATCGGCCTGAGCGGCACCCGCAACGAACAAACTGGTGACAAATACGACAAAAACGGGAAAAAGTCGGGACACGATGACCACTCAATGGCGTAGGAACGGGTAACATAATAACGTCTCTATCAAATATCTGTCGCCGCTCATGCCTAAAACACCGCTTGCCAGCCGTCCCCACGACCACTCTCACTGCGTGCACACCGCATTGTCAGAGGCCGATACCCTGTGCGCACAAAAAGGCTTGCGCCTGACCGCCTTGCGTCGCCGGGTGCTGGAGTTGGTGTGGCAGAGCCACAAACCGCTGGGCGCGTACGACATTCTTGGCGTTCTCAGCGAACAGGACGGCCGCCGCGCTGCACCACCTACCGTGTACCGCGCACTGGATTTCCTGCTGGAAAATGGCCTGGTTCACCGTATCGCCTCGCTCAACGCGTTTGTCGGCTGCAACCACCCGGAGCACGCGCATCAGGGCCAGTTCCTGATCTGTCGCGAGTGCCACGCGGCCATCGAGCTTGAACAAAAAAGCATCAGTGACGCCATTATCCAAAGCTCTGCCGACGTCGGCTTCAAGGTCGAGGGGCAAACGGTTGAAGTGGTCGGCCTGTGCGCGGGCTGCCAGGGGGCTTGATGAGCAACGCGTTGATCCGTCTGGAGCAGGTCGGCGTCACGTTCGCCGGGCAGAACGTGCTGGAAAACATCGCGCTGAGCGTGGAGCCGGGGCAAATCGTCACGTTGATCGGCCCCAATGGCGCAGGCAAGACCACCTTGGTGCGCGCCGTGCTTGGCCTGCTCAAGCCCGACAGCGGCAGTGTATGGCGCAAGCCCAAACTGCGCGTGGGCTACATGCCGCAAAAACTGCACGTGGACCCGACCCTGCCGCTGTCCGTATTGCGCTTCCTGCGCCTGGTGCCCGGTGTCGACCGCGCCCGTGCACAGGCCGCGCTCAAGGAAGTCGGCGCCGAGCAGGTGATCGACAGCCCGGTACAAAGCATCTCCGGCGGCGAAATGCAGCGCGTGCTGCTGGCCCGCGCCTTGTTGCGCGAGCCAGAGTTGCTGGTGCTCGATGAGCCCGTACAAGGCGTCGACGTCGCCGGCCAGGCCGAGTTGTACAGCCTGATCACCCGCCTGCGCGACCGCCATGGCTGCGGCGTGCTGATGGTCTCCCATGATCTGCACCTGGTGATGAGCACCACCGACCAGGTGGTCTGCCTCAACCGCCACGTGTGCTGCTCCGGCCACCCGGAACAGGTCAGTGGCGACCCGGCGTTCGTGGAACTGTTCGGCAAAAACGCCCAGAGCCTGGCGATCTATCACCATCATCACGACCACGCCCATGACCTGCATGGTGCCGTTGTCGATACTCCCCACGTTCATGGAGATAGCTGCAAGCATGGCTGATTTTCTGCTCTACGCCCTGCTGGCAGGCTTGGCTCTGGCACTGGTGGCGGGCCCGCTGGGCTCGTTTGTGGTCTGGCGGCGCATGGCCTATTTCGGTGACACCTTGTCCCATGCGGCGTTGCTGGGCGTGGCCATGGGCTTTCTGCTGGACGTGAGCCCGACCATCGCCGTAACCGTGGGCTGCCTGCTGCTGGCGGTACTGCTGGTGACCTTGCAACAACGCCAGCCGCTGGCCTCCGACACCCTGCTGGGCATCCTCGCGCCAAGCACCCTGTCCCTGGGCCTGGTGGTATTGAGCTTCATGCATGAAGTGCGTATCGACCTGATGGCCTACCTGTTCGGCGACCTGCTGGCGATCAGCCCGACTGATCTGGCCTGGATCCTCGGCGGCAGCGCTGGCGTACTGGTGTTGTTGGTGGCCCTGTGGCGCCCGATGCTGGCGATCACCGTGCATGAAGAACTCGCCAGGGTTGAAGGCTTGCCCGTCGCGGGGCTGCGCATGGCCCTGATGTTGCTCATCGCCGTGGTGATCGCTGTCGCGATGAAGATAGTCGGCGTATTGTTGATCACGTCGCTGCTGATCATTCCCGCCGCCGCCGCCCAGCGTCATGCCCGCTCACCGGAGCAGATGGCAATCGGCGCCAGTCTCTTGGGAATGTGTGCAGTGTGCGGGGGCCTGGCGCTGTCCTGGTTCAAGGACACGCCAGCCGGGCCGTCGATTGTGGTTACGGCGGCCGCCCTGTTTCTGCTGAGTTTTGTCCTGCCCCGTCGAGGGGTGTAGACTTGCTCGCTTTTTGCGCAAATAGAGAGTCGCAGGAATGAAGCCGTTCACCTCCCGTTATCTGCTCCTTGCCGCATTTTCCCTGCTGCTGGGTGCCTGTCAAAGCACGCCGCCCGCTGCCCCCGAGGCCCCGGACGCACGCGCTGTGGCCATCGCGCAGCTGGAGCAAAACCTGGCCAGCAGCGAACTGGCAACCGCCGAAGACCAACTTGCGGCGTTGCAGGCCCAGTCCCCCAACGATCCCGCACTTGAGGCCTATCAGCGTCAACTGGCCGAAGCCTACCTGCAGCGCAGCCAGATCGTGCTGCAAAAAGGCGATGTCAACGCCGCCGCCACCGCACTGAGCCGGGCCCGCGCGCTGATGCCAAAAGCCCCGGCACTGACCGGTGGCGTCAACAGCGCTATCAGCCATGCGCGCAAGGCCGAGCTGGATCAGGCAGAAGCCGCGTTGAAAGCCGCCGAAGCCAAGCCTGCGGCCAAGGTCATCGACCCCGCAGCGCCGAGCACTACCGTGGCGCTGAACCTCGCGGATGTCGAAGACATGCGTCATCAGTTGGACGCCATCGCCACCGACGTGGTGAATTACCAGTGCGATGTCAGCATCCAGGTGCCACGCACCCAGGATTACCCGTGGCTGGCCACATTGCTGACCAAACGGGTGAAACGAATTGATTCGGGGTATGACTTGAAGATTCACCGGCAGATCCTGAAACACATTCCGGCGCAGGTTGTGCTGATTCCGCGCAAGGCGGACTAAAAGCATCGTAGGCAAGCCAGCTCCCACATTTGAAGGGTGAACACATTCACGTGTGGGAGCTGGCTTGCCTGCGATGACGATCTAACAAACAACCGATAATTTAAGCCGGAATCGCCTTGGATTTCGGCTCCCGCTCCCAAACCCGATGCTGTGCAATCGCAGCAAAGAACGCCTTGAACGCCTTGGCATCAGCGCCCACGATCAAGCCCGCATCCGCTTCCAGCTTCAGCAAGTCCAGCAACGGTTTCACATCACTGGCCACCGCAATCGCCTTGAGGTGCTTGTACGCTTCCAGTACGTAATGCAACGCCACGCCATCGCCGCTCAACGCCTTCACCGAGTCCTTACCGCCCGGGATAAACACCGCGTCGAAGGCAATGGACGGCATGCCTTCCATCGAAGCGTCTACGGGTAGCGTCTTGCCATCGGCAGTGGTCACAGGCGCCGAAGTCGGGCCCAGCAACTTGGCATGGGCACCCTCTGCCTCCAGCGCTGCCTTGAGCGCATCAATTGCCGCACCATCAACGCCGTTAGCCGCCAGAATCGCCACCTTGCGCGTCTTGATATCGCCAGACAGCAAATTCACCTGGCTCAATGCCGGTGATTCCTTCAGCGATGTTTCACGTGCGGGCACCGTGCCCTTGGTCGGCGCTGGCAAGCCCAGGTTCTGCGCCACGCGTTTGGCCAGTTCCAGGTCAATGTTGGCCAGGATCTCGTTGACTTGACGCGCCCGGATAAACTCGCGCTCAACCTTGCCCAACTCGAAGCTGTAGGCCGCGATGATGTGCTCTTTCTCGTGGTGGCTCATGCTGTTGTAAAACAACGTGGCCTGGGAGAAATGGTCGCCGAACGACTCGCTGCGCTCGCGCACTTTATTGGCATCGACGCGCTCGTAGTAGGACTCGAAACCTCCATCGGCAGGACCGGCAGGCGTTTCTTTCGGCCAGCCACCATCAATCGAGTTCGGCTCGTACGAGGCCCGCCCTTTATCGATCACGGTGCGATGTTGAGCGTCGCGCTGGCCGTTATGGAAAGGCACTACCGGGCGGTTGATCGGAATCTCATGGAAGTTGGGGCCGCCCAACCGACTGATCTGCGTATCCGTGTAGGAAAACAAGCGGCCTTGCAGCAGCGGGTCGTTGGTAAAGTCGATGCCCGGCACGATATGGCCAGGGCAAAACGCGACCTGCTCGACTTCAGCGAAGAAGTTATCCGGGTTACGGTTGAGCACCATCTTGCCCAGCGGTGTGATCGGCACCAGCTCTTCAGGGATAATTTTGGTCGGGTCGAGCAAGTCGAAATCGAACTTGTGTTCGTCTTCTTCCGCCACGATCTGCACACCCAGTTCCCACTCGGGGTAATCGCCGCTCTCAATCGATTCCCACAGGTCACGGCGGTGATAGTCCGTGTCCTTACCGGCCAGCTTTTGCGCCTCGTCCCATACCAGGGAGCACGTGCCTACTTTTGGGCGCCAGTGAAATTTCACGAAGCTGGATTTACCTTCCGTATTGATCAAGCGGAAGGTGTGCACACCAAAACCCTGCATGGCGCGCAGGCTTTTTGGAATCGCCCGGTCAGACATGGCCCAGATCACCATGTGCGCCGACTCCGGCTGCAACGACACGAAATCCCAGAAGGTGTCGTGTGCCGAGCCGCCGGTAGGAATCTCGTTGTGCGGCTCAGGTTTTACCGCGTGTACAAAGTCAGGAAACTTGATCGCATCCTGAATGAAAAACACCGGCATGTTGTTGCCCACCAGGTCGAAGTTGCCTTCGTCGGTGAAGAACTTCACGGCAAAACCGCGCACATCGCGCACGGTGTCGCCGGAACCGCGCGGGCCCTGCACCGTGGAAAAACGCGCGAATACCGGCGTTTTATGCTCGGGCGTGCGCAGGAAACCGGCCTTGGTCAGTGCCGAATGGTCACCATAGCTCTGGAAATAACCATGGGCGCCGGTACCACGGGCATGCACGATGCGCTCGGGGATACGCTCATGGTCAAAGTGCGTGATCTTTTCACGCATGATGAAGTCTTCCAGCAGCGAAGGGCCACGGGCGCCGACTTTCAGGCTGTTCTGGTTGTCGGAAATCTTCACGCCCTGGTTGGTGCGCAGGGCCTGGCCGGTCGCATCGGAACGGAATTCTTCCAACGCCTGCAATTTGGCGTTGGTATTGCCTCGGTCCAGGGTATCAGTACCCGCGACTTCACTCTTGGGCGGGGTGGCTGGCTTCTTGGTACTCATCAGTCAAAACTCCTTAGTCAAAGTGGCCAGAGCGGTCCCCGGCTCGTTTGAGCGAAACCCCAGGCACGGCACCCGGGAGATCGAATTGCTTAAGTAGTGACTGACAGGGTTTTGCGCCGTTCCTTTTTTATGACCTTTGGTCTCGTTATTGCCAAATCGCTGGATGGATACGAAATAAATGCTAAGAAACACTAGATGGACAGGCTAAAATGCGCGCCCGGCTAACCGCTGATCCCTTTTCAATGCGCCCCACAAGGTTCGCTACGTGATCGAGTTTCAAAACGTCCATAAAACCTACCGCGTCGCCGGTAAGGATATCCCCGCACTGCACCCCACCAGCCTGCGCGTCGCCAATGGCCAGGTGTTTGGCCTGATTGGCCACTCGGGTGCGGGTAAAAGCACACTGCTGCGCCTGATCAACCGCCTGGAAGAACCCAGCGGCGGGCAGATCACGGTCGACGATGAAGAAGTCACCGCCCTGGATGCCAACGGCCTACGCCGCTTCCGTCAGCAGGTCGGGATGATCTTCCAGCACTTCAACCTGCTGGCGTCCAAGACCGTGGCCGACAACGTCGCTCTGCCACTGACGCTTGCCGGTGAATTGTCGCGCAAGGAGATCGACCAGCGCGTGGCTGAGCTGCTTGCTCGCGTCGGCCTGTCGGACCACGCCAGGAAGTACCCGGCGCAGTTGTCCGGCGGTCAGAAACAGCGCGTCGGTATTGCCCGCGCCCTGGCGACCAAGCCAAAGATCCTGCTGTGCGACGAAGCCACCAGCGCCCTCGACCCACAGACCACCGCGTCAGTCCTGCAACTGTTGGCCGAGATCAACCGCGAACTGAACCTGACCATCGTGCTGATCACCCATGAAATGGATGTGATCCGCCGCGTGTGTGACCAAGTTGCAGTGATGGACGCTGGCGTGATCGTCGAGCAAGGTTCGGTCGCCGATGTGTTCCTGCACCCAAAGCATCCGACCACCAAGCGTTTCGTTCAGGAAGCCGAACAGGTTGACGAAGGCGAGCAGCGCGACGACTTCGCCCACGTGCCGGGCCGCATCGTACGCCTGACGTTCCAGGGCGATGCGACCTACGCGCCATTGCTGGGTACCGTCGCTCGCGAAACAGGCGTGGACTACAGCATCCTGGCCGGTCGTATCGACCGCATCAAAGACATCCCTTACGGGCAACTGACCCTCGCCGTCACCGGCGGTGACATGGAGGCCGCGTTTGCGCGCTTCACCGCCGCCGACGTTCACATGGAGGTCCTGCGCTGATGGACGTTTTCCTGAGTTTCTTTGCCAATATCGACTGGTCCGAAATCTGGCTCGCCACCGGCGACACCATGACCATGCTGTTCGGCTCGCTGTTCTTCACCGTGCTGTTGGGCCTGCCTCTGGGTGTGCTGCTGTTCCTGACCAGCCCGCGCCAGCTGTTCGAACAAAAAGGCCTGTACGCGCTGCTGTCGCTGATCGTGAATATCCTGCGCTCGCTGCCGTTCATCATCCTGTTGATCGTGATGATTCCGTTCACCGTCCTGATCACCGGCACATCGCTGGGCGTTGCCGGCGCGATCCCGCCGCTGGTCGTAGGTGCTACGCCATTCTTTGCGCGGCTGGTAGAAACGGCCCTGCGCGAAGTCGACCGCGGCATCATCGAAGCCACCCAATCCATGGGTGCGAGCACCCGCCAGATCATCACCAACGCCTTGTTGCCCGAGGCGCGCCCCGGCATTTTTGCGGCGATTACGGTGACGGCGATTACACTGGTTTCCTACACGGCCATGGCCGGTGTAGTCGGAGCTGGTGGCCTGGGTGACCTGGCGATCCGTTTTGGTTACCAGCGCTTCCAGACCGATGTGATGGTAGTCACCGTGGTAATGCTGTTGATCCTGGTGCAAATTCTGCAAACCGTCGGCGACAGGCTGGTGGTGCATTTTTCTCGAAAATAACGGCCATTGCCGGCTCACAGCCGGCAGATGCCCGAACAAGGAGCTTGCTGGATGAAAAAACTACTGGTTGCCTTCGCTGCCGTTGCCGCGTTTTCCGCCCATGCCGAGACGATCAAGGTCGCTGCCTCGCCGGTGCCTCATGCGGAAATCCTCGAATTCGTGAAGCCTGCCCTTGCCAAAGAAGGCGTGGATTTGCAGGTCAAAGTTTTCACCGATTACGTGCAGCCAAACGTGCAAGTGGCTGAAAAACGCCTGGACGCCAACTTCTTCCAGCACCAGCCGTACCTGGATGAGTTCAACAAGGCCAAGGGCACTCACCTGGTGAGCGTTGGCGGCGTGCACCTGGAGCCGCTGGGTGCCTACTCCAGCAAGTACAAGAAACTGGCCGACCTGCCTGACGGCGCCAACGTGGTGATCCCTAACGACGCCACCAACGGCGGTCGTGCGCTGTTGCTGCTGGCCAAGAACGGTCTGATCACCCTGAAGGACCCGACCAACATCCTGTCGACCATCAAGGACATCACCGGCAACGATAAAAACCTCAAGTTCCGCGAACTGGAAGCCGCCACCCTGCCGCGCGTGCTGACCCAGGTCGACCTGGCACTGATCAACACCAACTACGCCCTGGAAGCCAAGCTGGATCCATCCAAGGACGCCCTGGTCATCGAAGGCAGCGACTCGCCTTATGTGAACATCCTGGTGACCCGCGAAGACAACAAGGATTCGGACGCAGTGAAGAAGCTGGTTGCAGCCTTGCACACGCCTGAAGTGAAAAAATTCATCGAAGAGAAGTACAAAGGCGCGATCAAGCCGGCGTTCTGACCCGCCTAGATCTCCAAAACACTGAAGATCAAAAATGTGGGAGGGGGCTTGCTCCCGATAGCAGGGTGTCAGTCGATGCATGAGCTGACTGACCCACCGCTATCGGGAGCAAGCCCCCTCCCACATTTGGTTTTGTGTTGTCTTTACTTGCGTTGGAGCAAGCCTGGCAACTGCGCTACCAGTTTCTGGTTGTTCAGCGGCGCTCGGATAAAGCCACGCTGGGTACCATCCGGGCCGATCAGCGCCAGGTTGCCGCTGTGGTCCACGGTGTAGTTCGGCTTGCTGGTATCTGCCGGAATGAAGGGGATGCTCACGGCATTCGAAACCTTCTGCACATCCTCAACATTCGCGCCGGTCAGGCCCTGGAATTGCGGGTCGAAGTAACCCAGGTACTGCTTGAGCTGGGCCGGAGTATCGCGGTTCGGATCGACGCTGACCAAAATCACCTGCAACTTATCCACAGCCTCTTTAGGCAGCTCGCTCTTGATCTGGCGCAGCTGGGCGAGGGTGGTCGGGCAGATGTCCGGGCAGAAGGTGTAGCCGAAGAACAACAGACTCCACTTGCCTTTCAATTCATTGGCCAGCACCGGCTGGCCGTCCTGGTTGGTCATGCTCACTGCGGGCAACTGGCGGCTTTGCGGCAGCAGGATGATGCCCGCGTCGATCAGCGCGGTCGGGTCGCCCTGGCCTTTGCCCGAGAGCACTTTGTTGACGGTCAGGCCCATGATCAACGCCACCAGGGCCACGAGGATGAAGACGGTTTTTTGAGTTCGAGTCATAGGTTCAACAGTAAGTAGTGGTCTACGAGCAGGGCGATAAACAGCAGCAACAAGTACCAGATAGAGTACTTGAACGTGTTGATCGCCGCGTGCGGCTGGCTGCCACGGTACAGCACCCAGGCCCATTGCAGAAAGCGTGCACCCAAAACCAGGGCACAGGCCAGGTAGAGCACGCCACTCATATGGATGACATAGGGCATCAGGCTCACCGCCAGCAAGGCGAAGGTATATAGCAGGATATGCACCTTGGTGTAGTGCTCACCATGGGTGACCGGCAACATGGGGATGTCGGCCTTGGCGTATTCCTCTTTGCGGTGAATGGCCAGCGCCCAGAAGTGCGGCGGGGTCCAGGCGAAGATAATCAGCACCAACAGCAGGGGTTCGGCACTCACATGCCCGGTGACGGCCACCCAACCCAGCAGCGGCGGCGCTGCGCCGGCCAGGCCACCGATGACGATATTTTGCGGCGTCGCCCGCTTGAGAAAACCGGTGTAGATCACCGCGTACCCGAGCAGCGACGCCAATGTCAGCCAGGCCGCCAGGGGGTTGGTGAACGCCAGCAGCAGCGCCAGGCCCGCCACCGCCAGCAACAACGCAAAGGCCAATGCTGCAGCGGGCGATACACGACCCTCAGCCAGTGGCCGCTTATGGGTGCGCGCCATCAGCGCATCAATCCGCCGATCAACCACATGGTTCACCGCCGCCGCGCCGCTTGCACACAGGGCAATGCCCAGGTTACCGAACACCAGCACCGTCCACGGCACGCCAGCGCGAGTGGCCAGGAACATGCCCACCAGCGAGGTGATCAGCATCAGCACCACCACTTTGGGCTTGGTCAGCTCCAGATAGTCACGCCAGATTGCCCGATCGTGACCTGCGCCGATCAGGGTCGCCATGGCATCTCTCCTTTAAGGGTGATCAGGCCTGAGACCTGTTTGCGCGGGATGAACCGCCAACCGAGCGTCAGCGGGGCGCGAACCCGGACCAGGCTCGTGCGGGCGTGGTAATTGACCAGCACCAGGCTCAGCAACAAGGCCGCTCCACCCGCGTTGTGACCCACCGCCACCGGCAGCGGCAGGCCGAACGCCACATTGCTCACACCCAGGCAGATTTGCGCAGCCAGGGCGATCAGCAGCAAGCCCGCCAACCGCGTCATGCCCACTGCACGCAGTTGCCAGGCCAACCCCAATAGCACCAAGGTGACCAGTACCGCGCCGATGCGATGGGTCAGGTGGATCGCCGTGCGCGCCTCGCTATCAAGTTGGCCGCCCAGGTAATTGGGGCCGATATGCTGGGTCAGGTGAAAGCCATTGGCAAAATCCGCCGCCGGCCACCATTGGCCGTGACAGGTCGGTAGGTCGACACAGGCCACGGCCGCGTAGTTGGAACTGACCCAACCGCCCAGCGCGATCTGCCCGATTACCAGTACCAGCCCCGCCGTTGCCCAATATTGCAGGCGCCTGGGCACGATCAGCGCCGGCAGCACGCCGGATAAACGCAGGGTCAGCAAAAACAACAGGCTCAAGGTCGCAAAACCACCCAACAGGTGCCCGGTGACGACTTGTGGCCACAGCTTCAAGGTCACCGTCCACATGCCAAAGGCCGCCTGGGCGAACACCACCACCAATACAAACAATGGCAATTTCACCGGCTGGCCCGGGTCGCGTCGATGGCTCCACGCACGCGCCGCCAGCAGCGCGATCAGCAGACCCAGGGTGCCGGCGAAGTAGCGATGGGTCATTTCTGCCCAGCCCTTATCGGCCTCTACCGGCGTATCCGGAAAATGCAGTTCGGCGTGGGCCAACTGGGCTTCGCTTTGCGGCACGCCGATAAAGCCGTAGCACCCGGGCCAGTCCGGGCAGCCGAGCCCGGCGTGGGTCAGCCGGGTATAGGCACCGAGCAGCACGACGATCAGCGCCAATAAGGTGGCAAACAGCGCGAGGCGAAATCCAGGCTTGGCCATGACGGTGCCCCTATCCGATGTTCGACAGTTTCAGCAGCAGGCGCAGGTCGTTGAGCAAGTCCTTGCCCTTGACCTTGGCGTCGTAGCGCAGCACCAGGTTGCCGTGGGGGTCGACGATCCACAGTTGAGCCTCACCGGGCGCCGCGGCGTTCCTGGCAAAGGTCGACACATCCAGCGGGTAGCGCTGCAGTTGCGGGTACTCAGCCTTGAGCTTGGCCTCATAGTCGGTGCTCAGCGGTTGCGCAGCCGCCAGGGCATGGTTGGCGCGGGACGCATCACGGCCAAGGCTGATTTGCAGTTGGCGCGCCAGGTACACCAGTTGTTGGCAATCGGCGGCGCAGGCGGTGGGTGCGGTGGGTGCGGTGACCAACAGTTGCCACCGACCTTCGCCGGCCTGCACGCCGATATCGGCACGGGTCTGGCCGTTGCCGATCAGTTCACCGTGATAGCTGCGGCTGTCCGGCACCCAGAACTGCAACTTGTACATGAAGGTGGCCAGCGCCATCGGACCGATCACCATCATGAGGATCAAAATCAGCTGCCAGCGCCCTTTGCGCCGGTCCGGCGTTTCAGACGTGCTGGGTGGATTCATGGCCGCTCTCATGGGGCTTCTCCTTTTTGTTGTGCCATCCGAGGTAGAGGTAAAGCACCAGCAGTGCCAGTGCCATGGCGAACCACTGCACTGCGTAGGCCAGGTGTTTTTCCGGGCCCATGGCAACGATAGGCCAGGTGGTTTCGTACGTACCCGGGCCCGCTTCGGCACGCAGTTCGTAGGCAAAGCCGCTGCGCCCCAGCTCGTCCCACAGCGCGGCGGGATGCAGTGCGGTGAGCAAACGTGGCCATTGCGCGCTGGCAGGGTCGGCATGCAGTTGGAAGGTCTCGCCGGGGGCGACGTACACCCAGGCGTCAAGATTCAATGCCTGTTCAGGCGTGGAGAAGGCCGGCGGCGTGCGCCGGTCCGGCCACGGCAACCAGCCGCGATTAAGCAACAGCCACAGGCCGCTAGCCTGGTCCTGAAAGGGTTGCAGCAGCTCGACACCTGCCTTGCCGTCACGCATACGGTTATCCAGCAATATGCTGTGCGCAGCGTCCAATTGCCCGCGAAGATGGACGCGGCGAAAGGCAGGGTCGGCCATATCATTGAGCTGCGCACTGCTGATCGGCTCGGCAGCGCGGCGCTCGGCATAACGCTCCACCAGCAGCTGTTTTTCATGCCCACGGGACAGTTGCCAGAACCCCAGGCTCACCATGAGCGGCAGCAACACCAGCACCACCAGCGTCGGCGCGATACCTGGACGAAAGCGCTGCATGGCACTGGCTATACTGGATCTCATCGCCCCTCCCTCTGTAGCCCTGGAGCCAGACCATGCTCAAAGCAGCCATTGCCCTGATGCTGATCGCGACTGTCGTGAGCCTGTTCAGTGGCCTGTTCTTCCTGGTCAAGGACGAGGGCAACTCCAACCGCCTCGTCACTGCCTTGACCGTGCGTGTGGTACTGGCCGTGATCACCGTGGGCTTGATCGCCTGGGGCTTTTTCAGCGGCCAACTGGTCTCTCATGCGCCTTGGTAATCCGCCTCACAGCACATAAACAAAGAAAAACAACCCGATCCACACCACGTCCACAAAGTGCCAATACCAACTGGCCGCCTCGAAGCCGAACTGGTGCTCGGCGTTGAAATGCCCACGCAGGATGCGCATCAGCATCACGAATAAAATGATGGTGCCGATGGTTACGTGGGCGCCGTGAAAGCCCGTCAGCATGAAGAACGTGGCGCCGTATACCCCTGAACCCAGGGTCAGGCCCAGTTCTTTATAGGCGTGGATGTACTCCTCGGCCTGGAACCCGAGAAACGCCAGGCCCAACAGCACTGTGATCGCCAGCCAGATTTTCAGCGCACCCCGATGGCCTTTACGCAGGGCATGGTGGGCGATGGTGATGGTCACGCTGGAGCTCACCAGCAGGATGGTATTCACCAACGGCAGGCCCCACGGGCTGATGGTGCCTTCAGGCGCAGGATAGAGCTTGGGGTCAGGGTTATTGAGCAAGGGCCAGGCGAACTCGAAGTTCGGCCACAGCATATGCGCAACGCCTTTGGAGCCCTCACCTGCCAGCCATGGCGCCGACATGTGCCGCACATAAAACAACGCACCGAAGAACGCGATAAAGAACATCACCTCCGAAAAGATGAACCAGGTCATGCCCCAGCGAAACGAGCGGTCCATTTGTGCGCTGTACAGCCCGTCGCGACTTTCCTTGATCACAGCACCGAACCAGCCAAACAGCATGTAGGCCAACAACAGGCCGCCGACGAAAAAGATCCACGGCCCGTGGGATTCGGGGCGCGCAGCCTTCAAGTCGTTGAACCACACCGCCAGGCCGTACACGGTGACCAGCAGGCCAATCGTGGCAATTATCGGCCATTTGCTTTGCGCTGGTACGTAGTACGTATCATGAGTCGACATGTATTCGCTCTCCTGATTGAGGGGGCAAACAGTAGCTAGCCCCCGGTCCTCGCGGCCACGGGCGGTTGGCGCGCAGTGATATCGAACAGCGTGTACGCCAGGGTCAAATGCTTCACATCCTTGGGCATCGCGCGGTCGACGATAAAACGCACCGGCATCTCGATGCGCTCACCCGGCTGAAGCACTTGCTGGGTGAAGCAAAAGCATTCGGTCTTGTGGAAATACATGGCCGCTTCGGCCGGGGAAATACTCGGGATCGCCTGGGCGGTCATCGGCTTATTGGTGGGGTTGTAGGCCACGAACAGCATCTCGTTGACCGCCCCCGGGTTGACCACAATCTCATCGGCCTTGGAATGAAATTCCCAGACCATGTCGATGGCGTTGGTGGACAGAAACTGCACCCGAACCTGACGTGAGGGGTCGACCATTTGCTCGCCCTCGTACTGCCCGGCGGTCTTGCCGTTGATGCCGAAGGCCTTGCACATCACGTCGTAGATCGGCACCAGCGCGAAGCCGAAGGCGAACATCGCCAGTACCAGGATCAGCAGGCGGGTGACCAGGCGTTTGATCGGCACGGAGTCAGACATGACACCCACCCAAGGCTGGTGCGCCCCTCCCACATGGACCGCGTTCGCAACACACAGAGGTATTCATTTGACCTCCGGCGGGGTGGTGAAGGTGTGATACGGCGCAGGCGAGGGCACGCTCCATTCCAGGCCCTCGGCGCCATCCCAGGGCTTGGCCGGTGCCGGCGTACCCCCACGGATGCACTTGATGACAATGAACAGGAAGAAGATCTGTGTGGCGCCGAACATAAAGGCACCAATGGACGAAACCATGTTGAAGTCGGCGAATTGCAGGTTGTAGTCCGGCACCCGCCGCGGCATACCCGCCAGCCCTACAAAGTGCATGGGGAAGAACGCCATGTTCATGCCCACGAAAGACAGCCAGAAATGCAACTTGCCCAGGGTTTCGTCGTACATGTGGCCAGTCCATTTCGGCAGCCAGTAGTAGGCCGAAGCGAAGATCCCGAAGATCGCGCCGGGCACCAGTACGTAATGGAAGTGCGCCACCACAAAGTAGGTGTCGTGGTACTGGAAGTCCGCCGGGGCAATCGCCAGCATCAGCCCGGAGAAGCCGCCAATGGTGAACAGGATCACGAAGGCCACCGCAAACAGCATCGGCGTCTCGAACGTCAGCGAGCCCTGCCACATGGTGCTGACCCAGTTGAATACCTTCACCCCCGTGGGCACGGCGATCAGCAGGGTGGCGTACATGAAGAACAACTCACCCACCAGCGGAATGCCCACCACGAACATGTGGTGCGCCCAGACGATGAACGACAGGAACGCGATGCTCGCCGTGGCGTAGACCATCGAGGTGTAGCCAAACAGCGGCTTGCGCGAGAAGGTCGGGATGATCGAGCTGACGGCGCCAAACGCCGGCAGAATCATGATGTACACCTCGGGATGGCCAAAGAACCAGAACACATGCTGGAACAGCACCGGATCACCGCCACCGGCCGCGCTGAAGAAGCTGGTACCGAAGTGGATATCCATCAGCATCATGGTCACGCAGCCCGCCAGCACCGGCATCACCGCGATCAGCAGGAACGCGGTGATCAGCCAGGTCCACACGAACAGCGGCATCTTCATCAAGGTCATGCCGGGGGCACGCAGATTGAGGATGGTGGCGACCACGTTGATCGCGCCCATGATCGAACTGATGCCCATCAGGTGGATGGCAAAGATAAAGAACGTCACGCTTTCCGGCGCATAGGTGGTGGAAAGCGGCGCGTAGAAAGTCCAACCGAAGTTCGGCCCGCCACCGGGGCTGAACAAGGTGGAGACCAGCAGCAGGAACGCCGCCGGCAGCAGCCAGAAGCTGAAATTGTTCATGCGCGGCAGGGCCATGTCCGGCGCGC
Source organism: Pseudomonas sp. W15Feb34 (assembly GCF_023127765.1). Taxonomy (NCBI): domain Bacteria; kingdom Pseudomonadati; phylum Pseudomonadota; class Gammaproteobacteria; order Pseudomonadales; family Pseudomonadaceae; genus Pseudomonas; species Pseudomonas sp. W15Feb34. The sequence goes on from NZ_SPKN01000003.1 coordinate 57,858, forward strand.
CGATCATCAGCGGGATCATCCAGTTGGCCAGCCCGACGAAGGCCGGCATCACCGCGCCGAACACCATGATCAGGCCGTGCATGGTGGTCATCTGGTTGAAGAACGCCGGTTGCACGATCTGCAGGCCTGGCTGAAACAGCTCGGCGCGGATCACCATGGCAAACGAGCCACCGAGCAGGAACATGGTGAAGGCAAACCACAGGTACATCGTGCCGATGTCTTTGTGGTTGGTGGTCAGCACCCAGCGCATCAAGCCTTTGGCGGGGCCGTGGGCATGGTCGGCATGACCGTGGTCGATCACAGTGCTCATGGCCGTTCTCCTGCAAGCGAGTGAGCGGGGCGATTCAGGGTATTGGCGTTGAAAGTAGTCATTTGCTTTCGGCCTGTTTCAAAGCCAGCACGTCTTTGGGCGTGACCATGTCGCCTTTGTTATTGCCCCAGGCGTTACGCTCGTAAGTCACCACGGCGGCGATATCCACTTCCGAGAGTTGTTTGCCGAAGGCTGCCATCGCGGTGCCGGGCTTACCGTGGAAGACGATGCCCAGGTGATCGGCGGCGGGGCCGGTGGCGATTTTCGAGCCCTTGAGCGCCGGGAACATCGGCGGCAAACCTTGGCCCTCAGCCTGGTGACAGGCAACGCAGGTGGTGTGATAGACCTTGTCGCCACGGGCCACCAGTTCGTCCAGCGTCCACTCTTTGGAGGTCAGCTCCTTGAGCTTGGCCGCTTCTTCCTTGCGCTCGCCGAGCCAGGTGTCGTAGTCGGCCCGGGACTTGACCTCGACCACGATGGGCATGAAGCCGTGGTCTTTGCCGCAAAGTTCGGCGCACTGGCCGCGGTAGATGCCGGGTTTCTCGACACGGGTCCAAGCCTCGTTGACGAAGCCCGGGATGGCATCGCGCTTGACCGCAAAGGCCGGCACCCACCAGGAGTGGATCACGTCGGCGGCGGTCACCAGAAAGCGCACCTTGGCACCCACCGGCAACACCAGCGGCTGGTCGACTTCCAACAGGTAATGTTCGCCCTTGGTGGCCTGGTTATGAATCTGCTCGGCGGGCGTGGCCAGGTTGCTGAAGAACTCCACATCCTGGCCCAGGTATTTGTAGTGCCACTTCCACTGGTAGCCGGTGACCTGGATATCGATATCCGACTCACTGCTGTCGTAGATGTTGATCAGGGTCTTGGTCGCCGGAATCGCCATGGCCACCAGGATCAGCAGGGGCACGACCGTCCAGAGAATTTCCACCGTGGTGCTCTCGTGGAACTTGGCCGCGACCTGGCCCGTGGATCGCCGGTGCAAAATCATCGACCAGAACATCGCGCCAAACACGACGATGCCGATCACCACACAGATCCAGAAAATGGTCATGTGCAGGTCAAACACGGCGTGACTGACTTCAGTAGCCCCTGGCGCCATATTCGTTGTCCAGGCGGCGTGCGCCTGGCCGAATACCGACCACAACAGGAGGCCCATCCATACGTGTGGATGTCGCGTCATTGCGGGTTCCCCTTTATGTTTCTTGTTATCCCGCCGGTTTGCACCTGCGGCCAAGGGAGCGGCTTCCATACTGCTTACAACCGCCAAGCCTTGCCTGCGCCATGCAGTTGGGCGTCATCAGCTAATTGCGTACAAAACCGAGTATAGACAGCCCTAGCAACCCCGCAATGTGTGGGGGCAAATGAATAGAAACAGACAGACGGACCCCGTAAAATGGGCGGCGGAATCGTTTATCCGACGAACGATGGCATTTCGATATAACGCCTGCCTATAACCATGAAATAATTATGACAAATGCGTCTTAGGCGCTCGTATAAACGAACTACCTTATCCTCTCCCTTTTCCTACGCCTGTTTCACTGGAGCCTTCATGAACACCGCCGCATTGCGCGAGCAGATTTCCCGTGCCCATCAACACGAAGCTAGCACCGGCCAACTTGCCACTCAGTTGGGACAACAATTGCCGCACCTGCACTCGGCCATTTCCCTGGCTGACGGTGATCGCAACATCGTTATGACGCGCTTTGTCACCGCTTACATCGACCTGGTTCCCGATTTGCTGGACGCTGCCAATGACGTGGCCCGCGAGGCCGGAATTGAAAGCCAGATCAAGCCGGTGCTGAAAATCGCCGAACACTTCTTCCTGCAACCCCCCGCAATCCTGGCCGGCCACGAAGGTCTGGACGGCCTGCTGGACGAAGCTTACCTGGCCCATCGCTTGGTGGAGGAGGTCAACGATCTGTATATCAAGCATTTCGGCCAGCCGTTGATTCCGGCGGATACCACCGTGGCCAACGTGATTGCCCATCAATTGATCGGCGAAACATTCGCCAACCAATTGGATGAAGCCGTACACCACGCAGTGGATGAAATGCTCAACGAAGACAGTTTTGCGCTGGAGTCGGTCGAGGCGTACCGCGAGACCCTGAAGAGCCCGAGCACCGAAGCGGCATGGAAGCGCTGGCCGTGCCTGTCGCGCCAGCTTGGGGTTGAGCTGACGCTGGATCAGCCTGCATAAAACTGCCATTTTACGGCGATCAAATGTGGGAGGGGGCTTGCTCCCGATTGGGGTGTATCAGCCAAAGAGATTTTGACTGGTCCACCGCTATCGGGAGCAAGCCCCCTCCCACATTTTTTGATCGGGTTTCGTCAGGTAACGGACGGCGCCGAACCTATTCCCACCGTCGTACGTACCCGACCTTCCAACCGGCGCTTCAAGCCACGCGCCTCGATCACCAGCGTCGAGCCTTTGGCCGCATTGGCCCGCCCCCACTCCTCCAGCAATTCCAGACAAGAGTGGTCGATGTAACTCAAGTTACTCAGCGGCACATGCAACGTGGTCCCCGCAGGCACCGCCGACAGCACCTGAGTCAGCGCCGGCACTTTCAGAAAGGTCGCCGCACCCGTCAAGCGCAGCTCCATCTCCCCCTCTTGAGGCAGGTCGATCAAGCTGACTTTCAGCCGCGAAGCCTTGAACGCCAGTTTGAGCAGCGTAAGTCCGAAGCCCACCAGCACACCGGTCAGCAAGTCGGTGAAGATGATCGCCAGTGCCGTGGCCGCATAGGTGAACATCGGCATCCGCCCGTAACGTCCCAGCGCCTTGAACGCCTTGACGTCCACCAGCTTGATCCCGGTGTACACCAGCACACCCGCCAGGCTCGCGACCGGAATGCTTTGCAGCACGCTCGACAGCAAGAGCACGAAGCCGAGCAACCACAGGCCATGGAACATCGCCGACAAGCGAGTGGTAGCCCCGGCCTGGACGTTGGCCGAGCTGCGCACGATCACGCCGGTCATCGGCAGGGCACCCACCAGGCCGCAGAGCATGTTGCCGACACCTTGGGCAGACAATTCCTTATCGAAATCGGAACGCTGGCCGCTGTGCATACGATCCACCGCTGCGGCAGACAGCAGGGTTTCGGCGCTGGCGATAAACGCTACGGCGAAAGCTGCGATCAACAGCTGTGGGTCAGCCAGGTTGAGCAGATCGCTGGGGCGCAGCCAGTCAATGGCATCCGCGAGATTTTCCGGGACCTCCACGCGCTTGACCTGCAGGGCCAGCACCAGGCTGGTGACGGTCGCCAGCCCCACCCCCAGCAGGGCGCCCGGCACAAAACGCAATTGCCGCGGGCGGAATTTGTCCCACAGGTACATGACCAACATGGTCGACAGACCGAGCAGGCCGGCCTGCCACCCGAGCCCGCCACCCAAGGTCGGAAGCGCTTCAGCCAACGCCGCCGGGAAGCCTGCCAGGTTATCCAGCCCGGATGGCTTGGGCGCCCCATCAAGCATCACATGGATCTGCGAAAGCACAATCAACACGCCGATCCCCGCCAACATGCCGTAGACAACCGCCGGCGCCGTGACACGAAACCAGCAACCCAGGCGCAAACGCCCGGCCACCAGCTGCAGGAAGCCGGCCAGCAGCAGGATCGGCCCCAGCATCATCATGCCGTGTTGGCGCACCAGTTCGAACACCAGTACCGCCAAACCCGCCGCCGGGCCGCTGACTTGCAGCGGCGACCCCGCCAACCAGCCCACCACCAGGCCACCGATGATCCCGGTGATCAGCCCCTTGGCCGGCGGCATACCGGATGCGATCGCAATGCCCATGCACAGCGGCAGGGCAACCAGAAAAACAACCACCGAGGCGAGCAGCTCTCGTGGCAAAACAGCTTTCAATTGAGCAGCACGCATGATGACTCTCCCGAGGCATTCGCCGGGCGCGGTAAAGCCTGGCTGCGTCCATGGCAGCCACCGCGTTACCCGGCAGGGAAGTGTTTTAGAAGCGCGCTTTAGGCGTCGCTGAAGGGATCGGCTCGGTGCCGTTCAGCGGTCGGAACGCCGCTTTGTCCGCATCGTAGGCCCGAATTTCGCTGGTCTCGATGTTGTAGATCCAGCCATGGATAAACAAATGACCATTGGCCATGCGCGAAGCCACGGAAGGGTGGGTGCGCAAATGTTGCAGTTGGGCGATAACGTTTTCTTCGGTCAGCACCGCCATGCTCTCGCCTTCGTTGGCGCAGTCGCAGTTGTCATGGACCATGGTCTTGGCGACCTCGGCGTGACGCAGCCATGCCTTGACCGTCGGCATCTTTTCCAGGCTGTCTGGGTTGAGTACCGCGCGCATCGCGCCGCAGTCGGAGTGCCCGCACACAATGATGTGCTGTACACCAAGGGCAAGCACCGCATACTCGATGGCCGTGGAGACACCACCGTTCATTTGGCCGTAGGGAGGCACCACGTTACCGACGTTACGGGTCACGAACAGGTCGCCCGGGGAGCTTTGGGTAATCAGCTCGGGCACGATGCGCGAGTCGGCGCAGGTAATGAACATTGCCCGCGGGCTCTGGGCCGTGGCAAGTTTCTTGAAGAGTTCTTCCTGCTGAGGGAAGACGTCGTGATGGAAATGCAAAAAACCGTCAACGATGTGTTGCAGCGCTGCATCGGCGGACTCCGCCACAGGGGCTGAAGCCGACGCAGCCAACGGCTGTTTATCCTTGTCACTCATGATTCATCCTCTTGATCAATGCAGGGGAGGGTTCAGGTCAGTTCGACGCCAGGGCGGTGAAATAGTTGTAAAACCACCGCAGAACAGGGCACCGACTCGTCAGTCACTCGCTGAACAAGGTAACCGCTGAAACTTAACTCAAACTGAATGAAACGCTCTAGATCGCGGGTTTCAGTGATATCAAAAGGCGACTATTCCTACGGTAAATTCACCGCCATCTTCTTCAGTTTACAACAATGTCATCTGTCTGCCCGGTGGGCAGAATGCGGTGCAATCCAGGTTGAATCCTTCGCGTCGGTTCAGCCCCAAACGCTTGATCGCCTTGCTGAAGCGTTGAGCCAGCAAATCGGCAAAGGGCCCTTCACCCCGCATGCGCACACCGAAGCGGCTGTCATACACCTCACCACCGCGTACCTGACGCACCAGGCTCATCACATGAGCCGCACGCTGCGGGTAGTGTGCCGCCAGCCACTCCTCGAACAGCGGCGCCACTTCCAACGGCAGGCGCAGCATCATGTACGCCGCGCTTTGCGCACCGGCCGCATGAGCCTCGGTCAGCAGGTTTTCCAGCTCACTGTCGTTGATCATCGGAATCATCGGCGAGCACAACACACCCACCGCAATACCCGCGTCGCGCATCACCCGAATGGCCCGCAACCGCGCCTTGGGCGCCGCCGTGCGTGGCTCCAGGATGCGCTTGAGCTCGTCATCCAGGCTGGTCAGGCTGATCATCACCGCCACCAGGCGCTGACGGGCCAACTCGGTGAGCAGGTCCAGATCACGCAGGATCAGCGAGCCCTTGGTGATGATCGTCACCGGGTGACGGTAGCGTAGCAGCACTTCAAGGGTTTGCCGCGTGATCCTGTATTCGCGTTCGATAGGCTGGTACGGATCGGTGTTAGAGCCCAGGTTGATCGGCGCGCACACATAGCCAGGCTTGGACAGCTGCTGCTCCAGCACATCGGCCGCATTGCTCTTGGCAATCAGCCGGGTCTCGAAGTCGAGCCCCGGGGACATGTCCCAATAGGCATGGCTGGGCCGTGCATAACAATAGATGCACCCATGCTCACAGCCGCGGTAAGGGTTGATCGAGCGATCGAACGGCAAGTCCGGCGAGTTGTTGCGGGTGATGATGGTCTTGGCCGTTTCGATACGCACTTCGGTGCCTTGAGTGGGCGGCACCTCCTGGTACCAGCCATCGTCCTCGGCCACGCTGACCGTAGGTGCAAACCGGTTGTGCAGGTTGGTGGCCGTGCCCCGACCCCGGGGCGGCAGCGCAGTAGTCATGAAAACGCCTCGATACTGTTTTTATATACAGTATCGAGGCGCGGGGTTGCTGACCAGTGCCGTTGGGCGGCTAGAGTGGGATCAGTGCTTTTGCGTCACCTGCCCCAGATCATCGCCCGACGTGGTGCGCATATCGCTTTTGCGCAGGCCTGCCACATCGCTGGCGTTTACCGGCGCCCCTTGGTTGCCCCAGCTGCCACGGATAAAACTGACCACATCGGCCACTTCCTGGTCCGACAGGCGCCAGGCGAATGCCGGCATGGTGAAGGTGGACGGCGCGGTATGCGTCGCCGGCAAGGTGCCGCCGTTCAACACAATGTTGATCAACGACGTGGCGTCCGCCGTCTGCACGACCGGGTTACCCGCCAGCGCCGGGAACACTCGCGTATAGCCATGGCCATCGGTGCGGTGGCAGGCCGCGCAGTTGTCGATATACACCGAGGCGCCCGGCTTGCTGTCATCACCTTTCCAAAGCGCCTCGGCCACCTGCTTGTCGTACTGGTGCGGCTGATCCTTGGGGTCCACCGCCGGCAGGCTCTTGAGGTAACGGGCGATAGCGGTCAAGTCATCTTCTGACATGTACTGCATGCTGTGGACGACAACATCGCTCATACCACCGAACACCGCACTGCGGTCACTGCGACCGGTCTTGAGAAACTGCACCAGTTGCTCTTCGCTCCAGCTGCCGAGGCCGTCCTTGTGGTCGCCACGCAGGCTTTTCGCAATCCAGCCCTCCAACGGCGCGCTGCCGGACAGGAAGTCGTTGCCGTCAGTGGCGCTCAGGGCTTTTTCCTGCATGGTCAGGGCACGCGGCGTATGGCAGGCGCCGCAGTGTCCCAGACCTTCCACCAAGTACGCGCCACGGCTGATCACCGGATCCGCTGCGGCTGGTGACGGTTGCGCCTCGACCGCCGGCGCAAACATCCAGCGCCACGCGGCCAACGGCCAACGCATACTCAAAGGCCAGGGGATATCGCTGTCCTTGTTCTCTTGGGCGACCGGCTCGACGCCCTTCATGAAATACGCATACAGCGCTTGCATATCGCTATCGCTGACACGCGCGTAGGACGGATAGGGCATCGCCGGGTAAAGCGTACTGCCGTTCTTGGCGACGCCATGGCGCACGGCCTTGTCGAAGTCTTCGAAGCTGTAGTCGCCCAGGCCGGTCTTGTCTGGGGTGATGTTGGTGGAGTAGATCACGCCGATGGGTGTTTCCATCGGCAGGCCACCGGCGAAGGGTTTACCGCCTTTGGCGGTGTGGCAAGCCACGCAGTCGCCGGCACGTGCCAGGTATTCACCCTGCTTGATCAAGTCAGATTCCGCAGCGCTCACCGAGCAGCTGCTGAAGAGCGCCAGGGAGGCGATAACGAGTGCTTTCATGGTCATCGCTCCTTATGCCTGAACCAGTGGGCCGGGGTTTTTCAGGTACTGCTCGCGGATTGCTCGAGCTGACCAATAGGTCAAAGCTGCCACCAGGCCGGTAGGGTTATAGCCCAAGCCCTGTGGGAAAGCAGACGCGCCCGGGACGAACACGTTGTGCACATCCCAACACTGCAGGTAGCGGTTCAACGCACTGGTTTTCGGGTCGGTGCCCATGATGGCGCCGCCGTTGAGGTGGGTGGTCTGGTAAGAGGCGGTATTGAAGTGATCACCGACTTTTTTACCCAACACGGCGATGGCCTTGGGGTTCATCGCCTGTGCGACCTTGCCCATTTTCTCGACCATGAAGCGGTTCATCTTGATGTCGTTTTCCTGCCAGTCGAACGTCATGCGCAGCAGCGGCAGGCCGTAGGCATCGCGGTAAACCGGATCCAGATCCAGATAGTTACTCCGGTAGGATTGATGGGCACCGTGGGCATCCATCGACACCTGGTGGGTGTAGTAATCGGCGGTGGCACGCTTCCAGGCGCTGCCCCAGGCCGGCGTGCCCGGCGGGTTGGAAGTACCGGCAATCGGCCGGCTGCCCGCCTGGTTGACCCACATCGGCGAGCCCCCCACGAAGCCGTGGGGGCCGTGGTCGAAGTTGTCGGCGTTGAAGTCGTCGATGGCCACGCCATTGCCGCCCGCGCCAATGAAGTTGTTGGTGTGGGTGTCCTTATCAAAGAACGCCTTGATGGTGCCCATGTTCTGGTAAGCGAAGTTGCGGCCTACCACGCCCTCATTGGTAATCGGGTCGTAGGGTTTGCCGATGCCCGACAGCAACATCAGGCGCACGTTATGGAACTGGAACGCGCCCAGAATCACCAGGTCTGCCGGCTGTTCGCATTCGCGGCCCTGGGCATCGATATAGGTCACGCCAGTGGCTTTTTTCTTGGTGCTGTCGAGGTTGACCTTGAGTACGTGGGAATTGGGCCGCAACTCGAAGTTGGGCACCTGGCGCAGGGCCGGCAGGATGTTCACGTTCGGCGACGCTTTGGAATACATGTAGCACACGTAGCCACTGCAAAAGCCGCAGAAATTGCACGGTCCCATCTGCGCGCCGTAGGGGTTGGTGTATGGCCCCGACGTATTGGCCGACGGCAGGTTGTAAGGCTTGTAACCCACCTCCGTAGCTGCTTTCTGAAACAGTTGTGCGGAGACCGTATTCTTCTGCGCCTCCAACGGGAACGGGTTGGAACGATCCGGCGCGTAAGGGTTGCCCCCACGGCCTTCGCCTACCAACTGACCTTTGACCGTCCAGGCCTGCCCGGAGGTACCGAAGACTTTTTCCGCATAGTCGAAAAACGGCTCCAGCTCTTCATAGCTGACGCCGAAATCCTGGATGGTCATGTCCTTGGGAATGAAGTTCTTCCCGTAGCGTTCCTCGTAATGGCTGCGCATACGCAACTCGATCGGATCGACACGAAAATGCACGCCCGACCAGTGCAGCCCCGCGCCGCCCACGCCATTACCCGGCAGGAACGCACCGAGTTGACGGTTGGGCAAGGCCACATCATTCACACTATGGCGAATGGTTACTGTCTCTTTGGAAATGTCCTGGAACAGCTTCTTACGCACGCTGTAGGTCAATTCGTCGATGACCTGGGGATAGTTGCCGTCCGGATAAGTGTCCTGCATCGGGCCGCGCTCCAGCGCTACCACGTTGAGGCCTGCTTCCGTCAGCTCCTTGGCCATGATCGCGCCGGTCCAGCCAAAGCCTACAATCACCGCATCCACTTTCTTCATGATGGTCGCCACGTTTATGCCCTCTCGCCGCGAATGGAAACAGCCGGGAAGGGGTATTGCTCGTTGCGTTCCACCCAATCCATGAAGTCGGCGCGGGCGCCGGGGAAGCCGATCATGGTCCAGCCGACCATGCCTTTATTGCCGCCATGGATCGGGTCGCAGAAGAAACCTTCCTTGGTGTTTTGCAGCAACAGGTTAAAGAACATCTTTGGCGGCACGGCGTCGAAGTGCGCGGCAACTTCGCTGCCGCCGGCCTCCAGACGGCGTAGCATATCGTCTCGGGTAGCGCTGTCTTGCGCAGCAAAAGCCTTGCCGTTGAACGCTTTCGACCAAGCGTCCGTTGCGGCGATACCCAGGCGATAGATTTCCTTGGGTACCAATTTGCTCTGCCAGCCCATTTCCGGCGGCGCATCGGCGTTGAAGGGACCTTGCATGAACCACAGGGCGCCGCTGGCGTAAGGGGTGTTCATCTGGCGGTCGATATATTCCGGCGCGCCAGCTTCCAGTGCGCCAGGGCCTTGGGCATCAGCCGGAATCAAGCGCTCGACGGCGGCGTTGATGAACGCCCATTCCTCGGCCGTGAAATAGCTCGGCTCATAGGCTTTATCGCTCGTCGCAGGTTTGGCCGGCGCCGCTTGGGCAGGCTCCGGCGTGGCCATCAGCATCGAACCACCCAGGCCGGTGCTGGCAACCGTGACCACCGGGATCAAGGTCAAGGATTTGCGTAGAAAGTCACGCCGGGGGTTGTCTTGATCTTGATCAGACATGGATACACCTCATCATGTGGTCACGGGTTTATCCGCCGCTTCTGGGAGCAGCGTGAAGGCTTGCCAAGCAATGGGATCCAAAAACATAGAACACATTGGCAAACAATAGTTACAAATGATAGCAGGCTAAGAATTGAGAAGAGTCGATTCAGCGAGAAAAACACCGGATCAGATCGGATGAATCACAATTCTTTGACGAAGACCTCACGCGACATTGACCGCCCCTAAGCGAATCTACGGCCCATCAGCCACTTCCTTATTCGGTCACACTGTCCATGTTCAACACACGATTACTGCCTATCCTCGGCTTGGCGGTCATGGCCCTGTTCAACACGCGTCAAGCCCAGGCCGATGACGCGATCTCGATCCGCTCGCCGGAATGGGCCCAACCAGTGGGTGACCAGTACAACCTGCATCAAATGACGCCCACGCTCTATCGCAGCGCATTGCCAGACGGTGATGCACTGCCCATTTTGGAAGAACTCAAGATCGCTACCGTCATCAACTTTTTGCCGGAATCTGATGCGCAGTGGCTTAAATCATCTGATATCAAACAGGTGCAGTTGAGCTATCGCACCAACCATGTCGACGATTCCGACGTGTTGGCGGCGATCAGAGCGATTCAGACAGCAGAAGCAGATGGCCCGGTGTTGATGCACTGCAAGGACGGCGCCGACCGGACTGGCCTGATGGCAGCGATGTATCGGGTGGTGGTTCAGGGATGGAGCAAGGAGGACGCGCTGAACGAGATGACCTTGGGCGGCTTCGGCAGCAGCAATGGCTTCAAGGACGGGGTTCGCTACATGATGAAAGCCGATGTCGACAAGTTGCGTACAGCTTTGGCGAATGGCGATTGCAGCACCAGCGCGTTCGCGTTGTGCTCAATGAAAGACTGGATCACCACAACGGGCCAGGAAGAGAAAAAATTGTAGGCGTGAGCTTACTTGCGAATAACTGAATGACACCGCGTTTACTTAGGGAAACCGCGTTATCGTTAACGTTTTTCGCGAGCAAGCTCGCTCCTACAGTGAGTCCGGTTTAGTCTTTTTTGAGCTTGGGATTGGGGAAGAACTGCACCGCCTGCACTTTTGGATCCGCCGGCGCTTTCAATGCCGATGTATTGACCCGCGTGCCCAACTCCTTGGGCACCGAAAGCCCCTGATCATTCAACGTATCGGTATACCCGCAGGCCACGCATTCGCGGTGCGGCACGCTGTCTTCGGTCCACATTTTCAACTTGTCCGGCTCACTGCACGCCGGGCAGACCGCCCCGGCGATAAATTGCTTTTTGGTAATCACAGGCGCTTCACTCATGCTGCCGCGTCCTCACTCAGGCCGCTGTGGCGCAAGAGTGCGTCAATCGACGGCGCCCGTCCGCGGAAGTCGACGAACAGCACCATCGGCGCCTGGGAACCGCCACGCGCCAGGATCGCTTCGCGAAACGCACGCCCGGTCTGGGCATTGAGCACACCGTCTTCTTCGAACTTGGAGAAGGCATCGGCCGAAAGCACTTCGGCCCATTTGTAGCTGTAGTAACCCGCCGCATAACCACCGGCGAAGATGTGTGCGAAGCTGTTGGGGAAGCGGTTGTAGGCCGGCGGACGCATCACCGAGACTTCATCACGTACACCTTCAAGCACCTGCGCCACGCTGCGGCCATCGCCATGAGTGGCGTGCAGCTCAAAGTCGAACAACGAGAACTCCAGCTGACGCACCATCATCAGGCCGGACTGGAAATTCTTCGCCGCGAGCATTTTTTCCAGCAGATCCTGGGGCAGGGGCTCGCCGGTTTCATAGTGGCCAGAGATCAGCGCCAGGCCCTCGGGCTCCCAGCACCAGTTCTCCATGAATTGGCTCGGCAATTCCACCGCATCCCACGCCACGCCGTTGATCCCGGATACACCGGCGTGCTCGACGCGAGTCAGCAGGTGATGCAGGCCGTGGCCGAATTCGTGGAACAGGGTGGTGACTTCATCGTGGGTCAGCAGCGCAGGCTTGCCGCTGTCGGCTGGCGTGAAGTTGCACACCAGGTTGGCGACCGGGCTTTGCAGCACGCCATCGACGGTGCGACGACGATCGCGGGCACCGTCCATCCAGGCACCGCCACGCTTGTTGGCGCGGGCATACAGGTCGAAGAAGAAGCGCCCGACGTGCTCGCCATTTTCTTTGATTTCAAACAGGCGAACGTCCGGGTGCCAGGTGTCGAAGCCCTTCTGTTCGGCAATCTCGATGCCGTACAGGCGTTGCACAATGGCAAACAGGCCGCCCAGCACCTTGTCGATCGGGAAGTAAGCACGCAGGGCTTCCTGGGACACGCTGTAGCGCTGCTCACGCAATTTTTCGCCATAGAAACCGCTGTCCCAGCTTTGCAGGTCGGCGCAGCCTTGTTCGGCGGCGTAAGCCTTGAGCTGTTGCAGATCCTGTGTGGCGAACGGCTTGCTGCGTTTGGCCAGGTCCCGCAGGAAGCTCAGCACCTGGTCGCTGGAGTCGGCCATCTTGGTCGCCAGGCTCAGCTCGGCGAAGGACGCGTAACCCAACAATTGGGCCAGTTCCTGACGCAGGTCGAGAATCTGTTCCATCACCGGGCCGTTATCGTTCTGACCGGCATTCGGGCCCTGGTCCGACGCACGGGTGCAGTAGGCCGCGTAGACCTCTTCACGCAGGGCGCGGTCCTGGGCATAGGTCATCACGGCGTAATAGCTGGGGAATTCCAGGGTGATCAGCCAGCCGTCGAGGCCCTTGGCCTGGGCGGCGGCAGCCATTTGCGCCTTGGCCGAGTCGGTCAGGCCGGCGAGGGTGGCTTCATCGGTGACGTGCTTGGTCCAGGCCTGGGTAGCGTCCAGCAACTGGTTGGAGAATTTGCTGCCCAGCTCGGAAAGCTTGCTTTGCACTTCGGCGTAGCGCTTTTGCTGCTCCGGCGGCAGGTCGATACCCGACAGGCGGAAATCGCGCAGGGAGTGTTCCAGAATGGTTTTTTGCGCCACGTCGAAACCGGCGGCCTCGGGGCTGTTGGCCAAGGCGTCGAAAGCCTGGAACAGTTCACGGTTCTGGCCCATCTCGGTGGAGTAGGCACTCAAGGCGGGCAGGCAAGCCTCGTAGGCTTCACGCAACTCGGCGCTGTTGCACACTGCATTGAGGTGGCTGACCGGGCTCCAGGCAGCGCCAAGGCGGTCGTTCAGTTCATCCATGGCCAGGACCAGACCGGCCCATGTCGGATTTTTGCCCTGGCTTTGCAGGATGTCTGCGATAGCCACACGGTTGTCGGCGAGGATCTGTTCGATGGCCGGCTGGACGTGCTCGGCACGGATCGCCGAGAACGGCGGCAGGTCGTAGGACTGCAAAAGAGGGTTGTTCGCGCTCACGGTTGGCACCTTGGCTGAAGAAACATGTAAGAACAAAGATGGGGCCATCTTAATTACAATCAACACCCACCGCAGCTATCAGCAGAAGAGAGAGAGGCTATCGTGACCCTTCGCACCTATCAGAACCACACGCCAACCCTGGGCGCCGGGGCTTTTGTCGATATTTCGGCGGTGGTGATCGGCGATGTCGAAATCGGCCCCGACAGCTCGGTTTGGCCGCTGACCGTGATTCGCGGCGACATGCACCGCATCCGCATCGGCGCACGCACCAGTGTGCAGGACGGCTGCGTGTTGCACATTACCCATGCAGGGCCGTTCAATCCTGATGGTTTCCCGCTGCTGATCGGCGACGACGTGACCATCGCCCACAAGGTCATGCTGCATGGTTGCACGGTGGGCAACCGCGTCTTGATCGGCATGAGCAGCATCGTGATGGACGGCGCCGTGGTCGAGGACGACGTGATCATCGGCGCCGGCAGCCTGGTGCCACCCGGCAAGAAACTCGACAGTGGTTTTTTGTATGTGGGCAGCCCGGTTAAACAGGTCCGCGCGCTGACTGACAAGGAGCGCGCCTTTTTCACCTACAGCGCTGCGAACTACGTGAAGCTCAAGGACCTGCACCTGGCAGAAGGATTCGATCAATGACCCTCAACCACCCAACGGTCCTCTTCGACCTGGACGGCACGCTCACCGATCCGCGTGAGGGCATCACCCGTTCGATCCAGTACGCCCTTGGCAAATTGGGCATCGACGAACCTGACCTGACCAAGCTTGAACACTTCATCGGCCCGCCTCTGCTGCAAGCGTTCATGCAGTTCTACGGTTTCGACGAGGCCAAGGCCTGGGAAGCGGTGAATTTCTACCGCGAGCGCTTCAAGGTCACCGGGCTGTATGAAAACCGCGTGTTCGACGGCGTGATGCCATTGCTGGAGGAACTCAACAGCCAAGGGCGCCAACTGTACGTGGCCACCTCCAAGCCATGGGAATTTGCCCGCGAGATTGCGCGGCATTTCGACTTTGCCAAGCACTTCAAGGTGATTTACGGCAGCGAACTGGACGGCACGCGTACCAACAAGGTCGAGTTGATCGCCCACTTGATCCGTGAGGAAGGGCTGGACCCGGCCACAACCTTGATGATCGGTGATCGCAAGCATGACCTGATCGGCGCACGCAGCAATGGGTTGGATTCGGCGGCGGTAGGGTATGGGTTCGGCAGTTTTGAAGAGTTGAGTGCCGAAGCGCCGACCTGGCACTTCGAGACGTTGGACCAGATGCACCAGGCGTTTTTGCAGCGGCCTTGAGACCGCTTTCGCAGGCAAGCCAGCTCCCACAGTTGGCCGATTTTCAACATGAGAATGCGGTCAACTGTGGGAGCTGGCTTGCCTGCGATGAGGCCCTAACGGCCAACCTTCTCCAACTGCCTCAACGCCGCTTTACGCTGCTCCACCGGCAACCCACCCAACTTCTCCACCGCCGCATAAAACCTCACCCAATCCCCACCTTCCTGCGCAAACAACGCCGCAA
This sequence comes from Pseudomonas sp. W15Feb34, assembly GCF_023127765.1. Lineage (NCBI taxonomy): Bacteria > Pseudomonadati > Pseudomonadota > Gammaproteobacteria > Pseudomonadales > Pseudomonadaceae > Pseudomonas > Pseudomonas sp. W15Feb34. Next base: position 72,969 of record NZ_SPKN01000003.1, read on the forward strand.
ACGCCGGTACCCACTGGTCATACAACCCAAACGGCAAAAGCCGAGCGTTATTCATCGGCTGGTTGATCCAGGCGTCATAACGCTTGTCACCACCCCATTGGCTATCACGCAGTTGCCGGTATTCGCTGCGCAACTGCTCGAATTGCGCCGCTTTGGCCCGGCGCATCGCGTCCGCTGCCAACGGCTGCGCATACAACGCTTCCAGGCGCTTGCGGGTATCGAGAATGAGTCGGATGAACTGATCACGCTGCTTCAACGCCGCATCGCTGACAGGCGCCAGGCCCCGTGCCGCCCGCCACTGACGGGTGCCTTCCTGCTCGACGAACGTGGCGAATGACTCGTTGAACTCGGTGTCATCCTTCACGTAGAAACGCTGGTGGGCCAGTTCGTGGAAGATCAGAGTCGCGAGGCGCTCATCACCCCAACTCATCATCGAACTCATGATCGGGTCGTTGAACCACCCCAGGGTGGAATAGGCTTCGACGCCACCGATCGACACGTCCATGCCTTGTTGCCGCAACAGCGCCGCCTCGCCACGCGCCGCGCCTTGGTTGTAGTAGCCGCGATAGGCAACGCAACCGGCGATGGGAAAGCAGTGGTTTTCAGGAGCCAGAGAAAATTCCTGCGTGGCGAAGACATTCCAGACCACATAGGGCCGGCCGATATCGGCGTATAACCGGTAGCTTTGATTATCAGGCAGATGCAAGTGCTCACTGGCAAAGGTGCGAGCTTTTTGCGATTGCACGAGATGCTCGCGCAATAGTTGAGGGCGAGTCTGGTCGGCGATAACTTCGGCAACCGGCTCCCGGGCCCGCAATAACTGCCACTGACCGCTCGCCAACTGACTGTAATAACTGACGCTGGAACAACCGCTGAGTAGCACAACCATCAACCCTGGAAGAAAACACCTGATCATGCCCCGACTGCTCCTGGGTGATTTATTCGCCAGACTATCGCGCTTGAACGGGATTTTTCCATGGCGCGGCATGTTTATACTCAAGGCTCTTCTCGCGTTGAGTACCTGCCATGCGTCAGTTTCCATTGCCCGTTGCCGCCCTCCTGCTCAGCGCTTGCACTTCGGCCCCCATCCCGCCTGTCGACCCGCAACAGGCCTGGGTGGATTTCACCACGCCGACGCCGGGCTCCAAATTGGTCATGGCTCAGCGCCTGGACGGGAAAAACCTCAACGACGGGCGCTTCTTCCAAATGCCTCCCGGCCCTCACGAGCTGATGGTGCGCTTTGACTTTGAAGTGCCCGCCGGCGGCGGTTTGGGGGGCCTTAGCCAGATGATGTATCGCACCTGTTTCATGACCCTGCAGTACGACCATTTCCAGGCCGGCCAACGCTATGTGCTCGAAGGTCGCTCGCTGGCGTTCACGCCCAACATCCGGCTGTATGACTCAGCGCGCCAGTTGCTGGCCGAAGAACGCAGCGTCAACTGCATCTGAGTCAGTCGTTGTTTTTCTGATAGATGATGCGCTTCGTACCGTTTTCGCACGAACCGACGATCATGGCGCTGTCATGGTTCTTGGCTTCTTCGGCAGTGATTATTTCCAGGGTGTAGGACGGAATCGCCTTGGCCTGGATCTTCACTTCGATTTCTTTCCTGAGCTCTTCACAATCTTTTGGCGCGGCCACGGCCGAAGTGGCCAATACACCGCAGATGATTGCCAAGGCAAAACGTTTCATGTGTGTAGCTCCCTGAATGCGCTGCGCACGAGTGTGCGCCTAGGCTGCATGGGCTATTCGACCACATTTTACAAACACGAGTTCTGATTTAACGCACAACTGAAAATGTGGGAGCGGGCTTGCTCGCGAATACGGAGTGTCAGTCACCGAGATATCGGCTGATCCACCGCATTCGCGAGCAAGCCCGCTCCCACACAAGAGTACTGCTGTGTCAGTTGACCAGCGTGGCATCCAAGGTGATGGTTGCATTCAGCACTTTGGACACCGGGCACCCTTCCTTGGCCTTTTTGCTCAGCTCATCGAACTGCGCCTGGCTCGCGCCCGGGATCTTGGCTTTAAGGATCAGGTGCACGGCAGTGATCGCAAATCCGCCCTCGACCTGGTCCAGGGTCACTTCGGCCTGGGTATCAATGCTGTCAGCCTTGAGCCCGGCATCGCCGAGAATCATGGAAAACGCCATGGAGAAACAGCCGGCGTGAGCTGCGCCGATAAGCTCCTCAGGGTTGGTGCCCTTGCCGCCTTCGAAACGGGCCTTGAAGCCGTAGGGCGCTTCGCGCAGCACGCCGGTTTCAGTGGATATGGAACCCAGGCCTGTCTTCAGATCACCTTCCCAATGCGCGGATGCCTTTTTAACGATACTCATAGCTTTCTCCTCGAACGGTGGTTTTGCGTCAGTAAGGGTTCTGAGGATAGACCCGTGGGCAAAGTTCACCTTGTCGGAAAAACCTAGCGAGACAGTAGGAAATTTCGGAGCCACCTATTGAATCTCGGGTATATGCCCTCATTGCATAGAGTATGCACACGCAGCGGCAGGTTTTAGCTCGTTTAAAAAAGCCTGTACGCCCTATTGGAGAAGCAGGCTGATGAAATCGCTGTCCGACGTAAAGTTTTCGACCCTCGACCTGGTGCCCGTGCGTGCCAATGGCAGCCCGGCGCAATCGCTGCGCAATTCCCTGGACTTGGCCCAACACGTGGAAAAGTTCGGCTACAACCGCTTCTGGGTGGCTGAGCACCACAATATGGACGGCATCGCCAGCTCGGCCACTTCAGTATTGCTCGGCTATCTGGCTGGCGGCACCTCGACCATTCGTGTCGGTTCCGGCGGCGTCATGCTGCCTAACCACGCGCCATTGGTGATTGCCGAACAGTTCGGCACTCTGGAAAGCCTCTACCCCGGCCGTATCGACCTGGGCCTGGGCCGCGCGCCCGGTTCTGACCAGATGACCGCTCGCGCCCTGCGCCGTGAACGTTCCGGCAGTGCCGATGACTTCCCCGAAGACGTAGCCGAACTCATGGCCTACCTGGGCCCGCGTACGCCCGACCAACGGGTGATCGCCGTACCGGGCACGGGCACCAATGTGCCAGTGTGGCTGTTGGGTTCGAGCCTGTTCAGCGCGCAATTGGCCGGTGAGCGTGGCTTGCCCTACGCCTTCGCCTCCCACTTCGCACCGCGCCTGATGCATGAGGCGATTCGTGTGTACCGCAATCACTTCAAGCCTTCGGCGGTACTGGACAAGCCCTACGTGATGCTCGGCATTCCACTGGTGGCAGCCGATACCGATGAACAGGCCGATTACCTGGCCACCTCGGTGTACCAACGCATCCTCGCGCTGATGCGCGGCCAGAGCCTGGTGCAGCGCCCACCGGTAAAAACCATGGACGGCTTGTGGCTGCCCCATGAAAAAGACGCGGTGGGTAGCTTCCTTGGCCTGGCCATGGTGGGTAGCCCGGCGAAGATTCGCGCCAAGCTGGAGGTGTTGATCGAGCAGACCGGCGCCGATGAGCTGATTTTTACCAGTGACCTTTATGAGCACGCTGACCGGATTCATTCCTACGAGCTGCTGGCACAGGTGATGAAGGGCTGAAATCCAAGCGAAAAAAACCGACGCACTTGCGTCGGTTTTTATGTCTGGAGCACGGAATCAACCGCGCTTGTAGACAATTTCCTTGGTGTCGCCGCCGCACGTCCCTACGACGTCACCATCCGCTGCGGCGCCTTTATCTACGATTTCCAAAGAGTAATGCGGTACGCCCTTGGCATCGATTTTCGCTGCGATCTCGCTTTTCAGCTCCTCACAGTTCTTGGCTGCCATCGCCGTACCCGCAATGCTCAACAAACCCACCGCCAACAGAAACTTCTTCATCCGTTACTTTCCTTGCGCTGATCAAAAAGAGCGTGCCAATGCTCATCGCATCGGCACGCATACGTTGTAGCGCAGGTTATGGCAATCGGCCAGCGGGCAAAGTTCAACTGAGCGGATTAACTACTTGCAATTCGGAACCCCACTTTCAGCGTGACCTGGAAGTGCGCGGCCTTGCCATCCTTGATGTGACCACGGGTTTCAGTCACCTCGAACCACTCCAAGTGCTTGATGCTTTTGTTGGCTTCAGCCAGAGCATTGTTGATTGCGTCTTCGATGCTGGTGGTGGAAGAGCCTACCAGTTCGACTTTTTTGTAGGTGTGATGATCACTCATGGCGTTTCTCCTATAGGTCGTCAATCAAGACTAGCAGCGAATGTGCTTACTGCTTCTGGCGACCGCTTGGAGGTGAAAGTTCAGAATTACTGCACTTTCTGAAACCGGCGCAGTCGGTATCTACACACGCCACTCAATCACTTCAGGAGATGTCCACATGGCCAACACTTCTTTACGCAAAGCGTCGCTGGAAAGCATGGAAGCCGAGATTTCGAGCCTGCTCAAATCTCTGGAGAGCCTCAAGGACGACGCGTCCGATGAGTCGCGCAAAACGCTGAAGGCCCTGAAAAGCAATGCCGAGAACGCGCTCAAGCACTCTCGCCACCTGATCAGCGACGCCTATGAAGAAAGCAAAGTCAAAATCCGCGAAACCAGTGCCGCCACCCGTGACTACGCACAAGAGCACCCATGGACGACCGCTGGCGTCGCCGTGGGCGCGCTGGGCCTGCTGGCGGCTTACCTGCTGTGCAAGCGCGGTGACTGATTGACCGGTTACACCGGTTGACGCAACAGCTCAGCCTTGAGCCATTGCGCCAACTGCCCGGCGCGCCCGTCTGCGGCGCGCTTGGGTAGCCACAAAGCCAGGTGCGCCGGGGTTTCGCTGAAGCCCCACGGCGCCACCAGGCGACCCGCTCGCAGGTCCTCTGCCACCAGTGGTTCTGGCGCAATCGCCACTCCCAATCCTGCTACTGCCGCTTCCAGCAAATAATACAAGTGCTCAAACCCCTGGCCGAGTTTCAACGCGCCGGGCTCGATGCCGTGTTGCCGCGCCCAGCTGGGCCAGGCTTGGGGTCGTGAGGTGGTGTGCAACAACGCTTCGCTTAGCAATGCCGTTGCTGGAGCCTGACGCAACTGTTCAAAACCTGCGAAACGAGGGCTCAACACCGGGCCGATTCGCTCGCTGGCCAGCTCATACACCTGCATATCGGCCGGCCACGGCGGCTCGGCGAATACCAGTAAGGCGTCCAGGCCAGGCCGCCGGGGGTCCAGATCGCCTTCGCCCGCCGACAGGTGCAGGCGCAAATCGGGCAAGTCGGCATTCAAGCGCCCCAGCCGAGGGATAAACCAGCGCGCCAGCAAGCTACCCGAACAGCCGAGCACAAAGGGTGCGTCGGCGCTGCTTTGGGTAAGTTCGGCGCACGCGTCCCGCAACCGCTCGAAAGCCTCCACGCTGGCATCCCGAAGCCGAACGCCTGCATCTGTGAGTTTAAGGCCACGTCCATCCTTGACGAACAGGCTCACACCCAAATGTTCTTCCAGGACTTTCAACTGCCGGCTGACCGCACCGTGGGTCACGTGCAGTTGCTCAGCGGCTTGGCTGACGCTACTGAAGCGGGCGGTGGCTTCAAAAGCACGCAAGGCATTGAGGGGTGGTAGGTCGCGGCTCATCTGTGAGTTTTCCTGACAGGTTACGGCGATCTTATCGGTTTTCAGGCCAAAGCGTCAGGGGTAGAGTGGCCGTCATTGCCTCTCAACACACATTCATTCCTGGAGCGCCCCATGACCCAGTCCCAGACCGATCTACGCAACGGCCCTGACGCCAACGGCCTGTTTGGTGCGTTCGGCGGCCGCTACGTGGCTGAAACGCTGATGCCGTTGATCCTCGACCTGGCCCGTGAATACGAAGCGGCCAAAGTGGATCCAGCGTTCAATGAAGAATTGGCCTACTTCCAGCGCGATTACGTCGGACGCCCAAGCCCGCTGTACTTCGCCGAACGCCTGACGGAGTTCTGTGGCGGCGCCAAGATCTATCTCAAGCGCGAAGAGCTGAACCACACCGGCGCGCACAAGATCAACAACTGCATCGGCCAGATCCTGCTGGCACGGCGCATGGGCAAGAAACGCATCATCGCCGAGACCGGTGCCGGTATGCACGGCGTAGCCACCGCTACGGTTGCCGCACGCTTCGGCCTGCAATGCGTGATCTACATGGGCACCACCGATATCGAGCGCCAGCAGGCCAACGTGTTTCGCATGAAGCTGCTGGGTGCCGAAGTGATCCCGGTGGTCGCCGGCACCGGCACCCTCAAAGACGCCATGAACGAAGCCCTGCGTGACTGGGTGACCAACGTCGACAGCACCTTCTACCTGATCGGCACCGTGGCCGGCCCGCATCCTTACCCGGCCATGGTGCGCGACTTCCAGGCCGTGATCGGCAAGGAAACCCGCACCCAACTGCAAGCCCAGGAAGGCCGCCTGCCGGACAGCCTGGTGGCGTGCATCGGCGGTGGCTCCAACGCCATGGGCTTATTCCACCCGTTCCTGGATGACACCAGCGTCGAAATCATCGGCGTCGAAGCAGCGGGCCATGGCATCGAAACCGGCAAGCACGCCGCCAGCCTCAACGGCGGCGTACCCGGCGTGCTGCACGGCAACCGCACCTTCCTGCTGCAGGACGACGACGGCCAGATCATCGACGCCCATTCGATTTCCGCCGGCCTCGACTACCCCGGCATCGGCCCTGAGCACGCCTGGTTGCATGACATCGGCCGCGTCCAGTACACCTCGGTAACTGATGACGAAGCCCTGGATGCATTCCACAAATGCTGCCGCCTGGAAGGGATAATTCCTGCGCTGGAAAGCGCCCACGCCCTGGCTGAAGTGTTCAAGCGCGCACCCACCCTGCCCAAGGATCATCTGATGGTGGTCAATCTCTCGGGCCGTGGCGACAAAGATATGCAGACCGTGATGCATCACATGGAACAGTCCAAGCAGGAGAAACACTAAATGAGCCGCCTGCAAACCCGCTTTGCGCAACTCAAGGAACAAAACCGCGCCGCCCTGGTGACCTTCGTCACCGCTGGCGACCCGGGTTATGACGCCTCGCTGGCGATCCTCAAGGGCTTGCCGGCCGCCGGCGCCGACGTGATCGAGCTGGGCATGCCCTTCACCGATCCGATGGCAGACGGCCCGGCGATTCAACTGGCTAATATCCGTGCGCTGGACGCCAAGCAAAACCTGGCGAAAACCCTGCAAATGGTCCGCGAGTTCCGCACCGACGACAGCGACACCCCCCTGGTGTTGATGGGCTACTTCAACCCCATTCACAAATACGGTGTGCCGCAGTTTATCGCCGATGCGAAGGCAGCCGGCGTCGACGGCCTGATCGTGGTCGACATGCCACCTGAGCACAACGGCGAGTTGTGCGACCCGGCTCAGGCCGCGGGCATCGACTTTATCCGCCTGACCACGCCGACCACCGATGACGTGCGCCTGCCGACGGTGCTCAACGGCAGTTCCGGGTTTGTGTATTACGTGTCGGTAGCAGGCGTGACCGGTGCCGGCGCCGCCACGCTGGAACACGTCGAAGAAGCGGTCACGCGTCTGCGTCGCCACACCGACCTGCCGATCAGCATCGGTTTCGGTATTCGTACACCGGAACAAGCTGCGGCCATTGCGCGCCTGGCCGACGGTGTGGTGGTGGGTTCGGCACTGATCGATCACATCGCCAATGCCGGCAGCGACCAGCAAGCGATCGATGGCGTGCTGAGTCATTGCGCGGCGCTGTCGGCAGGTGTGCGCAACGCACGCAAGTAAGCACCTGCGTTTTGAAACTTGCGCTACGCTGAGGGGTGACACCACGTCACCCCAACGCACTTCCATGCCTATTGCCGTCTAACCACCCTCGCAAGCCCCCCCGCATTTCTTGCTTCCCGGTCGTTAAGTTAGTTGCATCAGAAGTCATCCCTGGCTCTCAGGAGTACATCATGGCCTTTGATCTCATTACCTCTTCAGACTCCCGTCACTCAACCTTGCAAAAGGGCTTCAACCTGCGCTGGCCGTTGGGCAATGTGCAGGGTCAGTCTTCGCAAAATGGCGCCAACCTGATCTACCTCTGCCGCAGCCCACAAGACATCATTGACGCCGCCGCGCAGGCATTGGCCCTTCCCGAGGGGCGCATCACCGTACGCAGTGGTGGTCATTGCTACGAAGGCTTTGTCGCCAACAAGATGCCCGACAGTCCACTTGAGGTACTGTCGATTCTGGATATCAGTGCGTTGAACCAGGTGGTCTACGACGCCAGCGGGCAAATCGGCTCCGAGCTGGACCCCAGCGCTGCTGAACGCTATAGCTTTCGCCTGGAAGCCGGCGGACAAAACTGGGATGCCTATGTCGCGTTATACAAGCTGGCCAACAAAACCCTGCCCGGTGGTTCGTGTTATTCAGTGGGCCTTGGCGGACATATTTGCGGAGGCGGCTATGGGCTGCTGTCGCGCAAATATGGACTGGTATGTGACTGGCTCAGCGGTGTGGATATCCTGGTGCCCGACAGCCTTGGCAAAGGCCTCGAACCGCGCCACGTTTCTCGCGACAGCACCAATCAGGACGAACTGGACCTGTTCGCCGCGTGTTGCGGTGCCGGTGGCGGACAGTTCGGCATCATCACCAGCTATTACTTCAAAGACCTGCCACCGGCACCGAAAGAGGTACTCTGGCTGGTGTTGGAATGGGACTGGTCCGTACTGACCAAACCTGCACTCGATAACCTGCTGGTGGCCTATCAATCATGGTTCGCCAGCAATCAAAGCAACACGGACACTTGGGGCCTGGCGACCAAGCTGGAGATGCGCCACCAGCACACAGGCAATGTGACCCTGGGTATTCACTATGTGGACAAGGATGGCGAACTGAACGATCGGGCGCCCTTCGATGACTTCGTCGACAAGATGCTCACAGCCATTGGCCTGCCCGCTACAGAGTCCCTGGTCCCATTTCACGTCATCCATCTGCCGCGCAGCACTACCAACGGGCGCACCATCGACTCAGTGTCATCCGCCCGAGCAGCCTCTCAACGCTTGGACTGGCTGGTGTGCCAACAGACATTGAACGGTTCGGGGGACAACCAGCGTGGGCGCTATAAATCGGCCTACCAGAAGGGCCCTTTCAGCCCTCAAGTGCTGGACGCCATCTGGACCACATTGACCTGGCCAGACCCTGATAACCACCTAACACAAAGCCTCATTCAGATTCAGTCTTTCGGTGGCCAGATCAATGCCGCCAACGAGCCAGTGCGCAGGGAGTCGTCAGCCGCTCAGCGCTCGTCATACCTCAAGTGGCAACCGCAATGTTACTGGCGTGGCGATAGCGCCGCCTCGGATCAAGCCCATGCCGACTGGATCCGAGGGTTGTACTTCAACGCGTTCGCCGATGATCAGGGCGTACCGATCAACGACGAGTTTGAAGGTTGTTACATCAATTACCCCGACCTCGATATGACCTACATCGGTGGCAATCCGGCCAATGGCAAAAACCCACAGTGGTACAAGATCTTCTTTCCCGACCTGATCATCGAAAGCCGCCTGCGGCGTACCAAGCAGCGCTGGGACCCACACAACATTTTCCATAACGAAATGTCGGTGCCGTAATCGCGAAAGAAGGGCGACTCCAAGGTCGCCCTTTTTTACAGCTCGATCCGCTCGACTTTACCTACAAGCAATATGTAGGAAAGTGCTCCCAGCAACGCCAGCACCGCGATGTAAGTAATCGCCGGCGCAAACGACGAACCACTGGCCAGAAAGCCAATCACGATGGGCGTAGCGATTGCCGACAGGTTACCGATGAAGTTGAACACGCCTCCGGTCAGCCCCAGCAACCGCGCAGGCGCCAAGGTCGAAACCAGCGACCAGGTGATCGACGCCAGGCCATTGCCGAAAAATGCCACCGCCAGAAACGCGATGACCCACGCCGTGGAGTCCACGTAGTTGGCACCGATGATCGCCGTGGAAATCAGCAGCCCACTGATGATCGGCAACTTGCGGGCAAAGCCTACCGAGGCACCACGACGGATCAACCAATCGGAAAACACCCCCGAACACAGCACGCCCACAAAAGCGGCCAGGAACGGCAACGACGCCAACAAACCTGACTGGATAAAGTCCATGCCGCGATATTTCACCAGGTACGTCGGGAACCAGGTCAGGAAGAACCATAGCGTAGAGTTCAGGCAGAACTGCCCCAGGTAGATGCCCCAGAGTTTGCGCTTGCTCAGCACGATACCGAGGTCGACCCAACTGAAGGGTGCCTTGGCCGTTTGCGCCTGCATGTCCACCAGCCCACCACCGTCACGGATCAACTGGATTTCAGCCTCATTGGCGCCTTTGAAATCTTTGGGCTCGCGATACACCGCGTACCAGATCGCGGCCCACAGGATGCCGACGCCACCGGTAACGACAAACACCATGTGCCAGCCGTACTGGTGTTGCAGCCAAGCCAGTACCGGGGTGAGGAACGCCAGGCCGACAAATTGCCCGGAGGTGTAGACGCCGATAGCCGTGGCGCGCTCGCGCTCGGGAAACCAGGTGGTGACCACACGGCTGTTGATCGGGTACGCCGGCGCTTCCAGCGCGCCCACCGCCATGCGCAGCACAAACAACGCAATAAAGCTGGCGGCGAACCCAAGCATAACGGTGGCAATCGACCACAGCAGCAGGGCGGCCGTATACAGAATGCGCGGCGGCACCCGGTCTACCAGCCAGCCGCCGGGGATTTGCATGGCCGCGTAAGTCCAGCCGAAAGCGGAAAAAATAAGCCCGACCTGCACCGGGTCGATACCCAGCTCGCTGGTCAGCGCAGGCGCGGCAATCGACAGGTTGCTGCGGTCCAGGTAGTTGATCACCACGGTGATGAACAGCAGCACCATGATGAAGAAGCGCTTTCGGCTAGGCGTGACTAAAGAAGCCTGCCCGGTGAGGGATTCAGGGTGCATGGGGTGCCTCTTTTTATGTTTGTTGAGGACAAAACGTGTTGAAGGAACGCGGTCAATGTGGGAGCGCATTCCTTCAGATAAAAATCACCACTCGGCAAAACTGCCATCGGCGTGGCGCCAGATCGGATTGCGCCAGCGATGGCCGATAGCCGCGCGCTCAATCACATATTCCTCGTTGATCTCGATGCCCAGGCCCGGGCCGTTGGGGATCTTCACAAAGCCCTGGTCATAGTCGAACACGCCCGGGTCGCGCACGTAGTCGAGCAGGTCGTTGCTTTCGTTATAGTGGATACCCAGGCTTTGCTCCTGGATAAATGCGTTGTAGCAAGCCGCATCCAGTTGCAGGCACGCTGCCAGGGCAATCGGGCCCAGCGGACAGTGCAGGGCCAGGGCCACGTCGTAGGCTTCGGCCATGTTGGCGATCTTGCGGGTTTCGGTAATCCCGCCTGCGTGGGAGGCGTCCGGCTGGATGATGTCGACGTAGCCTTCGCTGAGCACGCGCTTGAAATCCCAACGCGAAAACAGGCGCTCGCCCAGGGCAATCGGCGTACTGGTCAGCGGCGCAAGTTCTTTCAATGCTTCGTAGTTTTCGCTGAGCACCGGTTCTTCAATGAACATCAGTTTGTAAGGATCAAGCTCTTTCATCAGCACCTTGGCCATGGGCTTGTGCACGCGGCCATGAAAGTCGACGCCGATACCGACGTTAGGGCCCACCGCATCGCGCACGGCAGCGACATTGGCCAGCGCCAGGTCGACTTTGTCGAAGCTGTCGAGGAACTGCAGTTCTTCGGTGCCGTTCATTTTCACCGCCGTGAAGCCACGAGCCACGGCCTCTTTGGCTGCACGGGCAGTGTCGGCGGGGCGGTCGCCACCGATCCACGAGTACACGCGAATCTTGTCACGCACCTGGCCGCCCAGCAGATCGCTGACCGAGACGCCCAGCGCCTTGCCCTTGATGTCCCACAACGCCTGGTCGATACCGGCGAGGGCGCTCATGTGCACGGCACCGCCGCGATAGAAGCCGCCGCGATAGAGCACCGTCCAGATATCTTCGATATTGCGTGGGTCTTTGCCGATCAGGTAGTCGGACAGTTCTTCGACGGCGGCGGCCACTGTGTGAGCGCGGCCTTCGACCACGGGCTCACCCCAGCCAGTCACGCCCTGGTCGGTTTCGACCTTGAGGAAGCACCAGCGCGGCGGGACGATAAAGGTCGTCAATTTGGTGATTTTCATCTCTTGTCTCTCTTATGGATGCAGCGCCTGCGGGCGCGGAACTTGCTATCAGCTCAGGGCTTTCCAGCCGGCGACATAAGCCTGGGCACGGCTCGCGACCTGATCCACTGTCATTCCCGGCTTGAACAACCCGGAGCCCAACCCGAACCCTTTCGCGCCGGCGTCGATAAACACCTGCATGTTGTCCGGCGTAACGCCGCCTACCGGCAGCAGCAACGTGCCCGCCGGCAATACCGCCAGCCACGCCTTGATCACCGAAGGGCCGATCTGCTCGGCCGGGAACAGCTTCAATACGTCGGCGCCTTCGGCCAGTGCGGCAAACGCTTCGGTTGGTGTTGCCACGCCAGGCGACAAGTACAGGCCTGCGGCCTTGGCGGCGCGCAGTACTTTGGCATCGCTATGGGGCATGACAATCACTTGGCCACCAGCCGCCTTCACCTGCTCGACCTGTTCAGGCGTCAACACCGTGCCGGCGCCGATCAGGCAATCGGCGGGCAGGCTGTCGCGCAGGGTGCGAATGCTGGTGTACGGCTCCGGCGAATTGAGCGGGACTTCGATCACACGAAAACCCGCGTCGTACAGCACCTGGCCGATGGCCTGGGCTTCGTCCGGGCGTATGCCACGCAGGATTGCGATCAAACCGTTTTGCGCGAGTGCTTGCTTGAGCATGTCAGGCCTCCGTTACAGGTTGAGTGAGCCCAGCCGCCACGGCCAATTGCCACAGGCCGCGCTCGGTGGCTTCCTGCGCCAGGCTGACGTGGGCGAAGCCGCAAAGGGCCAGAGCGCGTTGATAGCGGGCGCAGAGTGGGGCGGCGCCAACCAGGATGATCGGCTTGGTTTTGGCGCTGTCGGGCAAACCGGCGAGTTCGTGGCCGATCAATAGGCCGGACAGGTAGTCGGGCTGCTGGTTGGGTGCAAGCTCAGCCGCCAGGCCCAGGGTACGGGCACTGAACAAGGTCGACAGCACGCCACGCCTGCCATCCTTTGAAAGCGCCACGTGCACGCCACGGTCAAAGGCCTCGGCCTGGAATTGTTCGCTCGGCTGCTGAGTGCGGCCCAGGATGCTGTGCTTGCTCAATACCGCGAACAGTTCACCGGTCATGAAGGTGTCGAAATGCGTAATGCGGCCTTCACTCACCTCGACCCATTTAGAGTGGCTGCCGGGCAACCCGATCAACACTTGGGCCCCAAGCCCCTGCAGCACGCCGAGTACCTGGGTTTCTTCGCCGCGCATCACATTGGGTAAACCCGCTTGCTCGATCACCCCCGGCACAATATGCACATCCACCCCGCGCAGGCTGCGCACGCGGTGCAACGCCAAGCCCAGGCTGGCGACATCCACAGGCGTGGCGCAATAAGCCGCCTCGCTCCAACCCTGCGCGCTGCCAACCATACCGCAGGCAATCACTGGCAATTCAGGCTGGGCGTCGAGCCAATCGCCGCAGGCGCTATCGAACGCCAACTCGAAGCCGTCAGTGCAATGAATACCGTTGATGTCCCGTGGCTCGCTGGGCAAATGCATGATGCCCCAGGCTTGCGCGCGCTGTTCCAGCACAACGCCCGCCGAGCCGAGTTTGTAAGCACGAAGGGAGCTGGTCCCCCAATCGAGCGCGATCAATTGCGCCTGCATCGCTTCACCTGAAATGAGTGGGTGCTGAAAAAAGCAGATGGGCGAATATAAACCTACGCGCCGGAATATCTCAATATATAAATATCGATCCCACATAATGAGACAAAGCAAGATTAATCCTACACCGTTCCCTGTTTTTACTTAGAGAAAGGCAAGGCGTTATCTGATAAGGAAAGTTAAAAAACCGACAGATTCAGCTCGCGCATCGCACCCATCCAGATCGCGTAGTCGGTGTGGTCCTTCAGGTCATCGCCGGTTTCAGGGTGCAGGAAGACCACCAGGCCATCGCGGTGCAGCGCCAGCCACGGCAACACCACGCCGATGTATTCCGGCTCGAATGCCAGCTGGCAGCTCCAATCCGGATGCGGGCCCACCGGCCGCTCATGCACACGGCCCATGCGCAACGGGAACAGCCTGGCGGCGTCCTCACACAGCGTGCGCGCCTGGTCGATGGTGCTGGCGTCGAAGTAGATATGGGCGTGATAGCCCTTGATACGTTGCATGACGGACTCCGGATCCACGATGTGCCGATCCTAGACCGCAATCGAAGGCAGGGCCAGCCCGGTCAACGACTGCGCACTGCTGGCCTGTTCCGCCATCAGCCATTGGACAAAACGCTCAACCAACTGCCCGCGGCGTTTGCGCTGGGGTTGCACCACGTAATAACCGAAACGCGAGGTCACCGTGGGGCTGATCGGTCGGCACAGCCAGTTCTGTTCCAGCAGGTTATCCACCAAATGGCGCCAGCCGATGGCAACGCCCTGGCCGGCAATCGCAGCCTGAATCAGCAAGGTGTAGTTGTCGAAGCGCAATTGCCCGGGAGTTGGCGCAGCGGATATACCCAATTGGCGGAACACCCCGCTCCAGTCGAACCATTGGCTGTTGTTTTCCTGACGCAGGTGCAGCAACGGGTACTCGGGCAAGGATTGCACCGTCATCGGCGCGGCCTGAGCCTTGAGCCACTGCGGGCTGCATACCGGGAACACTTCCTCATTGAACAACCACAGGCTGTCGCCCTGCTTGAAACGGCCATCGCCGAACAGCACCGCCACATCGATATCGCTGCGCAGGCTGGCGTGGTTGCGCTCACTGGTAACCAGGCTCACATCCACCTGCGGGTTGGCCTGGTGAAAGCGATGCAGGCGCGGCATCAGCCAATAGGCGGCGAAGGCGAAGTCGGTAGCCACTTGCAGTACTTCGTGCTGGTCCTGTTGGGTGATGGTGCTGAGCCCTTGATTGATGCTTTGCAGGGCGCCCTGTACGTGCTCGAACAACAGCACGCCGGCGTCGGTCAGTTCGATACCGCGATAGATGCGGTCAAACAGGCGGATTGCCAGTTGTTCTTCAAGACGCTTGATCTGCTGGCTGACCGCCGGCTGGGTGGTGCCAAGCTCCATCGCCGCGGCGGTAAAACTGCGGTGGCGCGCCGCCGCTTCGAAGGCTCGCAGCAGATCGAGAGAGAGGTTACCCAGCGCTTCATACATAAGCTGTCGTTATCCTAGGCATTGCTTGTCATGGGCTTTACCCTGATTTCCATGGGCCGCATTCTCATTGGCATAAACACTTACTATGGAATGCCGAGAAACCATGAAGCGCAAGAACATTCTTTTCATCATGGCCGATCAAATGGCCGCGCCCATGCTGCCGTTCTACGGGCCTTCCTCGATCAAGCTGCCCAACCTCAGCCGCCTCGCCGCCCAAGGCGTGGTATTCGAGGCCGCCTATTGCAACAGTCCGTTGTGTGCGCCTTCGCGCTTCACTCTGGTCAGCGGCCAGTTGCCGAGCAAGATCGGCGCCTACGACAACGCTGCCGATTTCCCCGCCGATGTGCCGACCTATGCCCACTACCTGCGTCGCCTCGGCTACCGCACCGCGTTGTCGGGCAAGATGCATTTCTGTGGCCCCGACCAGTTGCACGGCTATGAAGAACGCCTGACCAGCGATATCTACCCCGCGGATTATGGCTGGGCGGTGAATTGGGATGAGCCCGACGTACGCCCCACCTGGTACCACAACATGTCTTCGGTGCTGCAAGCGGGCCCGTGCGTGCGCACCAACCAGCTGGACTTCGACGAGGAGGTGGTGTTCAAGGCGCAGCAATACCTGTTCGATCATATCCGCGAGGACGGTGATCGGCCCTTCTGCCTGACCGTATCGATGACCCATCCCCACGACCCTTACACCATTCCCAAGCCGTTCTGGGACCTGTACGACGACGCCGACATCCCTTTGCCTGCAACGCCGGCGCAAGCAGAGCTGGACCCACACTCCCAGCGTCTGCTCAAGGTCTATGACTTGTGGGATAAACCGCTGCCTGTGGACAAGATCCGCGATGCCCGTCGCGCCTACTTCGGTGCGTGCAGTTACATCGACAGCAATGTCGGCAAACTCCTGCAAACCCTGGAAGACACCGGCCTGGCTGACGACACCCTGATCATCTTCTCCGGCGACCACGGTGACATGCTCGGCGAGCGTGGCCTCTGGTACAAAATGCACTGGTTTGAAATGGCCGCCCGCGTGCCGCTGCTGATCAGCGCGCCGGGCCAATTCGCGGCTGGGCGGGTCACTCAGGCGGTGTCCACCGCCGACCTGCTGCCGACCCTGGTGGAGCTGGCCGGCGGCGAGCTGGACCCGCACTTGCCGTTGGACGGTCGCTCTCTGGTCCCGCACTTGCAAGGGCAGGGCGGGCATGACGAAGTGTTTGGCGAATACATGGCCGAAGGCACCATCAGCCCATTGATGATGATTCGCCGGGGCGCCTACAAATTTATCTACAGCGAAGACGACCCTTGCCTACTGTTTGATGTGCGCAACGACCCGCACGAGCGGGAGAACCTCAGCCTGTCAGCAGAACATCGCTCGCTGTTCGAGGCCTTTTTGTGTGAAGCGCGGGCCAAATGGGACATCCCGGCGATCCATCAGAAAGTGCTTGCCAGCCAGCGTCGCCGCCGTCTGGTGTTTGAGGCACTGACTCAAGGCACGCTCAAGAGCTGGGATCACCAGCCACAGGTGGATGCCAGTCAGCAGTACATGCGCAACCATATCGACCTCGACGACCTGGAGCGCAAGGCACGTTATCCACAACCCTGCCAAAACCAATAAACAGACAGAGGGAAGGCCATGCAAAAGTTGACCGTGGTACTGAGCATATTGGCGCTGGGCAGCGCCAACGTGTACGCAGACGCTCGCTGTGAAACGGTAAAGATGGCCGATCCAGGCTGGAGCGACATTGCCGCCACCAATGCCATTACCGGCTTTTTGCTGACGGGCATGGGCTACAAAGCCAAGGTCGATACCCTGGCGGTGCCGATCACTTTTGGCGGGCTCAAGGACGGCCAGGTGGATGTGTTTCTCGGCAACTGGATGCCGGCGCAACAAGGTTTTTATGACAAGTTCGTGGCCAACGGCGATGTGGTACAACTGGCGAAGAACCTCGACGGCACCGAGTTCACCCTCGCGGTGCCGGACTACGTATGGGACGCCGGCGTACGTGACTTTGCCGACCTGAACAAGTTTGCCGACAAGTTCGACAAGAAGATCTACGGCATCGGCTCCGGCGCGCCGGCAAATATCTCGTTGCAGGAGATCATCAAAAAGAATGACTTCGACCTGGGCCAGTGGAAGCTGATCGAATCCAGCGAGCAGGCGATGCTCGCCGAGGTGTCGCGAGCGGTGAAGAAACAGCGCTTCGTCACCTTCCTCGGCTGGACGCCGCACCCGATGAACGTGCAGTTGAAGATGCATTACCTCAAGGGCGGCGAGCAGTATTTTGGCGCCACCGGTAGCGTGTATACCTTGACCCGCAAGGGTTACGCCCAAGCCTGCCCGAATGTCGCCAAACTGCTGACCAACCTGAGTTTCACCCAGGAGATGGAGAACGGCATCATGGCGCAGGTGGCCAACAACAAGGTCAGCAATGCCGAGGCGGCCAAAGCGTGGATCAAGGCCAACCCCGCGGTGCTGGACAAGTGGCTCGACGGCGTGAAAACCCTGGATGGCCAGGATGCGTTGCCCGCGGTCAAAGCCCAACTCTAAGATGCGCCTGGATCCAAATGTGGGAGGGGGCTTGCCCCCGATGACGGCCTATCAGCTATGAATGTATTGGCTGAAACACCGCTATCGGGAGCAAGCCCCCTCCCACAGGGAGCCGGTGTGTACTGATACTCTAAGCCAAACCTTCTACCCGAGCCTGCGATGCCCCGGCCCAACCGCCACACACTCTTCCCCTTCCTCAGCTGGCTCCCGCGCCAAACCCGCGCCAGCGTCGGCCGGGATGCGATCGTCGGCCTCAGTGGCGCCGTACTGGCCCTGCCACAGTCGATTGCCTACGCACTGATCGCCGGCCTGCCACCGGAATACGGGCTCTACGCGGCGATCATCCCGGTCTTGATCGCTTGCCTGTGGGGCTCTTCCTGGCACCTGATCTGTGGGCCCACGGCGGCGATTTCCATCGTGCTTTACGCCAGTATCAGCCCATTGGCCGTGCCAGGTTCCCAGGACTACATCACCCTCATCCTGTTGCTGACCTTCCTCGCCGGGGTGTTCCAGTGGTTGCTCGGCCTTCTGCGCTTTGGCGCGCTGGTGAATTTTGTCTCCCATTCGGTGGTGCTGGGTTTCACCCTGGGCGCCGCGGTGGTGATTGCCCTGGGGCAGTTGCCGAACCTGCTGGGGCTGGACTTGCCGAGCCAGGCCACCGCCCTCAACAGCCTGCTGGCGCTGGTCGACCATGGCGGTGAGTGGGATCGTGCGTCCGTGATCCTCGGGCTCGGCACTTTGCTGGTGGGCGCGCTGCTCAAGTCTCTGGTGCCACGCTGGCCGACGCTGTTGATCGCTTTAGTCTTGGGTAGCCTGACGGCATGGCTGTGGCCGACGATGTTCGGGCATGTGGCGCTGGTCAGTTCGTTTATCGGCCAGTTGCCGCCGTTCAGTCCATTGCCGATGGACCTGGACCTGGTACTGCGCCTGTTGCCCAGCGCGGTGGCGGTGGGGATGCTGGGGTTGGTGACCAGCCTGTCGATTGCACGCTCACTGTCGGCTCGCTCGCAACAATTACTCGACGCCAACCAGGAAGTGCGCGCCCAGGGTTTATCCAACATCGTTGGCGGATTTTTCTCCGGCTACCTGTCAGCCGGTTCGTTCACCCGTTCGGGCCTCAGTTACGAGGCGGGTGCTTGTTCGCCCCTGGCTGGGGTGTTTTCCGCGCTGTGGGTGGCGTTATTTGCGTTGTTCGGCGCGACGTTGATCGCGCATATTCCCATCCCCAGCATGGCCGCCAGCATCCTGCTGATTTGCTGGGGTTTGGTGGATCATCGAGGGATTCGTGCTTTGTTTCGTGTCAGCCGCGCCGAATTCGTGGTGATGGGCCTGACGTGTGTCGCCACCTTGCTGCTGGAGCTACAAACGGCGATTTATGCCGGGGTGTTGGCATCGCTGTTTTTCTACCTCAAGCGCACTTCGCAACCACGGGTTCAGCAATGGCGCGATGGGGACGAGGATGTATTACGAGTGGGTGGCTCGATCTTTTTTGGCGCCAGCCATTACCTGCAAGTACGCCTGCAAAGTCTGCAGGGCACACGGGTGGTGATCGAAGCGCAGCAGATCAATTTTATCGACTACTCCGGGGTGGAGATGCTGCATCAGGAGGCGCGACGGTTGGCGCGGTTGGGGCGTAGCCTGACCTTGCGTGGGGCCAGGCCGCAAGTAATCGAAGAGTTAAGAAAACTGGAAGGGGCCAACAGTTGCCCCCTCCATTTCCAAGATTGAACACGATCAGGCCAATTGACGGCGTAGTTCGGCTAACACCGGTGCTGAATCAGGGCGCACACCACGCCACAGGAAGAAGGCTTCCGCTGCCTGCTCCACCAGCATCCCCAAACCATCCATCGCCACCACAGCGCCGTGTTCCGCAGCCCAGCGGCAGAACGCGGTAGGTTCCTTGGCGTACATCATGTCGTAGCAGAACGTCTTGCCCGGCTCGATCAGGCTGCCGGCAATCGGCGGTACATCGCCTGACAGGCTGGCGGACGTGGCATTGATGATCACGTCCACCGGCTCACGTAGCCAGTCGAAACCACTGGCAGACACCGGGCCCAGGTCGTCGAACAGCTCAGCGAGCAGCTCGGCCTTTTCCACGGTGCGGTTGGCAATGATCAACGAAGAGGGTTGCTGTGCCAGCAACGGCTCAAGTGCACCGCGCACCGCGCCACCGGCTCCCAACAACAGGATGCGTTTGCCTTGCAGGTTCAGCCCGGCGTTGACCGTCAGGTCGCGCACCAGGCCGGCGCCGTCGGTGTTGTCTCCCAACAACGTACCGTCCGCCAGTTTGCTCAGGGTGTTCACGGCTCCAGCGCGCTGGGCGCGTTCGGTCAAGGTATCGGCCAAACGATAGGCGTCTTCCTTGAACGGCACGGTCACGTTGGCGCCACGGCCCTGGCGAAAAAACTCACGGGCGCAGTGGGTGAAATCCTCCAACGGCGCGAGCAACGTGCTGTAGTCCAGTTGTTCGCCGGTCTGCTCGGCGAACATACGGTGGATCAGCGGCGATTTACTGTGGCCGATGGGGTTGCCGAACACGACATAACGGTCCATCACACCGCCGCCTTGGCTGCAACGACGCCGAGCCAGTCGCGGTCTTGCAGGAAATAATCGGTGAGGCGCGCCTCCTCGCTACCGGCCTCGGCCTTCCAGTCGTAGCTCCAACGGACCTGGGGCGGCAGCGACATCAGGATCGATTCTGTACGCCCGCCCGACTGCAGACCGAACAGGGTGCCACGGTCATAGACCAGGTTGAACTCGACGTAGCGGCCCCGGCGGAACTCCTGGAACTGACGCTGCTGCTCGGTATACGCCATGGCCTTGCGACGTTGCACAATCGGCAGGTAGGCATCGATATAGGCATCGCCGATGGCACGGATAAAGGCGAAACAGGTGTCGAAGCCCCATTCGTTCAAGTCATCGAAGAACAGGCCACCGATACCGCGAGGTTCATTGCGATGCTTGATGTGGAAATAGGCGTCGCACCAGGCTTTATAGCGTGCGTACACGTCCGGGCCAAAGGGCGCACAAGCTTGCTCGGCCACACGGTGCCAGTGGACGCAGTCTTCTTCGTTGCCGTAATACGGGGTCAAGTCAAAGCCGCCACCGAACCACCACACCGGTTCTTCGCCTTCTTTTTCAGCGATGAAAAAGCGCACATTGGCGTGGGATGTCGGCACATGCGGGTTATGCGGATGAATCACCAGTGACACGCCCAAGGCTTCAAACCCCCGACCAGCCAGCTCAGGCCGATGGGCACTGGCGGACGGTGGCAAACCGCTGCCAAACACGTGGGAAAAGTTAACGCCGCCTTTTTCGATCACCGAACCGTTCTCGATCACACGGGTGCGACCGCCACCACCGGCAGGCCGGGTCCAGGCGTCTTCGATAAAGCGAGCGTCCGTCTCGAAGGTTTCCAGGGCGTTGCAAATGCGATCTTGCAGGTCAAGCAGGTAGGCTTTAACGGCCTCGGTGCGGGTAGTCATGGCATCACCTTGAATCGGGCAAAGCTACGCGAGGCCATTGGGCGTCGGCGGCAAATGGGCGCACAGGATACCACTGCGCCCACATGCCACTGCACTTAGGTGCGCGGCAGTTGACGAAGATCAAGCTTAGGAGTCCGATAGGGGGCTACGCAGATTCGAACCCAAGGAGAAGTGCAGATGGCCAAACGTATCCAGTTCAGCGCCCACGGCGGCCCCGAAGTACTTGAGTATGTGGACTACACGCCAGCGGAGCCTGGCCCACAACAGGTGCGGGTGCGTAACGAGGCCATCGGTCTGAACTTCATCGACACCTATTTTCGCAGTGGCCTCTACGCACCGCCCGCGCTGCCATCCGGCCTGGGCGCTGAAGGCGCTGGTGTCGTCGATGCCGTGGGCAGTGAAGTCACCCAGTTCAAAGTCGGCGACCGCGTGGCCTACGGCAGCGGCCCGCTGGGTGCCTACAGCGAGTTGCATGTGTTGCCCGCCGCCAACCTGGTGCACCTGCCGGATGACATCAGTTTCGAGCAGGCCGCCGGGGCCATGCTCAAGGGCCTGACCGTGCAATACCTGTTGCGCCAGACCTACGAATTGAAAGGCGGCGAAACCATCCTGTTCCACGCGGCTGCCGGTGGCGTGGGCTCCCTGGCCTGCCAATGGGCCAAGGCCCTGGGCGTGAAGCTGATCGGCACCGTGAGTTCGCCGGAAAAGGCCGCCCTGGCCAAATCCCTCGGCGCCTGGGAAACCATCGACTACAGCAAGGAGAATGTCGCACAACGTGTGCTGGAATTGACTGACGGTAAAAAGGTGCCGGTGGTGTACGACGGCGTCGGCAAGGACACCTGGCTGACCTCTCTGGACAGCGTGGCGCCACGGGGTTTGGTCGTAAGCTTTGGCAACGCGTCGGGCGCGGTGGACGGGGTGAACCTGGGCATTCTGTCGGCCAAGGGCTCGCTGTACGTGACCCGCCCGACGCTGGCGACCTACGCCAACAATCCGGCGAACTTGCAGGCGATGGCGGACGATCTGTTTTCGATGATCAAGAGCGGCAAGGTGCGCATTGATATCAACCAGCGCTACCCGCTGGCGGATGCGGCCAAAGCGCAGACCGAGTTGTCGGCGCGACGCACGACTGGCTCAACCATTCTGTTGCCTTGAGTGCGTCATCGCAGGCAAGCCAGCTCCCACATTTGACCGCGATGACTGATCAAATGTGGGAGCCGGGCTTGCCCGCGATGGCCGTGCCTCGATCTCAGGAGGGACGCACAACCTCACCTGTCACCAGGTCCCGAATCAGGCTTGGGTTCTTGCGCCCACCCAGCGCGCCACCCAACACCAAGTCCACTTGCCCGCGGAAATACTGCTCCACGCGAATACGCGTGCGTGCCGCCGGGCGCCCCTGAGGGTTGGCCGACGTGGAGATCAACGGCCCGACCTGAGCGCACAAATCCCTCACCAACGGGTGATCAGTGACCCGCAACGCCACAGTGTCATGCATACCGGTGACCCATTCGGGCAACAAGTCCTGGTGGGGCACCAGCCAGGTATTCGGCCCGGGCCAGGTGCTGGCCATGCGATCGATCCAGGTGTCCGGGAAGTCTTCGAACAGGAAGTCGAATTGACGAATGTTGTCCGCTACCAGAATCAGGCCCTTGTCCACCGAGCGGTTCTTGATCGCCAATAGCCGATCCACCGCTTCTTCATTCCACGGGTCGCAACCCAGGCCCCAGACCGCCTCGGTCGGATAGGCAATCACCGCGCCTGCGCGAATTTCCCGTGCGGCTTGCAGCACACGCCACCTGTTGACCATTATTTAATCTCCGGACTAAAGCTCTGGGCAGTTTACCGATCTTCGTTACAAAACCCAGCGCCAAAAACCGGCAGCACCTAAACCTGGCAACGCGCCAGCCAGCGCCCGCTTTCGCAGATGACCTGGCCTTCCAGCTCCAGCTCCGTAAGAGTCGCCAGCACCTGGGACAACGGCCGACCACTGGCAATCGCCAGGGCTTCACTGGTATGCGGCGCAGCATGCAGCAGTGCCACCAGTGGGTGGGTGATCGGCACCGGCGCAGGGCGCGATAACGCCTGCCAACCGCGCAGCGCCTCAAGGATGTGTTCGATGGTTTCCACCAGCACCGCGCCATCACGGATCAGTTGATGGCAACCCTTGGCACCGGGATGGTGAATGGAGCCAGGGATCGCATACACCTCGCGCCCTTGCTCTGCGGCCAGCCGTGCGGTGATCAGCGAACCGCTGGCCATGCTGGCTTCCACCACCAGAACCCCCAGCGAGAGCCCGCTGATAATCCGATTGCGCCGTGGAAAATTACCGGCCTGGGGCCCCGCGTCCAACGGAAACTCAGAAACCACCGCGCTGCCTTGGGCAATCATCGCGGCAGCGAGCTTGCGGTGGCGCTGTGGATAAAAATTTTCCAGCCCGGTGCCAAGCACCCCGACTGTACGACCGCCCACCTCCAGCGCTGCCTGGTGTGCTGCGCCGTCAATGCCCAGCGCCAAACCACTGGTGATGACAAAACCGGCGCTCGCCAGGCTGCGGGAAAACGCGGCGGCCGTGTCCATGCCGGGGCGGGAAGCACGCCGGCTACCGACCATGGCCAACTGTGGTTTTTCCAGAATGCCCGGGTCGCCCGCAACGAATAACAGCGGCGGTGCGTCGTCGATCTGAGCGAGCAAGGCCGGGTACTCAAGTTGGTCCCACATCAGCAAATGCTGGGCCGGACGCTCTAACCAGGCCAATGCCGTACTGGCGCCATCACGGATTTGCGGGCTACGCCGGGCATCGGCGCTGATGGCGGGCAACCCGAGGGAACGCCAGGCACTGGCGGGGGCACTGAGGGCCTTGGAGGCGCAGCCGAACGCTTGGATCAATACGTGAAAACGCTTGGGACCCAGTTCTGGCAGCCTGTGCAAGCGTAGTCGGGCTTCCAGCTCTGCCGGAGAAATTTCGCTACTGTTTATCGGATTCATTTGATCATCCTTGACCGGAACAAGCTGTGGATAACTCTGTTGGTAACTTATTTAGCAGGCTATTTATTGCGCTTGTTGACGGGTCTCGAAACGATCCTTTACAGCCAGCGCGCGTGAAGCACTGAGCACCAAGGCGTAGCTGAGTTTTTCATAGGTGCGAAACACCAGAAGAGTGCCGGCCCGTTCTTCCGGGAGTTGTGTTGGCGTGCCGGTAAGGACGTCTCGCACCGTGGCACCCGCCTTGATCACCGTCAGTAACTGGCCTTCGATCAATCCGTCGCGGCGGCCCTTGTTCAGGGTCACGGCGTCCAGAACACCAATCTGAGTGACGCCCCTGGGGATGTCGATGATGTGCCCTGCGATGAAAGCCGTGGATTTGGCTGACTCCAGGGTGTTCAGCGCGACCGGACGTTGGGCACCAAGCAAGCGGTCACCTGGACGGATTTCCTGGGTAACCCGCTGCACCGCCAGGGTGGTGAGGTCGTCGGCGAGTACAAAGCGTGCGGTGCCGATATCGTCGGCATTGATGCCCAGTAGCTCCTGGGTGCCTGGGTCGGTGTAGACCTTGCCTCGACGAAAGATTCCGTAGCTTGGCTGGGCCGGGTCCAACTGACCGCGAGCATGCACGCGCTCACCGTTGGCCCCCAGCACGCGACCGCCTTGCGCTGCGACGATATAAGGCGCGTTGTCCAGGTCCTGGGGCGTATCGACAATCCGGTTATGCAGTAAAAAGTGCTGGATGGCCTGTTGCGTCGCGTGATCCAAGCGTTCAGTGGGCTTGGGAATCAACGCCATGGCGACGGGGGCCCACAGCAGCAAGACGAGTAGCGATTTCCTCATGGGGTGAATCTCCTTTATTATGTGCGTTCGCGTGAAATGCCTTGGCCCTCGTGGCTTCTGAGCGTTTCACACCGGCCGTGTGGGTCCATCCCACCGCCGATTGGTCTTTACCTCACATGTGCAGCAATTACGCTTATGGCTATTTTGAACATCCTCGAATTTCCCGACTCGCGCCTGCGCACGATCGCCAAGCCGGTGGCCGTAGTGGACGACAAGGTTCGTCAGTTGGTCGATGACATGTTTGAAACAATGTATGAAGCTCCGGGCATTGGCCTCGCCGCTACCCAGGTCAACGTGCATCTGCGTGTCGTGGTCATGGACCTGTCGGAAGATCGCAGCGAACCCCGGGTGTACATCAACCCCGAGTTCGAACCGCTGACCGATGAGATGGGCGAATACCAGGAAGGCTGCCTGTCGGTGCCGGAGTTCTACGAGAACGTCGAACGCCCGCTGCGCGTGAAGATCAAGGCCCTGGACCGTGACGGCAAGCCTTTTGAGCTGATTGCCGAAGGTCTGTTGGCAGTGTGCATCCAACATGAATGCGACCACCTTAACGGCAAGCTGTTTGTCGATTACCTGTCCACGCTCAAGCGGGACCGGATCAAGAAGAAGCTGGAAAAAAAGCATCGCCAGCAAGCTTGATGCCCTTCTTCCAAAGGCTTGCTGCGGCAAGCCTTTTTCTTTTGTGACTGTTTTTAACCGAGAACTCCCATGACCGAGCCATTGCGCATTGTTTTTGCCGGCACCCCTGAATTCGCCGCCGAACACCTCAAGGCGCTGCTTGCCAGCCCTTATGACATCGTCGCGGTGTACACCCAGCCGGATCGCCCGGCCGGTCGCGGGCAAAAACTGATGCCGAGCCCGGTCAAGCTATTGGCGCTTGAACACAACATAGCGGTGCTGCAACCGCCGACCCTGCGTAACGCCGAAGCCCAGGCCGAACTGGCCGCGCTGAAACCGGACCTGCTGGTGGTGGTGGCCTACGGTTTGATCCTGCCCCAGGCGGTGCTGGATATCCCGCGCCTGGGTTGCATCAACAGCCATGCTTCGCTGCTGCCTCGCTGGCGTGGTGCGGCGCCGATCCAGCGCGCCGTGGAGGCGGGCGACAGCGAAAGCGGCGTGACCGTGATGCGCATGGAGGCGGGCCTGGACACCGGACCGATGCTGCTCAAGGTCACCACCCCGATCACCGCGCAAGACACCGGTGGCAGCCTGCACGACCGCCTTGCCGAAATGGGCCCACCTGCCGTGATCCAGGCCATCGCCGGCCTCACAGCAGGCACCCTGGAAGGCGAGGTACAGGACGACAGCCTGGCCACCTACGCGCACAAATTGAACAAAGACGAAGCGCGCCTCGACTGGAGCCGCCCGGCCGTGGAGCTGGAGCGCCTGGTACGTGCCTTCAACCCATGGCCAATCTGCCATAGCACCCTGAACGGCGAAGCCTTGAAGGTGTTGAACGCGACCCTGGCCGACGGCAAAGGCGCCCCCGGCGAGATTATCGGCGCCAGCAAAGACGGGCTGTTGGTCGCTTGCGGTGAGCAGGCGCTGTGCCTGACACGTCTGCAATTGCCCGGCGGCAAAGCGCTGAACTTCAGCGATTTGTTCAATAGCCGCCGTGAGAAATTTGCCTTGGGCACGATCCTCGGGGTGGCCGCTCAATGAACCCACGTCTGGCCGCCGCCAAGGCACTCGCCGCCGTGCTCAACGGCAAAGCTTCGCTGAACAGTTCATTGCCGAC
Source organism: Pseudomonas sp. W15Feb34 (assembly GCF_023127765.1). NCBI lineage: Bacteria > Pseudomonadati > Pseudomonadota > Gammaproteobacteria > Pseudomonadales > Pseudomonadaceae > Pseudomonas > Pseudomonas sp. W15Feb34. Next base: position 99,790 of record NZ_SPKN01000003.1, read on the forward strand.
ACAACTGGATAAGGTCGAAGACCGGGATCGCGGTTTCACCCAAGACCTGGCCTTTGGCACCGCCCGCTGGCAGCCAAGGTTGTCGGCACTGGCAGCCAAGCTGCTGCAAAAACCGTTCAAGGCGGCAGACGCTGATGTCGAGGCGCTGTTGCTGGTGGGCCTGTATCAATTGCTCTACACCCGCGTACCGGCCCACGCCGCCATCGGTGAAACCGTCGGTTGCGCCGACAAGCTGAAAAAGCCCTGGGCCAAGGCCCTGCTCAATGCCGTACTGCGCCGGGCCCAGCGTGAAAGCGAAGCACTGCTGGCCGAGCTGGAACATGATCCGGTGGTGCGCACCGCCCACCCGCGCTGGCTGCAAAAATCCCTGAAAGCCTTCTGGCCCGAGCAATGGGAGGCTATCTGCGCGGCCAACAACGCGCACCCGCCGATGATCCTGCGGGTCAACCGCCGCCACCACAGCCGTGACGCGTACCTGCAATTACTGGCCGACGCGGCCATCAACGCCACCCCGTGCGTGTACAGCACCGACGGCATCGTGCTGGAAGCCGCCACCGATGTACGCAGCCTGCCGGGCTTTGCCGAAGGCTGGATCAGTGTGCAGGACGAGGCCGCGCAATTGGCGGCCGACCTGCTCGATTTGGCCCCCGGCCAGCGCGTACTCGACGCCTGCTGCGCGCCAGGCGGTAAGACCTGTCACATCCTTGAGGTTGAAAAAGACCTGGCCGGTGTAGTGGCTGTGGATCTTGAAGCCAAACGCCTGGTGCGCGTGCGGGAAAACCTTGCACGCCTGGGCCTCAGCGCCGACCTGATCGCCGCCGACGGCCGCGACACAGCGACCTGGTGGGACGGCAAGCCATTCCAGCGCATCCTGCTGGACGCACCTTGCTCCGCCACCGGCGTGATCCGTCGGCACCCGGACATCAAGCTGACCCGCCAGCCCGACGACATCGCCGCCCTCGCGGTGCTGCAAGGCGAATTGCTTGACGCCCTGTGGCCAACCCTGGAAGTCGGCGGCATCCTGCTGTACGCCACCTGCTCCACGCTACCCACCGAAAATACTGAGGTCATCCAAGCCTTCCTCGCCCGCACCAGCGGCGCGCGCGAACTGGACCTCGCTACCAGCGCCGGCATCAAGCAGCCCCACGGCCGCCAACTGCTCGCGCAGGAAGGCGGGCACGATGGCTTCTACTACGCCAAACTGATCAAGATCGCCGCCGCACGCGGCTGAATGGGTTTAAGGGAGTGACCGGATGAAAATCATCATCCTTGGGGCAGGGCAGGTCGGAGGCACGCTGGCCGAACACTTGGCCGGCGAAGCCAACGACATCACCGTGGTCGACACCGATGCCGAGCGCCTGCGCAACCTGGGCGACCGCCTGGACATTCGCACGGTACAAGGCCGGGCGTCGTTTCCAACGGTGCTGCGTCAGGCGGGTGCCGACGATGCCGACATGCTTGTGGCGGTGACCAACAGCGACGAGACCAACATGGTCGCGTGCCAGGTCGCTCATACGTTGTTCCACACCCCAACCAAGATCGCCCGGGTGCGCGAAGCGGCCTACCTGACTCGCGCCGGCCTGTTCGATAATGACGCCATTCCGGTGGACGTATTGATCAGCCCGGAACAGGTGGTCACCCACTACATCAAGCGCCTGATCGAAATCCCTGGCGCCTTGCAGGTGATCGACTTCGCCGAGGGCAAGGCGCAACTGGTGGCGGTAAAGGCGTACTACGGCGGGCCGTTGGTTGGCCAGCAACTGCGCCAGCTGCGTGAGCACATGCCAAACGTGGAAACCCGCGTGGCCGCGATTTTCCGTCGTGACCGGCCGATCCTGCCCCAGGGCGACACGGTGATCGAGGCCGACGACGAAGTGTTTTTCATCGCCGCCAAGGCGAATATTCGTGCGGTCATGAGCGAAATGCGCAGGCTCGACGAGAGCTACAAACGCATCGTCATCGCAGGCGGCGGGCAGATCGGCGAGCGGTTGGCCGAGGCCATCGAAAGCCGCTACCAGGTGAAGATCATCGAGATGAGCCCGACGCGTTGCCGGCATTTGTCCGACACCCTCGACAGCACTGTCGTACTGCAAGGCAGCGCCTCGGACCGCGACCTGCTGATGGAAGAAAACATCGCCGACGCCGATATCTTCCTCGCCCTGACCAACGATGACGAAGCCAACATCATGTCGTCGTTGCTGGCCAAGCGGCTGGGGGCGAAGAAGGTGATGACCATCATCAACAACCCGGCCTATGTGGACCTGATCCAGGGCGGCGATATCGACATCGCCATCAGCCCCCAACTGGCGACCATCGGTACCTTGCTCGCCCACGTGCGGCGTGGCGATATTGTCAGCGTGCACTCCCTGCGCCGGGGTGCGGCGGAAGCCATCGAGGCGATTGCCCACGGTGATTCGAAGTCGAGCAAGGTGATTGGCAAGGCCATCCGCGATATCGGCCTGCCGCCGGGTACCACCATTGGCGCAATCATCCGCGATGAAGAAGTGATCATCGCCCACGACGACACGGTGATCGCCACCGCAGACCATGTGATTTTGTTCCTTGTGGATAAAAAACATATCCGCGATGTAGAGAAGCTGTTCCACGTGGGCTTGAGCTTTTTCTGATCAAACGGAGTGACCGACATGCTCGAATCCCTGGAAAAAATGCTCGCCAAGGGTGTGGATAATTCGCTGCTGCGTTTCGGCTTGGGCAAGGGTTATCTGGACTTGAAAGACAACGCCAAAGCCGCCGAGCATCTGGGCAAGTGCCTCGAGTTCGATCCGAAGTATTCGGCGGCGTGGAAGCTGTTGGGCAAGGCGCACCAGGCGCAGGGTGACAGTGCCTCAGCACGACAGGCGTGGGGAAAAGGCATTGAAGCGGCCCAGGCCCACGGCGACAAGCAGGCCGAAAAAGAGATGACCGTGTTCCTGAAGAAACTCGATCGCCAGGCTTGATACAGGACTAAATGTGGGAGGGGGCTTGCTCCCGATGGCAGTGTGTCAGCCAATGCATATTTGACTGAACCACCGCTATCGGGAGCAAGCCCCCTCCCACATTGTTTCTATATCGGTCTTGAGTCAGGTGTGAGTCAGTACCACCGCGCCTCACCCGGCGGGCGCTTCTTGAAGCGCTTCATGCTCCACATGTACTGGCTCGGGTAGGCGCCGACATAGCGCTCCACCACTTTGCTCATCGCCGCGCAGGAGGTGGCGGTGTCGGTGCTGTACATGTCTTCCGGCGCCGCTTCCAGGATCACTTTGTAGCCTGAGCCGTCCGGCAGGCGCAACGCGTGCAGGAATACGCCAACAGCCTTGTGGCCCGCGAGCATGTTCGGCACGAATTTGCTGGTGAGGGCCTGGGTGGCGAAAAACGGTACGAAGATGCCGGCGGACTCGGCTGGTTCCGGGTCGGCAGGAATGCCTACCTGGCCGCCTTTGCGCACTTCCTTGATCACGCTGAGAATGCCTTCCTTGGTCGACGCCGCCACGCGGTTGCCCAATTGCACGCGTTGTTTGCGCAGCAGTTCGTCCACCGCCTTGAGCTTGGGCGGGCGATAGAAAATGATCGGTTTGCACTGGCTGCAATAGAAGTGGTTCAGCACTTCCCAGTTGCCCAGGTGACTGGTGATACCCACCACGCCTTTGCCCGAGGCCAGGGCTTGGTGCAACACTTCCAGACCCTCGACTTCCCGCACCAGGTCGATGGAGCGCTGGGCTGGCCAGATCCACGCGCAAGCACTTTCGGTCAGGGACTTGCCGATGTCCATCAGGCTGCGGCCCACCAGGCGCTCGCGCTCGGCCGGGTCCATGTCCGGGAAACACTTGGAAAGGTTGATCCGCACGGTGTCGCGGGAGCGGTTGGGGGTTTTCCACATGATCCAGCCGATGCCCGTGCCGACGGCTTGTACGGCGCGCCAGGGCAGCAGGGCAAACAACCGGAGAGCGCCTACCAGCAAGGCGCCTTTAAACTTTTCCACAGGTCACTCCTGATCGTGTGTGGTGCGCAAAACCGGCATTCTAACCGGCGTTGACCAAGTCCGCGTAACGGTCACAGTCCTGAGTGTGGTCCATGACCATGCCCGAGGCCTGCATGAAGGCGTAGCAGATGGTCGGCCCGACGAAGGTGAAACCGGCTTTCTTCAAGGCGCGGCTCATGGCTTCAGCCTCGGGTGTAATGGCCGGGACGTCGCTGCGATCCTTGAAGTGATTGACCTTGGGTTTGCCGCCGACAAATGACCACAGCAACCCCACCGGGTCTTCCAGCGCCAGCCAGGCCGCCGCGTTGCGCCGTGTAGCGTTGAGCTTCAAGCGATTGCGCACGATGCCTGGATCCTGCATCAGCGCCTCGATTTCTTCATCGCTTAACCGCGCCAGACGCTGCGCATCAAAGCCGAACAAGACCTTTCGATAATGCTCGCGTTTGCGTAAAACAGTGATCCAGGACAGACCCGCCTGGAACCCTTCGAGCAAAAGCAACTCGAACAAACCCTGCGCATCGCGCAGCGGCGTTCCCCACTCTTGATCGTGATAAGCCATGTACAGCGGATCTTCAGAACACCAAAAGCAGCGTGGCATAAGGCTCCAGGGAGTGGTGGCGGGGCCGAATCGGGTATACTCCCGCTCTTTAAATCGCAGCCCAAGTAACAGGTGAATTTCGTGAGCCAGCCTACGCCAGCCGTGCGTACCTTCCAAGACTTGATCCTCGCCCTCCAGCAATACTGGGCCGAGCAAGGTTGTGTGGTACTTCAGCCCTACGATATGGAAGTAGGCGCCGGCACTTTCCACACCGCTACATTCCTGCGGGCCATCGGCCCGGAAACCTGGAACGCCGCTTATGTGCAGCCCAGTCGTCGCCCGACTGACGGCCGCTACGGCGAAAACCCGAACCGTCTGCAGCACTACTACCAGTTCCAGGTGGTATTGAAGCCCAACCCGGACAACTTCCAGGAACTGTACCTGGGCTCGCTCAAGCATGTGGGCCTGGACCCACTGGTGCACGACATCCGTTTCGTCGAAGACAACTGGGAATCGCCAACTCTGGGCGCCTGGGGCCTGGGCTGGGAAGTCTGGCTCAATGGCATGGAAGTGACGCAGTTCACTTACTTCCAGCAAGCCGGCGGCATCGAATGCTACCCGGTGACCGGCGAGATCACCTACGGCCTGGAGCGTCTGGCCATGTACCTGCAAGGCGTGGATTCGGTCTACGACCTGGTATGGGCTGACGGCCCGTTCGGCAAGGTGACTTACGGCGATGTGTTCCACCAGAACGAAGTGGAGCAGTCCACCTACAACTTCGAACACGCCAACGTCGAGAAGCTGTTCGAACTGTTCGACTTCTATGAAAGCGAAGCCAAGCGCCTGATCGAACTCGACCAGCCGCTGCCGTTGCCAAGCTATGAAATGGTGTTGAAGGCGTCCCATACCTTCAACCTGCTGGACGCCCGCCGTGCCATCTCGGTAACTGCGCGCCAGCAATACATCCTGCGTGTGCGCACGCTGGCGCGTTCCGTCGCCCAAGCCTATTTGCTGGCTCGCGCCAAGCTGGGCTTCCCGATGGCAACCCCTGACCTGCGTGATGAAGTGTTGGCTAAGCTGGAGGCTGCACAATGAGTGCTCAAGATTTCCTGGTTGAACTGGGCACCGAAGAGCTGCCACCCAAGGCACTCAATACCCTGGCCGATGCATTCCTGGCCGGTATCGAAAAAGGCCTGCAGACTGCCGGCCTGAAGTTTGAAGCCAAAAAAGTCTACGCCGCGCCGCGCCGCCTGGCTGTGCTGCTGACCGCGCTGGAAACCCAGCAGCCGGACCGCAACATCAACCTGGACGGCCCACCGCGCCAGGCAGCTTTCGATGCCGAAGGCAACCCGACACAAGCCGCCCTTGGCTTTGCCAAGAAATGTGGCGTAGAGCTGAGCGAGATCGACCAGAGCGGCCCGAAACTGCGTTTCAGCCAGGTCATCACCGGCAAGCCGACCGCCAGCCTGCTGCCGACCATCGTTGAAGACTCCCTGAACGACCTGCCTATCCCCAAGCGCATGCGCTGGGGTGCGCGCAAGGAAGAGTTCGTACGTCCGACCCAATGGCTGGTGATGCTGCTCGGTGATCAAGTCATCGACTGCACCCTCCTCGCCCAGAAAGCCGGTCGTGATTCCCGTGGCCACCGCTTCCACCACCCGCAAGCCGTACGCATCACGTCGCCGGCCAACTACCTCAACGACCTGCGCGCCGCTTACGTATTGGCCGATGCCAATGAGCGTCGCGAGCTGATCAGCAAGCGCACCGAAGAATTGGCCCGCCTGCAGGAAGGCACCGCCATCGTGCCGCCAAGCCTGCTGGACGAAGTGACCGCTCTGGTGGAGTGGCCGGTGCCGCTGGTGTGCTCGTTCGAAGAGCGTTTCCTCGACGTGCCACAAGAAGCGTTGATCACCACCATGCAGGACAACCAGAAGTATTTCTGCCTGCTGGACGCAGACGGTAAGTTGCTCCCGCGCTTTATCACCGTGGCCAACATCGAAAGCAAGGACCCGCAGCAGATCATCGCCGGTAACGAGAAAGTCGTTCGCCCGCGCCTGACCGATGCCGAGTTCTTCTTCAAGCAAGATAAGAAACAGAAGCTCGAAGACTTCAACCTGCGCCTGCAAAACGTGGTGTTCCAGGAAAAACTCGGCAGTGTCTACGACAAGGCCGTGCGAGTTTCCAAGCTGGCGGCCTACATTGCGCCACGCATCGGCGGCGACGCAGCCTGGGCCGCCCGTGCCGGCTTGCTGTCCAAGTGCGACCTGGCCACCGAGATGGTTGGCGAGTTCCCTGAGATGCAAGGTGTCGCCGGTTACTACTACGCCCTCAACGACGGCGAGCCGGACGACGTCGCCCTGGCCCTGAACGAGCAGTACATGCCACGCGGTGCCGGTGCAGAACTGCCGACCACGCTGACGGGTGCGGCCGTGGCCATCGCCGACAAGCTCGATACGCTGGTGGGTATCTTCGGTATCGGTATGTTGCCCACCGGTAGCAAAGACCCGTATGCCCTGCGCCGTGCGGCATTGGGCGTGCTGCGGATCCTGATCGACAAGAAGCTGGATCTCGACCTGACCCAGGCCGTGGTGTTCGCCGTCGGCCAATTCGGGACCAAGGTCAAGCAAGCCGGCCTGGCCGAGCAAGTGCTGGAGTTCGTGTTCGACCGCCTGCGTGCGCGTTACGAAGACGAAGGCGTGGACGTTTCCGTCTACCTGTCGGTACGTGCCCTGCAACCGGGTTCGGCACTGGACTTCGACCAGCGCGTACAAGCCGTACAAGCGTTCCGCAAGCTGCCGGAAGCCGATGCCCTGGCTGCCGTGAACAAGCGTGTGTCGAACCTGCTGAGCAAGGCCGACAACCTCGGCAATGCCGACGTTGACCCAAGCCTGTTTGCCGATGCCAAGGAGTTCTCGCTGAACTCGGCCATCGCCAAGGCCGAGAACGCCGTGAAACCGCTGATCGCCGAGCGTAACTACGCTGAAGCGTTGGCGCGCCTGGCGTCTCTGCGTGAGCCGGTAGATGCGTTCTTCGAAGCGGTGATGATCAATGCCGACGATGCCGGCGTGCGGAAAAACCGTTACGCCATGCTCGCGCGTCTGCGTGGCCTGTTCATCAATATCGCTGACATTTCCGTACTGGGCTGATCATGTTGAAACTGCTGATTCTCGATCGGGACGGGGTGATCAACTACGACTCCGACGCTTACATCAAGTCGGTACAGGAGTGGATCCCCTTGCCCGGCTCGATCGAGGCCATCGCGCAGTTGAGCAAAGCCGGCTGGACGGTGGCCATCGCCACCAACCAGTCCGGCATCGCCCGCGGTTACTACGACATCGCCACCCTGGACGCCATGCACGCGCGCTTGCGCACGTTGGTGGCCGAACAGGGAGGTGAGGTGGGGCTGGTGGTTTACTGCCCTCACGGGCCGGATGAGGGCTGCGATTGCCGCAAGCCCAAGCCTGGCATGTTGAAAACTATTGCAGAACATTACAAGGTGCCCTTGGCTGGGATATGGTTCGTCGGGGACAGCCTCAGTGACCTGGAGGCGGCCAAAGCCGTCGACTCTCAGCCAGTTTTGGTAAAGACCGGAAAAGGCGAAAAGACCCAGGCGAAAAACCTGCCGGTAGGCACTTTGATTTTTGACGATCTGGCGGCGGTTGCCGCAGAACTTATTAACAACTAGCCGCCCTCGACTTCCTGACCAAGGATTGTTCGGGAGTGCGCTTTTAACAGGCGGGCCGTGTCCCGCAACGGTAAATGCCGCCATGTCGATCTTGCAGGCCATCAGAACCTTTTTCTTTTACCTGCTGCTGGGCACCAGTTCGTTTCTCTGGTGCACCCTGAGCTTTTTTATTGCCCCCTTCCTGCCGTTCAAGGCGCGTTATCGCTTCATCAACGTTTATTGGTGCCGTTGCGCGTTGTGGCTGAGCAAGGTGTTCCTGAACATCCGTTTTGAGGTCAAGGGCGCAGAAAACGTCCCGGACCAACCCTGCGTGATTTTGTCGAACCACCAAAGCACTTGGGAAACCTTCTTTCTTTCCGCGTACTTCTCGCCCCTGAGCCAGGTGCTTAAGCGTGAACTGTTGTACGTGCCGTTCTTTGGCTGGGCCATGGCCATGTTGCGCCCGATCGCCATTGACCGTGACAACCCCAAGGCGGCGCTCAAGCACGTGGCCAAGAAGGGCGACGAGTTGCTCAAGGACGGCGTCTGGGTACTGATCTTCCCCGAAGGTACGCGTGTGCCCTACGGCACCGTAGGCAAGTTCTCACGGGGCGGTACGGCATTGGCGGTCAACGCCAACCTGCCGGTGCTACCCATTGCCCACAATGCCGGCAAGTTCTGGCCGAAGACCGGCTGGGCCAAACGCGCTGGCACCATCACCGTGGTTATAGGCGAGCCGATGTACGCAGAAGGCGAGGGGCCGCGTGCGATTGCTGCACTGAACGACCGCGCCGCTGCATGGAATGAAGCACAGCAGCGAGCCATGGGTTCCCTGCCTCCTGAGCCCTTGGTAGTCGAGACCCCGGCGATTTGAGGATCTGTGGATAACCTGTGCACGCTTTGTTGGCGAATTGGCTTTTTTGATTCATAACCTTCTGATTTAGCTGCATATTTCTGAAGATCATAAAATCTCGAAAAACGTGCATAAGTTTTTTCTTCATAAAAAAACCGGTCCTTGTGACCGGTTTTTTATGCACAGCAGAAAAGTCGGTTTTTTAGTCTTCCAACTGCGGCAATAACAGGATGAATGTCGAGCCCTTGCCCAGCTCACTTTCACAAACGATGCGTCCACCGTGCCGTTCCACCACGGCCTTAACCATCGTCAGCCCCAGTCCAAGACCGTCACTGCCCTGGGCCGAATCGAAACGCCGGTATTGGCTGAACAGTTCCGGTAAATCCTCGGGGGCAATCCCCGGCCCCTGATCGCTGATGCGGCATTCCAACCACCCCTGTGCACTGCCGTGTCTTAACCTGACGGTAGTGCCGGAAGGGGAGTATTTGATCGCATTCTCCAGCACGTTGAACAACGCACGGGTGAGCAGTGATTGATCGGCATGGATCATGGCTTCATCCGCCTCATCCAGGTCGTGGACCAGGTGGATGCCCTTGAGTTGCGCAATCACCGCCACTTGATCAAAGGCGTCCATCACCAGCATGGCGAACAAGGTAGGCTGGAACTGGTAACCGTCAGCCTCGGCCTTGGCCAATTGCACAAAGGATTCGGTAAGGCTCAAGGCCCGTCGGACCTGTTGTTCGACCTGGGCAAAGACTGGCGATTCGCCGTTATGCACATCCAGCAGGGCGAGGATCGCCGAATGGGGTGCGCGTAGGTCGTGGGAGAGGAAACGCAGCATGGTCTCGCGATGCTGCTGGGCTTCTCGCTCCTTGCTCAGGTCCGTCAGGCTCAACAACCAGCCGAGGGCGAAGTCACCTTCGGCCGGAAGCAAGGGCGCAAGCTCCATCCGCAGACTGCGCTGGTGGATATCGCGGAACTCAACCAATTCCAGTGCTGACAGGGCAGGGCGTACGCCGTTATGCAGCGGGGGATAACCCAGATCGGCGAGTTGTTCGATGAGGTTTGAATTGACCAGGTCGTTACCGAACACATCACGGGCTACACGGTTGGCCAACAGAATATTGCCCTGTGGGTCGGTTATCAGCGTAGCCACCGGCAGGCACTCCAACCCGTCAGCCATAAAGCGCCGCGTATCACGCGTACGACTGACTGCCTGCTCAAGGGCAAAGATCCGCCCCTGCAACACATCACCCTTGCTGGCGGGCGCACGACGACGCTCCGGCAGCACCTTGGGCTCGTTATCCAGCCGCGCCAGTTCCCAACCAAAGTAGGCCAGGATGACGCTCAGGCGCCGCCAGTTCCAGATGAGATAGCTGAGTAACAGCCCGATCAAACACGCGGCGGGAGACCACCAATGCCCAAGGCGCAGCAATGCCCATGAGCCCACCAGCGCCGCGGTCATGCCACCCAGGGTCATCCACAGGGCGTAGCGAGGGCGATACAGCAGAAGGCCCAGCAGCAAGGTCACCAGGGATGTCGCCAACAGGGCGGCAAGCCATCCGGGCAGGTCGACAATGCTGCGTCCCTGCAACAGACCATTGAGGATATCGGCCTGGATCTCCACTCCTGCGGTCGTGCCGACGGTGGAGGAGAGCGGTGTCACAAAACGATCGGCCATTCCATACGCCGTGGCACCTATCAGAATCAGCCGGCCGCGCAGTGTCTCGGGAGCTACCTCGCCGCGTAATACGCTGAGGTAGGACACGCTGGGAAAGTGGTCATCTTCCGAGGTGAAAGGCACGCGGATTTCATGCTCTTGATGCCACTGCTGGCTGCTGGGCTCCTGGGCAAGGCCCGGCATTACCGGTGCTTGCTCACTCAGCGCGAACGCCAGCCATGCCAATTGAGGGAGCGTGCTTCCCGGTGGGCCTTCACGCAGATACACGCTGCGTACGATGCCGTCGCTATCCGCTTCGACGTTGATATGCCCCACGCCCTTGGCGCACTTGAGCAACGGTGACAGCGGCTCTCCTGGCAGGCTGGGCCTTACACTGCTATCACCGACGATGGGCAGCAGTACATTGCCAGCATTGCAGACCGCATCAGCCAACCGTCGTCCATCGGCCCCCTTGCTAGGTTCGCTGAAGACTACGTCAAACAGAATGCCTGCCGGCTGGGCGGCGCTAAGGCGTTCAATCAGATCTGCATGCACACTGCGCGGCCACGGCCATGGGCCGAGTACTTCCAGGCTGGGCGCATCAATGGTGACCAGCAGAATCCGTGGATCCACCGGTAAAGGTGTCAGGCGGCGCAGGCTGTCGTAGAGAGGGTTATTCAGTGCCAGGCCCGGGCTCAAGGACAGGTAAACGGTAAAGGGCAGTAACACCAGCCCGATCAACAACCATTCACGGACCAACCCGTGGAATAACAGCTGTGCCTGGGAGGGTTGGCGTTTCTCGGCTTTGCGCCATAGTTTCACAGGGCTACCGCCGAAAGTATGCGAAGGCATTGATGGTCATCGGATAAAGGTGTCATAGGCCCGCTCCCTTTCCATGTGGTGACGTTCAACAGTGTTCTGAAACCAGTGAAGCTTATTTCGGTCTCAGTTGAGGACTTTACCCAGAACCGTGCAACAAACCATACCTCACCTTGTTGCAGGGCAGGGGTATGAGCGAGTCCTTTTCCTCACAGACAGGAGCCGGTATCTTTGCTTTGAGCATCACGGGATCTTATCAGCGTATCGAGAGATACAAGGATCGTAGAATCCGCCCATAATTGTTCAGATTCAGAGGCTGGCTTTGCACAGTCGCCACTCATTAAAGCAGTCGTATTTTTTGTAGGAAGGACCCCAATGCGAGTCGCAATACTGGATGACGAGCCCGCCGAGTTGCGACGGGTGGAACAGACACTGCGACAGATTCCCAGCACTGCGGAACAGCCATGGTCGCTGCATTTCTTTGAGCGCGGCGAAGACCTGCTGCGCCAACTGCGGCGGGAAACCTTTGACCTGCTGATCCTGGACTGGCAACTGCCGGATATCTCGGGCATTGCCTTATTGCGCTGGACCCGCGAACACATGGAATCGCCCCCCGCGGTAATCATGCTCACCAGTCGCGATGCCGAAAGCGATATCGTCACCGCATTGAACAGCGGCGCAGATGATTACGTCAGTAAACCCTTTCGCCCCAACGAGCTCAAAGCACGCGTCAGCGCCGTCCTGCGACGTCACGGCTTACAGAAGTCGGCTACCCAGGAAGTACAGAGCTTTAATGATCTAACCTTCGACGATGCGGAACTGACCGTCACCCGCGCAGGCAAACCCATTAACCTGACAGAACGGGAATACCGCCTGGCCAGTTGCCTGTTTGCCAACCTGGCCCGGCCGCTGTCTCGCGAGTACCTGTATGAGCGGTTTTGGAGCCATGAGGAAATGGTCTCGTCACGGCCTTTGGATACCCATATCTACCGTCTGCGTAACAAGCTCGGACTGACGGCGGATCGCGGCTGGCAGCTGTTGACGATCTATGGATATGGGTATCGTTTGGAGAGTGTGGCGACAACGGCGCAAAGTTAAAATCTTGATGTTCCACGTGGAGCATTTTAAAACGCTTAACCATCACCCAATAAAAAAGGCCAACGCTAAGCGTTGGCCTTTTTGTTCAAGCAGGTTTACCTAATCAGAAATCCAGGTTAGACACCGCCAAGGCGTTGCTCTCGATGAAGTCACGACGAGGCTCGACCGCATCACCCATCAGGGTGTTGAAGATCTGGTCTGCGCCAATGGCGTCTTCGATGGTCACACGCAACATACGACGCTGAGCCGGGTCCATGGTGGTTTCCCACAGCTGATCCGGGTTCATCTCGCCAAGACCTTTGTATCGCTGGATGGTATGGCGCTTGGTGCTTTCAGCCATCAGCCAGTCCAGGGCTTCCTTGAACTCTTTGACCGCTTTCTTGCGCTCGCCACGCTGAATGTAAGCACCATCGTCCAGCAGGGTGCTCAGTTGCGCGCCGAGGGTAACGACCGTTTTGTAATCGTTGCTGCCGAAGAAGTCGCGGTTGAAGGTGACGTAGTTGGACAAACCGTGGGAGATCAGTTCGACCTCCGGCAGCCACACGTTACGTTCACGGTCTTCGCGCAGGCTGGCTTTGTACACCAGGCCAGACTTCTCAACGGTACGCAGACGCACTTCGTACTGGGCCAGCCAATCCTGCATGGCGGCGTGATCGCCCAACTGCTCCAGGCTCACGGCCGGCAGGTAGATGAAGTGCTCGGTCAGCTCCTGAGGATACAGGCGCGACAAACGCTTGAGCGTCTTCATGACCATACGGAAGTCGTTGACCAGACGCTCCAGCGCCTCACCGGAGATGCCCGGGGCTTCGTCGTTCAGGTGCAGGCTGGCATCTTCCAGGGCCGACTGCGTCATGTATTCTTCCATGGCGTCGTCGTCTTTGATGTATTGCTCTTGCTTGCCTTTTTTCACCTTGTACAACGGCGGTTGGGCAATGTAGATGTAGCCACGCTCGATCAGCTCTGGCAGCTGACGGAAGAAGAACGTCAGCAGCAGGGTACGAATGTGCGAACCGTCGACGTCAGCATCGGTCATGATGATGATGTTGTGGTAACGCAGCTTGTCGATGTTGTACTCATCACGGCCAATACCGCAGCCGAGTGCAGTGATCAAGGTGCCGACTTCCTGAGAGGAAATCATCTTGTCGAAGCGCGCCTTCTCAACGTTGAGGATCTTGCCCTTCAACGGCAGGATGGCCTGGGTGCGACGGTTACGACCCTGCTTGGCGGAACCGCCAGCAGAGTCACCTTCCACCAGGTACAGTTCGGAGAGGGCAGGGTCCTTCTCCTGGCAGTCAGCCAGTTTGCCAGGCAAGCCGGCGATATCCAGCGCGCCTTTACGACGGGTCATCTCACGGGCTTTACGCGCGGCTTCACGGGCGCGGGCAGCATCGATCATCTTGCCGACAACCAGCTTGGCCTCATTGGGGTTTTCCAACAGGAAGTCGGAGAAGTATTTGCCCATTTCCTGTTCAACCGCGGTCTTCACTTCGGAAGACACCAGCTTGTCTTTGGTCTGGGAGCTGAACTTCGGATCCGGAACCTTGACCGAGATAATAGCCGTCAGGCCTTCACGGGCATCGTCACCGGTGGTGGCGACTTTATGCTTCTTCGCCAAACCTTCCGCTTCAATGTAGGTGTTCAGGTTACGCGTCAACGCAGAACGGAAACCCACCAGGTGAGTACCGCCATCGCGCTGGGGAATATTGTTGGTGAAGCACAACAGGTTCTCGTTGAAGCTGTCGTTCCACTGCAGGGCGATTTCCACGCCGATGCCGTCTTCACGCTGGATATTGAAGTGGAACACCTGGTTGACCGCAGTCTTGTTGGTGTTCAGGTATTCAACAAACGCACGCAGGCCGCCTTCGTACTTGAACAACTCTTCCTTGCCGCTGCGCTCATCCTTGAGGACGATGCCAACACCGGAGTTGAGGAAGGACAGTTCACGAATCCGCTTGGCCAGGATGTCCCAGCTGAAGTGGATGTTCTTGAAGGTCTCAGCCGATGGCTTGAAGTGGATCTGGGTACCGGTGGTTTCACTGTCACCAACGATTTTCATCGGTTCCTGTGGCACACCGTGGACGTAAGTCTGTTCCCAGATCTTGCCGCTACGGCGAACGGTGAGAATCAACTCTTCGGACAGAGCGTTCACTACCGACACACCTACACCGTGCAAACCGCCGGATACTTTATAGGAGTTGTCGTCGAATTTACCGCCGGCGTGGAGCACGGTCATGATGACCTCTGCCGCCGAAACGCCTTCTTCTTTGTGCACGTCTACCGGGATGCCACGACCGTTGTCACGCACGGTAATGGACTCATCCGGGTGGATGATAATGCTGATGTCGTCGCAGTGACCGGCCAGAGCTTCGTCGATGGAGTTATCGACCACCTCGAACACCATGTGGTGCAGACCGCTACCATCATCGGTGTCGCCAATGTACATACCGGGACGTTTGCGTACGGCATCCAAACCTTTCAGCACTTTAATGCTGGTCGAGTCGTACGTGTTTTCTTCGCTCATGCCTTCACTCCCGATGGTCGTGGGTCTGGGTGATACGGCCTTGTTCCACGTGGAACAAAGCGACTGGCGTTTCCGTCTGCCAGCCTTCCCTCAATAATTCGTGGTCTACACAGGTAATGAATACCTGGCAGCGTAAGTCTTCCAACAAGCGGCATAGCGAACGGCGGTGCTGCTCGTCGAGCTCCGACGGCAAGTCATCCACCAGATAAATACACTGACCGCGCCTTGCCTGGCTAACCAAGTGCCCTTGCGCAATACGCAGCGCACACACCACCAACTTCTGCTGGCCGCGGGACAAAATATCCGCAGCATTATGTGCACCTAATCTAAGGCGCAAATCAGCGCGTTGGGGGCCGGCCTGGGTGTGTCCGATTTGCTGATCCCGCTGCAGGGACGTCGCAAGCACAGCACTGAGCTCACGGTCTTTATCCCAACCTCGGTAGTAACTCAGCGTCAGCCCCTCGAGGTCCAACAACTCGCTCAAGGTCTGCTCAAAGACTGGTTTCAAGGCTTTGATATAGGCACGACGGTACTCATCTATTTCGTCGCTGGCCAGGCATAGCTCTCGGTCCCAGGCTGCTTGCGAAGCGGCGTCAAGTGTACCATGCCGCAGCCATGAGTTCCGCTGCCGCAGGGCCTTCTGCAGGCGCTGCCAAGTGGCCATGAAGCGGGGTTCCACGTGGAACACACCCCAGTCCAGAAATTGGCGGCGGATTTTCGGTGCACCTTCCAACAGACGGAAGCTGTCGGGGTTGATCAACTGCAACGGCAGAATTTCTGCCAGTTGTGCGGCACTGCGCGCATTTTGCCCGTCGATACGAATCTGAAACTCCCCGCCGCGATCGCGGGATATCCCCAGTGCACTCTGACCACCTTCCGCCAACTCGACTTGGCCAAACACTGTACACGCCAACTGTTCGTACTGAATCACCGGCAACAGGCGGGCACTGCGGAAGGAACGGGCCAGCCCCAACAAGTGGATAGCTTCCAGCACACTGGTTTTGCCACTGCCGTTGGCGCCATGGAGGATATTGATGCGGGGGGAAGGGGAGAAGGTCACCGGGTGCAGATTACGCACCGCGGTGACAGAGACGCGACTAAGGGACATCTAGCTTCTGCTGAGCATGATTACAGGCGCATCGGCATGACAACGTAAGCCGAGTCGTCGTTATCGGATTCTTGCACCAGGGCGCTGCTGTTGGAGTCCGACAGGATCAGGCGAACCTGTTCGGTAGTCATGACGCCCAGCACGTCCAACAGGTAGCTCACGTTAAAGCCGATTTCCAGAGAGCCGCCGTTGTAGTCGACGCCCACTTCTTCTTCTGCCTCTTCCTGTTCCGGGTTGTTGGCCTGGATTTTCAATTGGCCGTTGGCCAATTGCAGGCGAATACCACGGTACTTTTCGTTCGACAGAATCGCAGTACGGCTGAACGCTTCACGCAAGGCCTGGCGATCGCCAATCACCAGCTTGTCGCCACCTTTAGGCAACACACGCTCGTAATCCGGGAACTTGCCGTCAACCAATTTGGAGGTGAAGGTGAACTCACCAGTGGTCGCGCGGATATGGTGCTGACCCAACACGATGCTGACATTGCCGTCCGGCTCGGTGAGCAAACGCGCCAACTCAAGGATACCTTTGCGCGGAACGATCACTTGGTGACGATCAGGCTGGCCGATATCGGCACGCATCGAGCACATCGCCAGACGGTGACCGTCAGTGGCAACCGCACGAATGATGCCTTCGGATACTTCCAGCAACATGCCGTTAAGGTAGTAGCGCACGTCCTGCTGGGCCATGGCGAAGCTGGTGCGCTCGATCAAGCGACGCAGCTTGCTTTGCTCCAGGCTGCACGTCAGCGAGCCTGGCCCTTCTTCCACGGTTGGGAAGTCATTGGCCGGCAAGGTCGACAGAGTGAACCGGCTACGGCCAGCCTTGACCACCAATTTTTGCTCATCGACCTTGATGTCAATCAGCGCATCGTTGGGCAGGCTTTTGCAGATGTCCATCAGCTTGCGCGCCGGCACAGTGATTTCGCCGGGTTCGGCGGGCTCTTCAAGCTGCACACGACCAACCAGCTCGACTTCCAGGTCGGTACCGGTCAAGGACAACTGCTGGCCTTCGACCACCAGTAATACGTTGGAGAGCACCGGCAAGGTCTGTCGGCGCTCGACGACGCCTGCGACCAGTTGCAGGGGTTTCAACAGGGCTTCGCGTTGAATGGTGAAATGCATGGTCTAGTCCCTTGCCTTAATAAGCTGCGCTGGTGTCATCACGTAGTCAGTGTACGCAGCAGGTTCTTGTAGTCCTCGCGAATATCCGCGTCGGATTCCTTAAGTTCGTTGATTTTGCGGCAGGCGTGCAAGACCGTGGTGTGGTCGCGACCGCCAAACACATCGCCGATTTCCGGCAGGCTGTGGTTGGTCAGCTCCTTGGAGAGAGCCATAGCCACCTGACGCGGGCGTGCAACCGAGCGCGAACGGCGCTTGGACAGCAGGTCGGAAATCTTGATCTTGTAGTACTCGGCCACGGTGCGCTGGATGTTATCCACACTCACCAACTTGTCCTGCAGGGCCAACAAGTCTTTCAGGGATTCGCGAATCAACTCGATGGTGATATCACGGCCCATGAAGTGCGAGTGAGCGATGACCCGCTTGAGCGCGCCCTCCAGCTCACGCACGTTGGAGCGAATGCGTTGGGCAATAAAGAAGGCAGCGTCGTGAGGCAGATCAACCTTTGCCTGATCGGCCTTCTTCATCAGGATCGCAACCCGGGTTTCCAGCTCCGGCGGTTCCACCGCAACGGTCAGGCCCCAGCCGAAACGCGACTTCAGGCGCTCTTCCAAGCCTTCAATTTCTTTCGGGTAACGGTCACTGGTCAAGATGACCTGCTGGCCACCTTCGAGCAGGGCGTTGAAGGTGTGGAAAAACTCTTCCTGGGAACGTTCCTTGCGAGCGAAGAACTGAATGTCATCGATCAGCAAAGCATCAACGGAGCGGTAGAAACGCTTGAACTCGTTGATCGCATTGAGCTGCAGGGCCTTGACCATGTCAGCCACGAAGCGCTCCGAATGCAGGTACACGACCTTGGCGTTCGGGTTCTTCTTTAATAGGTGGTTACCTACGGCGTGCATCAAGTGCGTCTTACCCAAGCCAACGCCACCATAAAGGAAGAGCGGGTTGTAACCGTGCTTGGGGTTATCGGCGACTTGCCAGGCAGCTGCACGGGCCAGCTGGTTGGACTTGCCCTCGACGAAGTTCTCGAAGGTGAAGGTGCGGTTCAGATAACTGGTGTGCTTGAGCCCACCCTCAACCTGCACAGTGCGCTGTTCGGCACGAACGGGAGCCTGCTGGGAGCTGGCGCCTGCCATCGGATCGAAGCTGTCGCGAGACGGTTCTTCATGCTCTGGCGCATTTTTTTGCGCAGAGGATTTGGACGACGTTGCAGCAGGTGCAGTAGAAGCAGCAACCGGTGCCGCTGCCGCCTGGGCTTGCGATGCCGCTGCAGCCAAAGGCGCGTTCGGCGCAGCACGGGGTGCTGAGCTACGTTTGCTGCCTATTAATAAGGAGAGCACGGGCGCGAGGCCATTGCCATGTTCATCGAGCAATTCGAGAACGCGGCTCAGGTACTTCTCATTGACCCAGTCGAGAACAAAACGATTGGGTGCGTAGACACGCAACTCGTCGCCTTCGGCTTCGACCTGTAGCGGACGGATCCAGGTGTTGAATTGCTGGGCAGGCAGCTCATCGCGCAAAAGCTCCACGCACTGCTGCCAAAGTTCCACTGACACGGATATCCCCTAAGTTGAAAGCCGGTGAGGCAAAAACAGCCGCCATTGTAGCGACCAGCCGCCCACTTATCCACATGTAGGTTGCTCACAGGGCACCCAAAATCAATGTGTTAACCGCAGAAAAGGCGACCAATGGTCTGTGCATAAGCTCTGTGGATAAGCCACCCTGAGCTCGTTGCACAAGTGGGGGCAAAAGTCTGTGGGTAACCGGCCTGTGGATAACAACCCATTCCACGCACAGCTTATCCGATAGCGCAGCACAGGCAGAGCACTGCTTCTCCCCCGTGTTGTCATTCTCTGTACAGCACGCAGAATAAGGGCTAAAGGCAGTTATCCACAGATGATCGCCTGGCTAGCTTTTATAAGCTTTACAGAAAAGCTTTAAATAACTTCCTTCTTTATTTTTATATCTATGGCATGGCGGATGAAAGCAGAACGGCTCGGAAGGCGGCAAAGATCTAATTGAAGGAAAAGCTGGTTGGAAATTGACCTAGAGGCTTGCTTTCTCTAGAATCGCCGGTCTCTTAAAACGGGGGCCATTCCGGCCCGTTGTGGACGAACCAGGTAACAACGCCATGAAACGTACTTTCCAACCAAGCACCATCAAACGCGCCCGTACTCACGGCTTCCGTGCTCGCATGGCTACCAAGAACGGCCGTGCTGTCCTGTCGCGTCGCCGCGCCAAAGGTCGTGCGCGTCTGGCAGTTTGATAATCCGGTACTGGTGGTGAGTCAGGACTTCAGTCGGGAAAAGCGTCTGCTTACCCCCCGGCATTTCAAGGCAGTCTTTGACTCCCCCACCGGCAAGGTTCCGGGGAAAAATCTCCTGCTCCTTGCGCGTAACAACGATCTTGATCACCCCCGTCTCGGGCTGGTGATTGGCAAGAAGAGCGTCAAGCTCTCCGTTGAGCGCAATCGCCTCAAGCGTCTGATGCGCGAATCGTTTCGCCTCCACCAGGACACTCTGGTTGGTTGGGATATTGTTATCGTCGCGCGCAAAGGCTTGGGTGATGTAGAAAACCCCGAATTGATTCAGCATTTCGGCAAGCTCTGGAAACGTTTGGCTCGTACCCACAAGCCAGCACCAGCAGTCAGCACCGAAACTGTAGGGGTAGACAGCCTTGATGCGTAAACTGGCAATCGTTCCGATCCAGTTTTATCGCTATGCCATTAGTCCTCTGATGGCCAGCCACTGTCGTTTCTACCCCAGTTGTTCCTGCTACGCGTTAGAGGCCATAGAAAATCATGGTCTTCTGCGCGGTGGCTGGCTGACCTTTCGTCGTTTAGGTCGCTGTCATCCGTGGAATCCCGGTGGTTATGACCCGGTTCCACCTATCCCTACCTCCCGTTCTTCTTCGATGGCCGAGTAATCATGGATATTAAACGCACAATCCTGATCGTCGCCCTGGCAATCGTGTCCTATGTCATGGTCCTTAAATGGAACCAGGACTACGGCCAGGCTGCCCTGCCGACTCAGAATGTTGCTACCAATCAGGCTGCGCCGGCTATTCCGGACACCCCGCTGGGTAACAATGCGTCCGCGAGTGCCGATGTTCCCAGCGCGAATGGCGAGACAAGTGCCCCGTTAGAAACGCCAGTGGTCACCAACAAAGACCTCATCCACGTGAAAACGGATGTGCTCGACCTGGCTATCGACCCACAAGGTGGTGATATTGCACAGCTGAAGCTGCCGCTTTATCCACGTCGCCAGGATCATCCGGATGTTCCGTTCCAGCTGTTCGATAACGGCGGTGAACGTACTTATCTGGCGCAAAGCGGCCTGACCGGCACCAATGGTCCGGATGCACGTGCTACCGGTCGTCCGGTTTATTCGACCGAGCAAAAGACTTATCAACTGGCAGACGGCCAGAACCAGTTGAACGTCGACCTGAAATTCAGCCTCGACGGCGTCAACTACATCAAGCGTTTCAGCTTTACCCGTGGTTTGTACGATCTGAAGGTCACTTACCTGATCGACAACACCAGCGACAAAGCCTGGAGCGGCAACCTGTTTGCCCAGCTCAAGCGTGACGCCAGTTCCGATCCGTCTTCCAGCACCGCCACCGGCACCGCGACTTACCTGGGCGCCGCCCTGTGGACAAGTAACGAGCCGTACAAAAAAGTGTCGATGAAAGATATCGACAAGGGCACGCTGAAAGAAACCGTCCAGGGTGGCTGGGTAGCGTGGCTGCAGCACTACTTCGTGACCGCCTGGATTCCGAACAAGGGTGACGCGAACCTGGTTCAAACCCGCAAGGACAGCCAGGGCAACTACATCATTGGGTTCACTGGCCCGGCGTTGACCGTCGCTCCAGGTGCCAAGGCTGAAACCAGCGCTACCCTGTACGCCGGTCCTAAAAGCCAGGCCGTATTGAAAGAGTTGTCCCCAGGTCTGGAACTGACTGTGGATTACGGCTTCCTGTGGTTCATTGCCCAGCCGATCTTCTGGCTGTTGCAACATATCCACAGCATCGTCGGCAACTGGGGCTGGTCGATCATCTTCCTGACCATGCTGATCAAGGGGATCTTCTTCCCACTGTCGGCAGCCAGCTACAAGTCGATGGCGCGTATGCGTGCCGTTGCCCCGAAACTGGCGGCACTGAAAGAACAACATGGCGATGACCGGCAGAAAATGTCGCAGGCCATGATGGAGCTGTACAAGAAAGAGAAGATCAACCCGCTGGGTGGATGCTTGCCTATTCTGGTACAGATGCCGGTGTTCCTGTCGCTGTACTGGGTACTGCTGGAAAGCGTGGAAATGCGCCAAGCGCCGTTCATGCTGTGGATAACTGACCTGTCGATCAAGGACCCGTTCTTTATCCTGCCGATCATCATGGGCGCGACCATGTTTATCCAGCAGCGTCTGAACCCAACCCCGCCGGATCCGATGCAGGCCAAGGTAATGAAAATGATGCCAATCATCTTCACCTTCTTCTTCCTGTGGTTCCCTGCTGGCTTGGTACTGTACTGGGTGGTCAACAACGTGTTGTCGATCTCTCAACAGTGGTACATCACACGTAAGATCGAAGCGGCTACCAAAAAAGCCGAGGCGTAATTTACTCTGTGGATAACCACTCAAGACGCCCCCTAGTGGGGCGTTTTGCTTTCCGTCACTTTTGTTCTGGAACCTGCTGATGAGCGCTCCTCGTGAAACCATCGCTGCTGTCGCCACCGCTCAGGGCCGAGGCGGAGTCGGTATCGTTCGAATTTCCGGCCCCTTGGCGGGCGTTGCGGCCATGGCAATCAGTGGCCGAGAGCTGAAACCCCGTTATGCTCATTACGGCCAGTTTCTGGATGCTGACCAAAGCGTATTGGACGAGGGCTTGGCGATCTATTTTCCGGGACCCAACTCTTTCACCGGTGAAGATGTCCTGGAATTACAGGGGCACGGTGGTCCTGTGGTCCTGGATATGCTCCTGCAGCGTTGCTTGCAACTGGGTTGCCGCTTGGCACGGCCTGGGGAATTCAGCGAACGGGCATTTCTGAACGACAAGCTCGATTTGGCCCAAGCCGAAGCGATTGCGGATTTGATCGAAGCCAGTTCTGCACAGGCTGCACGTAACGCTTTGCGCTCATTGCAGGGGGCTTTTTCCCTGCGTGTGCATAACCTGACCGAACAACTGATCAGTCTGCGTATCTACGTTGAAGCGGCGATCGATTTTCCCGAAGAAGAAATCGACTTCCTCGCGGATGGCCATGTGCTGGCAATGTTGGATAAGGTCCGTGAGGAATTATCCACAGTGCTGCGTGAAGCCGGGCAGGGAGCCTTGCTGCGCGATGGTATGACGGTGGTGATTGCCGGGCGGCCCAATGCCGGTAAATCCAGCCTGCTCAACGCCCTGGCAGGGCGCGAGGCGGCGATCGTCACCGAGATTGCCGGCACTACCCGGGATATCTTGCGCGAACATATCCACATCGACGGCATGCCGCTTCACGTCGTCGACACCGCCGGGCTGCGCGACACCGACGACCAGGTGGAAAAAATTGGTGTGGAACGCGCGCTCAAGGCTATCGGGGAAGCCGATCGTGTGTTGTTGGTCGTCGATGCCACGGCACCGGAAGCTGTGGATCCTTTTGCGCTGTGGCCAGAATTCCTCGAGCAACGACCTGACCCGGCCAAAGTCACCTTGATTCGTAACAAGGCCGACCTGACGGGTGAAGCGATTGCCCTGCAAACCAGTGAGGATGGCCATGTCACTATCAGCCTGAGCGCCAAAGCGGCAGGTGACGGCCTGGAATTGCTGCGTGAGCATCTCAAGGCCTGCATGGGCTATGAACAGACCTCGGAAAGCAGCTTCAGTGCACGTCGCAGGCATCTTGAGGCACTGCGCCATGCCAGTGCCGCCTTGGAGCACGGCCGGGCGCAGCTGACCTTGGCGGGTGCTGGGGAGCTGCTGGCTGAAGATTTACGTCAAGCACAGCAACTGCTGGGAGAAATTACCGGCGCGTTCAGCTCGGACGATTTGCTGGGCAGGATCTTCTCCAGCTTCTGCATCGGTAAATAGACCTTCGTTGTCCACAGACAGGCCATTCGCGCCTGTCTGTTCAGCCCGTTTCAGGGCAACCCAATCCATTTTTTGACTGACTCGCCGAGCAATCGGTGTTTTTCCGTGCGCGCTATTCGCCTCGGCTGGTACTTTTCTGTGGATTAAACCCTGTGAGTAACCGCGCCTGTGCCCAGTTGATAACAGGGCTTGAAACCTGAGTAAAAACCCGTCTGTGGATAACCATCACTTTAATCCACAGGCTTAAAGCACTTATCCAAGGGCCTCATTGGTACATGACCACAGACTTTTGAATCGCTGTACACATTGAATATAAAGGGCTGTAGAGATCTATCCACAGAAACGTTGCTCAGTAGAAATAAACATAAAAACAAAGATTTAATAAATTTCTCTCTTTTAATTTCTATTGTCTGAGATTCATCCACAGCTGGTTAAATTTTGTGCAAAGGGTTCTTTAGGAAGGGCGAAGTCCCTATACTTGCCGCCATAGCTCCAAAACTCTTTCAACAGACAATTCCTGATTACCTACATAAGCAGGCACGAGGTGCGTGGTGGATTTCCCTTCCCGTTTTGAAGTGATCGTCATCGGCGGCGGTCATGCCGGTACCGAGGCAGCACTGGCGTCAGCACGCATGGGCGTAAAAACCCTGTTGCTTACGCACAACGTGGAAACCCTCGGTGCCATGAGTTGCAACCCCGCTATTGGCGGGATTGGCAAAAGCCATCTGGTCAAGGAAATCGATGCCCTTGGCGGTGTAATGGCGATGGCCACCGACAAAGGTGGTATTCAATTTCGCGTGCTAAACAGCCGTAAAGGCCCGGCCGTAAGGGCTACCCGAGCCCAGGCCGACCGCATCCTGTACAAGGCAGCGGTGCGCGAAACCCTGGAAAACCAGCCGAACCTGTGGATATTTCAGCAGGCTGCCGATGACCTGATCGTCGAGCAGGACCAGGTACGCGGTGTCGTCACGCAAATGGGTCTGCGTTTTCACGCAGATTCGGTAGTACTGACCACAGGGACGTTCCTCGGCGGACTTATCCACATCGGTATGCAAAATTATTCCGGTGGTCGCGCTGGTGATCCGCCGTCGATTGCCCTGGCAAAACGTCTGCGTGAACTGCCGCTGCGCGTCGGCCGCTTGAAAACCGGTACCCCGCCACGCATTGACGGGCGCTCTGTGGATTTCTCGGTGATGACCGAGCAAGCCGGCGATACGCCGATCCCGGTGATGTCGTTCATGGGTTCCAAAGAACAGCACCCCAAACAGGTCAGTTGCTGGATTACCCACACCAACGCCCGTACCCACGAAATCATTGCCGCGAACCTTGATCGTTCGCCGATGTATTCCGGGGTAATCGAAGGCATTGGCCCGCGGTATTGCCCGTCGATCGAAGACAAGATCCACCGCTTTGCCGACAAGGAAAGCCACCAGGTCTTTATCGAACCCGAAGGCTTGACCACTCACGAGCTGTACCCCAACGGGATTTCCACCTCGCTGCCGTTCGATGTGCAGATCCAGATCGTGCAATCGATTCGCGGTATGGAAAATGCGCACATCGTGCGTCCCGGCTACGCCATTGAGTACGACTACTTCGACCCGCGTGATCTGAAATACAGCCTGGAAACCAAGGTGATCGGGGGGTTGTTCTTTGCTGGCCAAATCAACGGGACCACCGGTTACGAAGAAGCCGGCGCCCAAGGTTTGCTGGCCGGAACCAACGCGGCATTGCGTGCACAAGGCAAAGACAGCTGGTGCCCGCGTCGTGATGAAGCGTACATCGGCGTATTGGTCGATGACCTGATCACCCTGGGCACCCAGGAACCGTACCGCATGTTCACTTCCCGCGCGGAATACCGTCTGATCCTGCGCGAAGACAACGCCGATCTACGCCTGACTGAAAAAGGTCGCGAGTTGGGCCTGGTCGATGACGCGCGCTGGGCTGCCTTCTGCAAAAAACGTGAAAGCATTGCGCTTGAAGAGCAACGCCTGAAAAGTACCTGGGTTCGCCCAGGCACCGAGCAGGGCGACGCGATCGCGGAAAAATTCGGCACGCCGTTGACCCATGAGTACAACTTGCTCAACCTGCTTTCTCGTCCGGAAATCGACTACGCTGGTCTGGTTGAAGTGACAGGCCAGGGCGCAGAAGACCCACAAGTCGCCGAACAGGTGGAGATCAAGACCAAGTATGCCGGTTACATTGATCGCCAGCAGGACGAAATCGCTCGCCTGCGCGCCAGTGAAGATACCAAGTTACCTGTGGATATCGACTACACCGGGATTTCCGGGCTGTCGAAAGAAATTCAAAGCAAGCTGGGGATAACTCGGCCTGAAACACTCGGGCAGGCTTCACGTATCCCTGGCGTGACCCCAGCAGCTATTTCGCTGTTGATGATTCATTTGAAAAAACGCGGCGCGGGCCGTCAGTTGGAGCAAAGCGCTTGAGTTCGTTGGTCACCTCGCAACACGCCGAAGAGTTATCCACAGGGGCGCGCCAGTTGGGCGTAGCGTTGACCGAAGTCCAGCATGAGTTACTGCTGGGCTACCTGGCCCTGTTGATCAAATGGAACAAGGCCTACAACCTGACCGCAGTGCGTGATCCAGACGAAATGGTCTCGCGCCATCTGCTCGATAGTCTCAGTGTGATGCCGTTCATCGAAAACGGTCGCTGGCTGGATGTCGGCAGCGGCGGCGGGATGCCTGGTATTCCGCTGGCCATCCTGTTTCCCGAGTCGCAAGTGACCTGCCTGGACAGCAACGGCAAGAAAACCCGCTTCCTGACCCAGGTCAAACTCGAACTCAAGCTGGACAACCTGCACGTTATCCACAGTCGCGTCGAAGCCTTTACGCCTGAACAGCCTTTCCACGGAATTGTTTCCCGGGCGTTCAGCAGCATGGAGAACTTCAGCAACTGGACTCGCCATCTAGGCGATCGCGACACGCGCTGGCTGGCAATGAAGGGCGTCCATCCAAGCGACGAGCTGTTAGCATTGCCGGCAGACTTCCACCTCGATAGCGAACACGCCTTGGCCGTCCCCGGTTGCCAAGGCCAACGCCATCTGCTGATACTGCGCCGCACGGCATGATTGGGAACACAAGCAAGAATGGCTAAGGTATTCGCGATTGCGAACCAGAAAGGTGGTGTGGGTAAAACCACCACCTGTATCAACCTCGCAGCATCCCTGGTCGCCACCAAGCGTCGGGTGCTGTTGATCGATCTCGATCCACAGGGCAACGCCACCATGGGTAGCGGTGTGGATAAACACGGCCTTGAAAACTCGGTCTACGATTTGCTGATTGGTGAATGTGACCTGGCCCAGGCCATGCACTATTCCGAGCACGGTGGTTACCAACTGCTGCCGGCCAACCGCGATTTGACCGCGGCGGAAGTGGTGTTGCTGGAAATGCAGATGAAAGAAAGCCGTCTGCGCAGCGCCTTGGCACCTATCCGCGAGAATTACGACTACATTTTGATCGACTGCCCGCCGTCGCTGTCGATGCTCACACTCAACGCGCTGGTTGCCGCCGATGGGGTGATTATCCCCATGCAGTGCGAGTACTTCGCCCTTGAGGGCTTGAGCGACCTTGTGGATAACATCAAGCGTATCGCTGAGTTGCTCAACCCGAACCTGAAAGTCGAAGGCCTGCTGCGGACAATGTATGACCCGCGCCTGAGCCTGATGAACGATGTCTCGGCGCAGCTCAAGGAACATTTTGGCGATCAGTTGTACGACACCGTGATTCCACGCAACATCCGCCTGGCCGAAGCACCAAGCTATGGCATGCCCGCGCTGGCGTACGATAAATCCTCGCGTGGTGCCATTGCCTACCTGGCGCTGGCTGGCGAGATGGTTCGTCGTCAACGCCGCAATTCACGCACCGCTGCAGCCCAGCCAACTTAAGGAATCCCCATGGCCGTCAAGAAACGAGGTCTCGGACGTGGACTGGATGCACTCCTGAGTGGTCCTACCGTCACATCGCTTGAAGAACAAGCGGTGCAGGCCGACGAGCGCGAGCTGCAGCACTTGCCCCTGGATCTGATCCAGCGCGGCAAATACCAGCCGCGGCGGGACATGGATCCCCAGGCGCTGGAAGAACTGGCCAACTCGATCAAGGCCCAGGGCGTGATGCAACCGATTGTGGTGCGCCCAATTGGCAGTGGTCGCTTTGAGATCATCGCCGGTGAACGTCGCTGGCGCGCCAGCCAACAGGCAGGCAAGGAAACCATCCCGGCGATGGTGCGTGATGTGCCGGATGAAACTGCCATCGCCATGGCGTTGATCGAGAACATCCAGCGTGAGGACCTCAACCCGATCGAAGAAGCGATCGCGTTGCAGCGTTTGCAGCAGGAATTTCAGCTGACCCAGCAACAAGTGGCCGAGGCGGTCGGAAAATCCCGTGTCACGGTTTCCAACTTGCTGCGTCTGATCGCCTTGCCGGAAGTCATCAAGACCATGTTGTCCCATGGCGATCTGGAAATGGGCCACGCTCGTGCTTTGCTGGGTTTGCCGGAAAATCAACAGGTTGAAGGGGCGCGACACGTTGTCGCACGAGGGCTCACCGTTCGTCAGACCGAGGCCCTGGTTCGCCAGTGGCTCAGCGGTAAACCTGCACCGGTTGAAACCGCCAAACCTGATCCGGATATCGCGCGCCTCGAGCAGCGCCTGGCCGAGCGGCTAGGCTCTGCGGTGCAAATTCGCCACGGCAAGAAGGGCAAAGGCCAACTGGTCATCGGATATAACTCTCTCGATGAGCTTCAGGGCGTCCTTGCCCACATCCGCTGAAACATTTGCTTATGTAGCGCGTGATCGGAAATCACTACCCGACAGTTGAATAGGGGCAGAACCGCCCCTATACTCTGCGCGCATTTTGTCGGCACAAATTATGCCAAGTTATTGATTTCCGGCAGCCGACCATTGAGGAGCAAGAGTGATGGAAACCCGCACGCCAAACACGTTGCCGTTCCATCGCTTGGCTGTTTTTCCGGTTTTGTTGGCTCAATTTGTCATTTTGCTGATCGCCGCTTTGGCGCTTTGGTACTGGCATGGAGTCGTAGCCGGATATTCAGGACTCTGCGGAGGCCTGATAGCCTTGCTGCCCAATATGTATTTTGCTCACAGGGCCTTTCGGTTTTCCGGCGCCCGAGCAGCCCAGGCTATCGTGCGGTCTTTTTATGCCGGCGAAGCAGGGAAACTGATTTTGACGGCAGTGCTGTTTGCACTGACCTTTGCAGGTGTGAAGCCATTGGCGCCGCTGGCTGTATTCGGCGTCTTCGTGTTGACCCAACTGGTCAGCTGGTTCGCTCCCCTGCTAATGAAAACAAGACTTTCGAAACCTTAGGGCGTTTGAGGCAACCATGGCAGAAACAACCGCTTCGGGCTATATCCAGCACCACTTGCAGAACCTGACCTTCGGTCAGCTTCCTAATGGCGGCTGGGGCTTTGCCCACACCGCAGCAGAAGCCAAAGAAATGGGTTTCTGGGCTTTCCACCTGGATACTCTGGGTTGGTCGGTCGCATTGGGTCTGATCTTCGTCCTGATTTTCCGCATGGCGGCAAAGAAGGCGACTTCCGGTCAGCCAGGTGCTTTGCAGAACTTCGTTGAAGTATTGGTCGAATTCGTCGATGGCAGCGTGAAAGACAGCTTCCATGGCCGTAGCCCGGTGATTGCACCGTTGGCACTGACCATCTTCGTCTGGGTATTCCTGATGAATGCCGTCGACCTGATCCCGGTGGACTGGATTCCTCAGTTGGCCATGGCGATCTCCGGCGATCCGCACATCCCATTCCGTGCCGTATCCACCACTGACCCGAACGCTACCCTGGGCATGGCCCTATCGGTGTTCGCGTTGATCATTTTCTACAGCATCAAGGTCAAGGGCATCGGCGGCTTCATCGGCGAACTGACCCTGCACCCGTTCGGCAGCAAGAACATCTTCGTTCAAGCCCTGCTGATCCCGGTGAACTTCCTGCTGGAATTCGTCACCCTGATCGCCAAGCCGATTTCCCTGGCTCTGCGACTGTTCGGCAACATGTATGCCGGCGAGCTGGTGTTCATTCTGATCGCTGTGATGTTCGGCAGCGGTCTGCTCTGGCTTAGCGGCCTGGGCGTAGTACTGCAGTGGGCGTGGGCTGTGTTCCACATCCTGATCATTACCCTGCAGGCCTTCATCTTCATGATGCTGACCATCGTCTATCTGTCGATGGCGCACGAAGAGAACCATTAAGACCAGTCTCGACTAGTCTGATGTCCTTCCCGGTCAAACGGGAAGGTGGCCCAACAGGGCTATGAAACGATTTGTTTTACCGCTTTAAAATCTAAAAAACCTAAACCATACGACGTAAAAGTCGGGAGGAAAGATGGAAACTGTAGTTGGTCTAACCGCTATCGCTGTTGCACTGTTGATCGGCCTGGGCGCCCTGGGTACTGCCATTGGTTTCGGCCTGCTGGGCGGCAAATTCCTGGAAGGCGCCGCGCGTCAGCCAGAAATGGTCCCAATGCTGCAAGTTAAAATGTTCATCGTCGCCGGCCTGCTCGACGCCGTGACCATGATCGGCGTTGGTATCGCACTGTTCTTCACCTTCGCGAACCCCTTCGTTGGTCAACTCGCTGGCTAATCACTCGAATTTTCGAGTGATTGGGGTGATGGACAACGAATGAGCGAGGTGTTGGCGTGAACATTAATGCAACCCTGATTGGCCAATCCGTTGCGTTCTTCATTTTTGTAGTGTTTTGCATGAAGTTCGTGTGGCCTCCGGTCATCGCGGCTTTGCACGAACGTCAGAAGAAGATCGCGGATGGTTTGGACGCTGCCAGCCGTGCAGCTCGCGACTTGGAGTTGGCCCACGAGAAAGTGGGTCAGCAACTGCGCGAAGCTAAAGCACAGGCAGCCGAGATCATTGAGCAAGCCAAGAAACGCGGTAACCAGATCGTCGAAGAGGCTGTTGAAAAAGCCCGCGTCGAAGCTGACCGTGTGAAGGCTTCGGCTCATGCCGAGATCGAACAGGAACTGAACGGCGTCAAAGACGCGCTGCGTGCCCAACTGGGTGCTCTGGCGGTCGGCGGTGCTGAGAAGATCCTCGGTGCCACAATCGATCAAAACGCGCACGCGGAGCTGGTTAACAAACTGGCTGCTGAAATTTAAGCGAGGGCGATCATGGCAGAACTGACCACGTTGGCCCGACCTTACGCTAAGGCAGCCTTCGAGCACGCCCAGGCCCACCAGCAGCTGGCCTCTTGGTCAGCCATGCTCGGCCTGGCTGCAGCAGTGTCGCAAGACGACACCATGCAGCGCGTGCTCAAGGCCCCGCGCCTGACGAGCGCAGACAAGGCCGCCACTTTTATTGAAGTGTGCGGCGACAAGTTTGATGTGAAGGTGCAGAACTTCATCCACGTCATTGCCGAAAACGACCGTCTCCCGCTATTGCCGGAGATCGCCGCTCTGTTCGACCTGTACAAGGCCGAAGCAGAGAAATCGGTAGACGTTGAAGTGACCAGTGCTTTCGCATTGAACCAAGAACAGCAAGACAAACTCGCCAAGGTTCTCAGTGCACGACTCAATCGGGAAGTGCGCCTGCAAGCTTCGGAGGACGCATCCCTGATTGGTGGTGTTGTTATCCGTGCCGGCGACCTGGTTATCGATGGCTCGATTCGCGGCAAAATCGCGAAACTTGCCGAAGCATTGAAATCTTGAGTTTGAAGGGGCAGCAGAGCAATGCAGCAACTCAATCCTTCCGAAATAAGTGAAATTATCAAGGGCCGCATCGACAAGCTCGATGTGACCTCCCAAGCCCGTAACGAAGGCACTGTCGTCAGCGTATCTGACGGCATCGTGCGGATTCACGGTCTGGCCGACGTAATGTACGGCGAGATGATCGAGTTTCCGGGCGGCGTCTACGGTATGGCCCTCAACCTGGAGCAAGACTCCGTAGGTGCCGTTGTATTGGGCGCGTACACCAGTCTGGCTGAAGGCATGAGCGCCAAGTGCACAGGCCGCATCCTGGAAGTTCCGGTTGGTAAGGAACTGCTGGGTCGCGTAGTCGACGCACTGGGTAACCCTGTTGACGGTAAAGGTCCACTGGGCAACACCGAGACCGACGCGGTCGAGAAAGTTGCTCCAGGCGTGATCTGGCGTAAGTCGGTAGACCAGCCTGTACAGACTGGCTACAAGGCTGTCGATGCCATGATCCCGGTCGGCCGTGGCCAGCGTGAGCTGATCATCGGTGACCGTCAGATCGGTAAAACCGCTCTGGCGATCGACGCGATCATCAACCAGAAAGACAGCGGCATTTTCTGCGTCTACGTAGCCATCGGTCAGAAGCAATCGACCATCGCCAACGTGGTTCGCAAGCTGGAAGAAAACGGCGCCCTGGCCAACACGATCATCGTGGCTGCCAGTGCTTCGGAATCTCCTGCGCTGCAATTCCTGGCACCGTACTCCGGTTGCACCATGGGTGAATTCTTCCGCGACCGCGGTGAAGACGCGCTGATCGTTTATGACGATCTGTCCAAGCAAGCAGTGGCTTACCGCCAGATTTCCCTGCTGCTGCGCCGTCCACCAGGCCGTGAAGCCTACCCAGGCGACGTGTTCTATCTCCACTCCCGTCTGCTGGAGCGCGCTTCCCGTGTTTCGGAAGAATACGTAGAGAAGTTCACCAACGGCGCAGTGACCGGCAAAACCGGTTCCCTGACCGCACTGCCGATCATCGAAACCCAGGCTGGCGACGTTTCCGCGTTCGTTCCGACCAACGTGATTTCCATCACTGACGGTCAGATCTTCCTGGAATCGGCCATGTTCAACTCCGGGATCCGTCCTGCTGTGAACGCCGGTGTTTCGGTATCCCGTGTGGGTGGTGCCGCTCAGACCAAGATCATCAAGAAGCTCTCCGGTGGTATCCGTACCGCTCTGGCTCAGTACCGTGAACTGGCGGCATTCGCCCAGTTCGCTTCTGACCTGGACGAAGCGACCCGTAAGCAACTTGAGCATGGTCAGCGCGTTACCGAGCTGATGAAGCAGAAGCAATACGCCCCAATGTCGATCGCTGACATGGCGTTGTCGCTGTATGCCGCTGAGCGTGGGTTCCTGACCGACGTTGAAATCGCCAAGGTCGGCAGCTTTGAACAAGCGCTGATTGCTTACTTCAACCGCGATCACGCCGAATTGATGGCGAAGATCAACGTGAAGGGTGACTTCAATGACGATATCGACGCTGGCATGAAAGCCGGTATCGAGAAGTTCAAGGCCACCCAAACCTGGTAAGCCGCAGCGGGAGCCGCAAGGCTCCCGCTTGCTAACCTGATAGGTGTTACATGGCAGGCGCAAAAGAGATTCGCAGTAAGATTGCGAGCATCAAAAGCACGCAAAAAATTACCAGCGCCATGGAAAAAGTGGCGGTCAGCAAAATGCGCAAGGCACAAATGCGCATGGCTGCTAGCCGTCCTTATGCGGAGCGTATCCGCCAGGTAATTGGGCATCTGGCCAACGCCAACCCGGAATACCGCCACCCGTTCATGATCGAGCGCGCCGTCAAGCGTGCAGGTTATGTGGTAGTGAGCAGTGACCGTGGTTTGTGCGGTGGTCTGAATACCAACCTGTTCAAGGCCCTGGTCAAGGACATGGCGGTAAACCGCGAAAACGGCGTCGAGATCGATCTGTGTGTGGTGGGTAGCAAGGGTGCGGCCTTTTTCCGCAACTTCGGCGGTAACGTCGTTGCAGCTATCAGCCATCTGGGTGAAGAGCCGTCGATCAATGATTTGATCGGCAGTGTGAAGGTGATGCTGGATGCGTACCTGGAAGGCCGTATTGACCGCCTTTCCGTGGTATCCAACAAGTTCATCAACACCATGACCCAGCAGCCAACCGTGGAGCAATTGATTCCACTGGTGGCGACTCCGGATCAGGAACTCAAGCACCACTGGGACTACCTCTACGAACCAGACGCCAAAGAGCTGCTTGATGGCTTGATGGTGCGCTACGTGGAGTCGCAGGTGTACCAGGCGGTGGTCGAGAACAACGCAGCTGAACAAGCGGCGCGGATGATCGCGATGAAAAACGCTACCGATAACGCCGGTGATCTGATCAGCGATTTGCAGCTGATCTACAACAAGGCGCGTCAGGCTGCGATCACCCAAGAGATCTCGGAAATCGTCGGCGGCGCTGCCGCGGTTTAACGGTTCAAATATTCAGAGGATCCAGCTATGAGTAGCGGACGTATCGTTCAAATCATCGGCGCCGTTATCGACGTGGAATTTCCACGCGACAGCGTACCGAGCATCTACAACGCGCTGAAAGTACAAGGCGCGGAAACTACCCTGGAAGTTCAGCAACAGCTGGGCGACGGCGTAGTTCGTACCATTGCGATGGGTTCCACCGAAGGCTTGAAGCGCGGTCTGGACGTTGTCGACACTGGCGCTGCCATCTCCGTACCGGTCGGTAAAGCGACCCTGGGCCGGATCATGGACGTACTGGGCAACCCGATCGACGAAGCTGGCCCGATCGCTACCGAAGAGCGCTGGGGCATTCACCGCGCAGCGCCTTCGTTCGCAGAACAAGCGGGCGGCAACGACCTGCTGGAAACCGGCATCAAGGTTATCGACCTGGTTTGCCCGTTCGCCAAAGGCGGTAAAGTCGGTCTGTTCGGTGGTGCCGGTGTAGGCAAGACCGTAAACATGATGGAACTGATCCGTAACATCGCCATCGAGCACAGCGGTTATTCCGTGTTCGCAGGTGTGGGTGAGCGTACTCGTGAGGGTAACGACTTCTACCACGAGATGAAGGACTCCAACGTTCTGGACAAAGTGGCACTGGTTTACGGTCAGATGAACGAGCCGCCGGGAAACCGTCTGCGCGTAGCACTGACTGGCCTGACCATGGCCGAGAAGTTCCGTGACGAAGGTAACGACGTTCTGTTGTTCGTCGACAACATCTACCGTTACACCCTGGCCGGTACTGAAGTATCCGCACTGCTGGGCCGTATGCCTTCTGCAGTAGGTTACCAGCCGACCCTGGCTGAAGAGATGGGCGTTCTGCAAGAACGTATCACTTCGACCAAGGAAGGTTCGATCACCTCGATCCAGGCGGTATACGTACCTGCGGATGACTTGACCGACCCGTCGCCAGCCACCACCTTCGCCCACTTGGACGCCACCGTCGTTCTGTCCCGTGACATCGCTTCCCTGGGTATCTACCCAGCGGTCGATCCACTCGACTCGACTTCGCGCCAGCTGGACCCGAACGTGATCGGCCAGGAGCACTACGACACCGCTCGCGGCGTTCAGTACGTGCTGCAGCGCTACAAAGAACTGAAGGACATCATTGCGATCCTGGGTATGGACGAGCTGTCGGAAGCCGACAAGCAGTTGGTAAACCGTGCTCGTAAGATCCAGCGTTTCTTGTCGCAGCCGTTCTTCGTGGCTGAAGTCTTCACCGGTGCCTCGGGTAAATACGTTTCCCTGAAAGACACCATTGCTGGCTTCAAAGGCATCCTCAACGGTGACTACGACCACTTGCCAGAACAAGCGTTCTACATGGTCGGCGGCATCGAAGAAGCGATCGAGAAAGCCAAGAAACTGTAATCCTGGCGCCCGGAAACGGGCGCTCATCAGGTTGAGGCAATCAGATGGCTATGACAGTCCATTGCGATATCGTCAGCGCGGAAGGGGAAATCTTCTCCGGTCTGGTAGAAATGGTGATTGCACACGGCGAACTCGGTGACCTGGGTATTGCCATGGGCCACGCGCCATTGATCACCAGCTTGAAGCCAGGTCCGATCACTCTGACCAAGCAAGGCGGGGAAAAGGAGGTGTTTTACATCTCTGGTGGTTTCCTCGAGGTTCAGCCGAACATGGTCAAGGTACTTGCCGACACCGTGCAACGTGCTGGCGACCTGGATGAAGCCTCCGCTCAGGAAGCCGTCAAGGCTGCCGAGAAGGCGCTGAACGAAAAAGGCGCAGACTTCGACTACAGCGCTGCTGCAGTTCGTCTGGCCGAGGCTGCAGCTCAGCTGCGCACGCTCCAGCAGATCCGCAAGAAGTAAGCGGCCTTGCCGTTACACTTCATGCGTGATTGATTAAAAAGGGTGGCCTCGGCTACCCTTTTTCTTTTTTTGCAAAACACTTCTTTGGTCTGAACCCGGACCGCCCAGGATTGGTAGCCATTCATGTCTCTTGAAATCGTCATTCTCGCCGCAGGCCAGGGCACCCGTATGCGTTCAGCCCTGCCCAAGGTGCTGCACCCGGTCGCGGGTAACTCCATGCTGGGTCATGTTATCCACAGCGCCCGGCAATTGGACCCGCAACGTATTCATGTGGTGATTGGCCACGGTGCAGACGTGGTCCGTGAGCGTCTGGCTGCGGACGACTTGAATTTCGTATTGCAAGACAAGCAACTGGGCACCGGCCACGCTACCGCGCAGGCTGTGCCCTTCATTACCGCCGACACGGTGCTGATCCTCTATGGCGATGTACCGCTGATTGAAGTAGAAACCCTGCAACGACTGCTCAAGCACGTAGTGCCTGGCCAGATGGGCTTGCTCACCGTTGAGTTGGACGATCCTACCGGCTATGGCCGCATCGTGCGCAATGCCGACGGCAAGGTTGCCGCGATCGTCGAGCACAAGGACGCCAGTGAAGCCCAGCGCGCCATTACCGAAGGCAACACCGGCATTCTTGCCGTACCTGCCGATAAGCTGGGCGACTGGATGAGCCGTCTGTCCAACAACAATGCCCAGGGCGAGTACTACCTCACCGATGTCATTGAGATGGCCGTCAGCGATGGCCTGGTGGTCGCCACTGAGCAGCCCCACGACCCGATGGAAGTGCAGGGCGCCAACGACCGCAAGCAGCTTGCAGAGCTGGAGCGTCACTACCAGTTGCGTGAAGGCCTGCGTCTGATGGCCCAGGGCGTGACCCTGCGTGACCCGGCGCGTTTCGATGTGCGTGGCGACGTAACAGTAGGCCGCGACGTGCTGATCGATATCAACGTGATCCTCGAAGGCCGGGTGATCATTGAAGACAATGTG
Source organism: Pseudomonas sp. W15Feb34 (assembly GCF_023127765.1). Lineage (NCBI taxonomy): Bacteria > Pseudomonadati > Pseudomonadota > Gammaproteobacteria > Pseudomonadales > Pseudomonadaceae > Pseudomonas > Pseudomonas sp. W15Feb34. The sequence goes on from NZ_SPKN01000003.1 coordinate 136,232, forward strand.
GTCATCGGCCCGAACTGCGTGATCAAGGACAGCACCTTGCGCAAAGGCGTGGTCGTCAAGGCCAACAGCCATGTCGACGGTGCCGTGATGGGTGAGGGCAGCGATGCGGGGCCGTTTGCGCGCTTGCGTCCAGGTAGCGAGCTGGGGGCCAAGGCCCATGTGGGTAACTTTGTCGAACTGAAAAACGCACACCTCGGCGAAGGTGCAAAAGTCGGTCACCTGACTTACCTGGGCGATGCCGTCATCGGCGCCCGCACCAACATTGGTGCCGGCACCATCACCTGCAACTATGACGGCGCCAACAAGTACCAGACGACGATTGGTGAAGATGTATTCATTGGCTCCAATAACTCGCTGGTTGCTCCCGTCTCCATTGGCGATGGTTCAAATACGGCGGCAGGCTCGACCATCAACCAGGATGTGGATAAGTCCCAGCTGGCGGTAGCCCGCGCCCGTCAACGCAATATCGACGGTTGGAAACGCCCGGTCAAAATCAAGAAGACCTGAGTTATCCACAGCCTTGGCAGCGTCAAAACTCCAATGTGGGAGGGGGCTTGCTCCCGATAGCGGTGGACCAGTCAACTCATCAGGTGACTGACACACCGTCATCGGGGGCAAGCCCCCTCCCACATTTGCCGGTGTTGTTCGAAAAATAGTTATCGCCCCAGCTTGACGATCTTTCGCCAATAGGTTTTGATTGCCTTCGTTATCTTTCGGAACGAAACTTATCACTGCCATGTCGAAACGAAATACTCCCCAGCGGCGCCACAATATCCTCACCTTGCTCAATGAGCAGGGCGAAGTCAGCGTGGACCAACTGGCCAAGCGTTTCGAAACTTCGGAAGTCACCATCCGCAAGGACTTGGCCGCCCTCGAAAGTAACGGCCTGCTCCTGCGTCGCTACGGTGGCGCAATCACCATGCCCCAAGAGCTGGTAGGCGATGCCGCCCAGCCCATCTCGGCCTACAAGCGTGCCATCGCGCGTGCGGCCGTGGTGCGCTTGCGTGAACATGCGCGCATCATCATCGACAGCGGCAGCACCACCGCCGCCATGATTCCGGAACTCGGTCATCAACCCGGGCTGGTGGTTATGACCAACTCCTTGAATGTGGCCCGCGCCCTGAGCGAACTGGAACATGAACCGGTGCTGTTAATGACCGGCGGTACCTGGGACCCGCATTCGGACTCGTTCCAGGGGCAGGTTGCCGAGCAGGTGCTGCGTTCTTACGATTTCGATCAGTTGTTCATTGGCGCCGACGGCATCGACTTGCAGCGCGGCACCACCACCTTCAACGAACTGCTGGGCCTGAGCCGGGTGATGGCTGAGGTCGCCCGTGAAGTGGTGGTGATGGTCGAGTCCGACAAGATTGGCCGCAAGATTCCCAACCTGGAGCTGCCCTGGAGCAGCGTCCATACCCTTATTACCGATGATCGCCTGCCACTTGAGGCCCGCGACCAGATCCAAGCCCGCGGCATTACGCTGATATGCGCGGCAGTCATCTAGGAGAAACACCATGTGTGGAATTGTTGGCGCAGTCGCCGAACGTAACGTAACTGCTATCCTGATCGAAGGCCTCAAGCGCCTGGAATACCGCGGCTATGACAGCGCAGGCGTGGCTGTCTTCACCAACGCCGGCAAGCTGGAGCGTATGCGCCGCCCGGGCAAGGTCAGCGAGTTGGACCAGGCTCTGGCCGGCGAGCCTCTGGCGGGTCGCCTGGGTATCGCCCACACCCGTTGGGCCACCCACGGCGCGCCGTGCGAACGCAACGCCCACCCGCATTTTTCCGGTGACCTGGCGGTGGTGCACAACGGCATCATCGAAAACCACGAAGTGCTGCGTGAGCAACTCAAGGGCCTGGGCTACGTGTTCACCTCGGACACCGACACCGAAGTGATCGCCCACCTGCTCAACCACAAGCTCAAAGACCACAGTGACCTGACCACGGCCCTCAAGGCCACAGTCAAAGAGCTGCACGGCGCCTACGGCCTGGCCGTGATCAGTGCCAGCCAGCCTGACCGCTTGGTTGCCGCGCGCAGTGGCAGCCCATTGGTAATCGGCCTGGGCCTGGGCGAGAACTTCCTTGCCTCCGACCAACTGGCCCTGCGCCAGGTGACCGACCGTTTCATGTACCTGGAAGAAGGCGATATTGCCGACATCCGCCGTGAAAGCGTACAGATCTGGGACGTTGACGGTCAGTCGGTCGAGCGTGAAGCCGTGCAATACCGCGACGGTGCCGAAGCCGCCGACAAAGGCGAGTTCCGCCACTTCATGCTCAAGGAAATCCACGAGCAGCCGTCCGTTGTACAGCGCACCCTGGAAGGTCGCCTGAGCCAGAACCAAGTGTTGGTGAACGCTTTCGGCCCGCAAGCCGCCGAACTGTTCGCCAAAGTGCGCAATGTGCAGATCGTCGCCTGTGGCACCAGCTACCACGCCGGTATGGTGGCGCGTTACTGGTTGGAAGAACTGGCCGGCATCCCGTGCCAGGTCGAAGTCGCCAGCGAGTTCCGCTACCGCAAAGTGGTGGTGCAGCCCGACACCCTGTTCGTGACCATTTCCCAGTCTGGTGAAACCGCCGATACCCTGGCCGCCCTGCGTAATGCCAAGGAACTGGGCTTCCTCGGCAGCCTGGCGATCTGCAACGTCAGCATCAGCTCCCTGGTGCGTGAATCCGATCTGACCTTGCTGACCCAGGCTGGTCGTGAAATCGGCGTAGCCTCCACCAAAGCCTTCACCACCCAACTGGTGGGCCTGTTGCTGCTGACCCTGTCCCTGGGCCAAGTGCGCGGCACCCTCGCCGACGGTGTCGAAGCCACCCTGGTGGAAGAACTGCGCCGCCTGCCAACCCGCCTGGGCGAAGCCTTGGCCATGGACAGTACCGTGGAAAAAGTCGCCGAGCTGTTCGCCGACAAGAACCACACCCTGTTCCTGGGTCGTGGCGCGCAGTACCCGGTGGCGATGGAAGGCTCGCTGAAACTCAAGGAGATCTCGTACATCCACGCCGAAGCCTACCCGGCCGGTGAGCTCAAGCACGGCCCGCTGGCCTTGGTGGATGACGACATGCCGGTGGTTACCGTCGCGCCGAACAACGAACTGCTGGAGAAGCTCAAGTCCAACCTGCAGGAAGTGCGCGCCCGTGGCGGCCAGTTGATCGTTTTCGCAGATGAAAAAGCCGGTATGACCAACGGTGAAGGCACCCACGTCATCAACATGCCGCACATTCACGACACCCTGTCACCGATCCTCTACACCATTCCACTGCAGTTGCTGTCGTACTACGTTGCCGTGCTCAAAGGCACTGACGTTGACCAGCCACGTAACCTGGCGAAGTCAGTGACGGTGGAGTAAGGCTTACTGGCGTGTCGAAAAAGTGAAGCTATGAAATAAAGTCTGTCGCTGGCGCCTTCCTGCCCCCCCGGTTGAGCAGCCAGCGACGTTTTCCTGCGTGCCGCATTGCTCTCGACGCAACTCTAGGGAAGGTCTGAAGTACCCGCAGATTTTTGAAGCACGCGCTACTTGAGGCTCAAAAAATCGTGAGTCGGTCGAAAATCAGACCTTTCCTGCCTTTAGTTCATCGGGTTTTCCTCTGATTGCTGTGTTTCAGGGCAATCAACCCGCACTACAGGCGCACCTCTCCTGCATTTAACAACCGTTTGCGCACCATCCACAGGTTCGACAAAGCGAACAAGGTTGTCTGTTGCGCGATGTTTTTCGACAAGCCACGAAAGCGTACTTTCGTATAACCAAACTGGCGCTTGATTATACGAAACGGATGTTCAACCTTGGCCCGTACCTGCGCTTTCGCATACTCGATCTTGCGGCGAATCCGCCCGATCAAACTTTTTTCCGTGCTTTTTATAGCTGCTTGGACGCGCGGCAATCGACCAGATCATCTGGCGATCCTGATGCTCGGCTCGCTTGTCCACGCTGGTGTAACCGGCGTCGCCGCAGACATAAGTTTCCTCGCCGTGCAGCAACTGATCCACCTGCGTCACGTCCGCCACATTGGCCGTCGTGCCCACCAGGCTATGGACTAAACCAGACTCGGCATCGACGCCGATGTGCGCTTTCATCCCAAAGAAATATTGGTTTCCCTTCTTCGTTTGATGCATTTCTGGATCGCGCTTGCCGTCCTGGTTCTTAGTCGAACTCGGTGCATGAATGATCGTCGCATCGACCACCGTGCCGTGGCGCAGCATCAAACCACGATCCCCCAAATAACCATTGATGACCTGCAAAATCCCGCCCGCCAGCTCATGTTTTTCCAGCAAGCGCCGGAAGTTGAGGATCGTGGTTTCATCGGGAATCCGATCCAGATTCAACCTCACGAACTGGCGCAGAATCGTCGTCTCATACAGTGATTCTTCCATCTCCGGATCGCTATAGCCGAACCAGTTTTGCATCAGGTGAACTCGCAACATGGCCATCAACGGATACGCCGGACGGCCACCTTCGCCCTTCGATAATGCGGCTCGATCAACGCAATCAGCGCCTTCCAGGGCACCACCTGATCCATCTCGATCAGGAAGCGCTCGCGGCGGGTCTGCTTACGTTTGCCGGCATACTCGGCATTGGCGAAGGACATCTGGTTCATCGGGGTTCAACCGTTCAGTTTGTGCGAGGTGCGTACTTCATCAAATCTGGAACTCTTTTTCAGATTTTCCTTAGGTGAAAAGGATGTCGCTGGCAGTATATTTTGAACAAAATCTGTCGCAAACAAACACGTTGCTGGCGTTTTACCATTCAATGTTGTCGTGTCAAGACAAAGGTCTGGATTGTATTAAATTAGGATTAAGACCTTCCAGAGAGTAAAAAAGTGCACGGCTGCAACTTATGCCATCTAAAGCGTTTGTGCTGAAAGGTACGGTACAAAGTGTATGTGTGGGACGCACTGCATCTTGTGTTTCTCAGATCTCCCTTGCTTTAGGCCTGGGGTATTTCATGCTCCTTTGACCAGCTACCAGAGTTGCGTTGCTCACGAAAGATCGTACAGGACCTGAAACCAAAGAGCGCAAGGAGAGGTGTGATGAAAATCACGAATAGAAGTAGGGGGGCTCATCGTAAAGCCACAGTAATAACAACCAGTGCATTGCTCCTAGGGCTATGTGTTCCAGAAGCTATTGCTGAGGAAAAAATCCCGAAAAATTTCGCCATAAAAACCATGGCTTTTAATATCTGGAATCATGCGGAGAACTCAAGGATTTGGAAACTGGGAAGCGGTATAGAAAATCTCACATACTCAGACTCTATGAAAAAACTACTTTTGGATGTGTCTCCAGATATTCTTGTATTTCCTGAACTTGATAATAATGCTAGAACAATTAACACGAAGTACGGTGATCAAGTTTATGACGCATTCAAGCAAAATACAACTAATGTCTTGAATAGCGCTCCCCGAAAACAAGATAGTTTTGTCGATTTTCGCAAGAATGAAGATACATATCCTAAGGGCAGTCCTGAATATACTGACAGAGATAATCGTAAGAAAAATGGGCTATACTATAAAGGGATTGGAAGTGTTTTCTCTTCCGTGCCTTTTAAGGATTTGCCCGGAGATAGCATTAGAATTAATCCTGGCAATGGTTTTCCGGTAGGTGTCGTAACAGGCATTCATTTGGATCACTCGGACAGTTCGAGCGCTCGAGTCTCTGCGGCACAAGATTTTAATAAGGCAGCGGCAGCCAGCAACGTCCCGATGATTATTCTGGGTGACTTCAACGCCGGCGATGTTTCAGAGCGAGGGTTGAATAGGAAGACGCAGCAGAATTTAGTGATTAAAAAGGCTGACAGCAATGGATTATATACAGCGCTTGCCCGTGAATATACGGCTAGTAAACAAGTATATGCTGAAGTAGGGAAAACAGTTAAAAATTATTACGAAGGAAAAGAAAATTACGACGGGAAAAATATTCAAAAAATGTCGTGGGCAGAATGGGGAGAAGCTCTAGAGTCTGCTATAAAGAATAATAAAGATACTGGGCTGCAGGATGAAACCTACCCAGTTAACAGCAATCTTCCGAGAACGCTTAACACATTCAAGAGACAGTATCAGCTTTTTCAGAAAGACCAGAACAGGGAACTATTCCAACCTAGTCAAGTAGGTGATCAGCGTGCAACGTGGACAAGTGATGGGGAGAATTGGACTAACACATCTCCAAGCTGGGACCGTGCGACCATTGATCACATCATGGTCTCTCGACCTTTTGCCAAATGGATTGAGATTGCTGATGATGGTAAGCCATCAGGTAATCTTAGCAAGCAAGCCAAGCTGCCTAATAATAAGGACTCTCTTTCAGACCACGAACCCGTGGCGCAGAATCTGCGCTGGGTAGGGCCGCAGCTTGAAGTGTACAAAGACATTGCAGACAAAAAAGAAAAAACACGCCTTGTATGGGGAGCCGATGCTTACAACTTTGCGGGGAGAAACAAAAAATTTAATCTTGTTCGCAATAACTATCGTAATGATGTTTATCTTGGACAAGTTTCGGATGAGGCAGGTAATCCCACTTTAACGTTGCTGACTCTTCCAGAGAAAATGGATCTGCTCAATTGCAACGGTAGCAAAAGCAAGCTTCAGCGGGCTGTCGATGATTACTGTATCGACAATCACTCTTTTATCGGTGAAACCCTGGTAAAGGACGGGGGCCTTCTCGTCGTTGATGAGGATAAAGCTTTGGGAGGGAGCAAGGCTAAACTGCGGCTTGCCAATGGCGGGCTCATGGTAGCAGGGCTGTCCATGCCTGAGCTCGATCGTGAGATCGTTCTCGAACAGCAAGGATGGATCGATATTGCCGAATCCGGCCTCGTGGTGTCTGCTAAGAAAGCCGTGACGGGCACGGGCAGCCTCACGAAACTGGGGGCCGGAACATTGGCGCTTTCAGGCCCCAACAGCTATACGGGTGGAACGTTGGTCGAGGAGGGTATCCTCAGGGCTGACACAGGCGTTGGGTTCGTGAACAACACCGCTTACTCCATCAATGGTGGAGCGCTTGATCTCAACGGATTCGATCTAATCGCTTCGAAGCTCGAAGGCAAGGGGGGCGCGGTCCGGCTTGGAACGGGGTCGCTCACCCTGGACCAGAGCGTCAATACACGCTATGACGGCTCGATAGAGGGCTCCGGCGGGCTCACAAAATCAGGTAGCGGTGGGCTCATCCTTAATGGTCAGAATAGCTATACCGGTGCAACTCTGGTTCGGGATGGGCATCTTGTCATTGGCGACAGTGATCATCCGGATGCCCGCCTGGAAAGCCCCGTCACTGTGAGCCCGGGCGCTACGCTGGGTGGTATAGGCACGTTGGGTGCTCTGACAATCAACGCAGGAGGCAGGATAGCGCCGGGTAACTCCATCGGTACGCTGCACACCGGTGATGTGACATTTGATGCGGGCTCAGTTTATTCCGTCGAAGTCGGCCCCAACGGGCGCAGTGACCTGATCGATAGTGCCGGTGTCGCGACCCTCAATGGCGGTGAAGTCAGGGTGTCATTGGAGAACCGCTCCAACCTCCTGACGGAAGACGAGGCAAAAACGCTGGTTGGCCAGACCTTCAATATTCTTACAGCCAAAAAAGGCATCGTTGGTCAGTTTGCATCCATCACGCCGAATTATCTGTTCCTGGACAGTCAGATAAGCGTTCCGCGGACACAGCAATTGCTTAATGGGCCTCCCGTCCCTGCTGCGCCCCCTGCTGCGTCCGCAATACCGGGAGCAACCGTTCCGCCAGTTGCTGACGCACAGATTGTTGCTGCGCCTGCCCCTGCTGAGCCCGGGGCACCGGAAACAACCGTTCCGCCAGTTGCTGGCGCACAGATTGTTGCTGCGCCTGCCCCTGCTGAGCCCGGAGCACCGGAAACAACCGTCCCGCCAGTTGCTGACGCACAGATTGTTGCTGCGCCTGCCCCTGCTGAGCCCGGGGCACCGGAAACAACCGTTCCGCCAGTTGCTGGCGCACAGATTGTTGCTGCGCCTGCCCCTGCTGAGCCCGGGGCACCGGAAACAACCGTTCCGCCAGTTGCTGGCGCACAGATTGTTGCTGCGCCTGCCCCTGCTGAGCCCGTAACACCGAAAGCAAGCGTTGATGTAGCGATTGCTCCCGCGCCTGTCCTGTCACCCGTGGGTGTAGCACCTGTTCAGCCAGTGCCCGATATGACGGCTATGAGCATTGCTATTAAGCGCAACAACACCAGCTTTGCCAGCGTTGCACAGACTAAAAACGAGCGTGCGGTTGCAGCCGTGGCTGACACTTTAGCCCTGGGAAACCCTGTGTATGAGAGCCTTTTGACCTTCAACTCCGCTGAACAGGCCCGCCAGGCCTTCAAGCAACTTGATGGCCAGGTTCATGCTGATGCCGCCGCTGCGCAGATCGCCGACAGTCGTTATGTTCGTGATGCGGTGAATGCTCGCCTACAACAGGCGCAAGCGCTGAATCCAGATGCAAAAATTCAAGTCGACAGTAGCAACGGCGGCTGGGTGCAATTACTCGGAGGTCACACGCAACTCGACTCCGATCACAACGCCGCCAGCTACAGCACCTCTACCACTGGCGTGCTGCTCGGTCTGGACACTGACATCGGCGATGGATGGCGAATCGGCGGGGCGACGGGCTACACCAAGACCGATCTGAAGGGAGCCTCCAGAAAGTCGGCCAATAGCGACAACTATCACCTGTCGATCTATGGGGGTAAACGCTTCGATAGCATCGCCCTACGGTTCGGAGGAGCGAGCACTTGGCACCACTTTGACACCTCGCGTAACGTGGGATACGGCAGCCAATCGGCTCATCAAAAAGCTGTCTATAACGCACGAACGGATCAGGTATTTGGTGAAGTCGGTTATACCGGCTGGTCAGCCTTCGAGCCTTTTGCAAATCTGACCTACATTAACTTTCAGAGCGACGCATTCAAAGAACGTGGGAAAGCGACGGCGTTGCACGCCAGTAAGCAAAGTCAGGATGCTGTCGTCTCGACGGTCGGTCTGCGTGGGCAGATGCAATTGCCAGTGAGTTCGACTCGCTCGGTGAAACTGCGCGGTGAGTTGGGTTGGGAGCATCAGTACGCAGAGCTGGACCGTGAAAGTTCCTTGAAATTTGTCGGCAGCGAAGCTGCGTTTGCGGTGAACAGCGTGCCAGTGTCCCGTGATAGTGCGGTGGTCAAAGCCTCGGCAGAGATGGCCATGACCAAGGACACGCAGGTGTCTCTTAACTACACCGGACTGGTTTCAAGTCATGGTGGTGGCAGCGCGGTCAACTTGGGGTTCACTTTCCAGTTCTGATCTAAGGTCGGTAGTGGTGCAATGAGTTTCATTGCACCACACTGGGCCAATGGATATGCGCGCAGGTAACGCTGAGTTGAGACAGTTTCTAAACTCGACTTAAACGCCTGACTCTAGCGTTTACTGGGTGAACCGAGACGGATTTTTAATCCCGATCAAAAGGGCTGTTTTCAACAGCCCTTTTTCTATTTTGGATGCGCGCCCGCCCTTTACCCCTGCGCAAGGCAGTGACCTTATGCATCCGGGATGCCCATGGCACAGTGGCAACTGCCCAACCGCGAGACGTTCCAGGAGAGCGTGGGGCCATTCCACGAATGGATGGCTTTGCTGTATCAGCGCCGGGGCGGGTCACGTCCACCAGTACCGCACAAGATGAAAGAAAATCGGTGCCGCAAAGCACACCGAATCCAGCCGATCCAACATCCCGCCGTGCCCTTCGATCATGTGCCCCCAGTCTTTTACGCCGCGGTCACGCTTGATCGCCGACATCACAATCCCGCCGGCAAAGCCCAGCAAGTTGATCAGCAGCGCGATCAGGAACGACTGCCAGGGATTGAACGGTGTGGTCCACCACAGCGCCGCGCCGATCAAGGAGGACAGCAGAATCCCGCCCACAAACCCTTCCACCGTTTTCGACGGCGAGAGGTTGGGCGCGATCTTGTGTTTGCCGAACAGCTTGCCGCATACGTACTGCAGCACGTCCGAGAGTTGCACCACGATCACCAGGTAGGCGATCAACAACAGGTTGCGGCCTTCGTAGCCGGGGATGTCCAACGTCAGCAGGGCAGGGACGAAGGACACGCAGAACACCGCGATCATCAGCCCCCATTGCACCTTCGAGGCGCGTTCCAGGAAGTGTGTGCTGTCGCCGCCAAGGGAGGCGAGGATCGGCAGCAGCAGGAACACGTACACCGGGATGAAGATCGAGAACAGCCCATACCAGTCGGCGTAGATCAGCAGGTATTGCAGCGGCAGGGCCAGGTAGAACGCGGCCACCAGGGCCGGGTAGTCGCTGCGCCGGGTGGGTGTGAGAGTGAGGAATTCACGCAGGGCGTAGAACGACACGGCGTAGAACAGCAGGATCACCGCGCCGGTGCCTAACCAGAAGGCGATGCCGATTACCACCACCATCACCCACCAGGCGTTGATGCGGGCGTTGAGGTTGTCGATCACGGCATTCGGGTTGCCACGGGTGCGCAGCTTGAGGATCAGGCCGATCAGCGAGGCGATGACCAGGATCGCGCCGATGCCGCCGAATAACATCAGGGTTTGGCTATCCATCTCAGGAATGCTCCGGGGCAAGGGCGAGCAGGGCGTCGCGGCTGCGAGCAAGGAAGGCGGCTTTGTCTTCGCCTTCTGCCAATTGCAGAGGGGCACCGAAGCTGGTTGTGCATAACAACGGTAGCGGCAGCACGCGCCCTTTAGGCATGACCCGGTTGAGGTTGGCTATCCACACGGGAACCAGTTCGGCCTGTGGGTAACTCTTTGCCAGGTGATACAAGCCGCTTTTGAACGGCAGCAAACCCTCGTCGAGATTGCGCGTGCCTTCGGGAAAGATGATCAGCGAGTCACCGCGTTCCAAAGCCGCGAGCATGGGCAGTAATGGGTTATCCACAGGGTCCTTGCGCTCGCGGTCGATCAGCACGCCATTGAACACCCGGTTGATGATGTAGCGGCGCAGCGCGCTCTTGTTCCAGTAATCGCTGCCGGCCACCGGGCGTGTGAATTTGCGCAGGTTCTGCGGCAGCGACGCCCACACCAGCACGAAGTCGCCGTGGCTGCTGTGGTTGGCGAAATAGATGCGTTGCACCGGTACTGGCGCGCACCCCAGCCACAGGCTGCGAGCGCCGGTGACGGTGCGGGCCATGGAGGTAATCAGCGTGGCGACCACGGGTTCGAACATGGGAATTCCTTATCCGGCGAAAGGCAGCCAAGGGCTGGCGAGGATGACGCCCAAGGTCAGCAGCGCTTGCGCGCCCAGCAACCAGGCTTGTTTACGCAATAGTTTAAGGGCGCCACGGCGGCGTTCGGTCCACGGCCGACCGGCTCGCTTGGACGATTGCAGGCCGAGGGTTTGCAGGGCCTGGTCAAGGTCTGGAGTGCGGGTAACGTCGCGGGCCAGCATGGCGAACAGGTCGGCGTCGAAGGCCACTCGCAGCGCCCAGTACTTTTGCAGCAGGCCCAGCACGATCATCCACAGGGCCAGCAGCAGGCAGATCGTCGAGATACTGGCCAACAACAATTGGGCGAGGCCGAACAGTATGCCGAGCAACGTCAGGCCTGTGGATAACTGATCCAGGGAACGGCCACGGCGTAGCAGGCTGGCAACTATCTGGAGTTCCATATCAGGGTGCATGGTGCAAACCCTCCAACGCTTTACGGTGTGCGGGGTGCAGGACCACAGTGGCCCGTGCTGTACGAATAATAGCCAGTGCTTCATCGACCGTGGCGGCTCGGCCAGTATTCAGCAGCCAGGCGGCAACAGCAGTGGCGCTACGGGAGTAACCGAGGGCGCAGCACACCAGCAAGGGGCCGCTCGTTCGCAGGCGTTCAATGGCGTGTGCGGCTTCCAGGCATTCGTCGGCTGTTGGGGTGACGAGGTCCAGTACCGGCACGCAGGCATAAGCGCGGCCCAGTGGATTAATCGGCAGTTCGGCGCACAGATCGACAATGGCCCTGAACGAGCCCTGCTCGCTGGCCGTAGGAATGCGCCCCAGCCAGACGTTATCCACAATCAGGTCCGGCTGTGGATGTTTGCGTGTCCACAGCCGCGAATTGACCCACGCACCCGCTAAATAAGGCGCATACAACCAGCGGGCTGCAGGCGTAAGGCGGCCATCCGCACGTTTTTGAAAGCCCGACGCGCCGATCACAAGGTAGTTGGCGGTGATCAAACCCAGGGAAACTGCTGGCCACAGCAGCCACAGCCAGCCGCCGCCCAGTACCAGGGCAAGTGCCACCAGCAATAGCGTGCCCAGCCCATAGCGCACAGCCAGGCGCCAGCGTTGGTTATCTCGCGTCAACCACGCACTCGACAACGGGCTCGGGTGCTCCACCGGCCATAACCACACGCACAGCCACCCCGCGAGGGCGCCTGTGGGTAAGTCGATAAAGTGATGTTGATAAGTAGTCAGCACCGAGATGCCGATCAGCGCAAACCAGCCGTGCACCACCCAGCGCCAGACCCCCTGGGTGTGCCGCTGGTACATGACCCACAGGATCACCAGCAATGCGATATGCAGCGAAGGCGCCTGGTTGAACGGTTTGTCGAAACCGGCCAGCACCGCGAATAGCCAGCCAAACACGCCGTCCAGTTCTGGCCGCTCAAAGGTAAAGCGCAATGGCCAGATCAGGAAGCAACTGACGGCAATCACCTGCGCACTCAGCAGGCGCAGTGCATGTTGTTTCAGCTCATGCCGTGTATTGGGCAGCAGCAGAGAGAAGCCGTAGAGCAGGTCGATGGACCAATAGGGCACGATGGTCCAGGCCCAGAACGGCATATGGCTTTCCCAGCCGAACACCAGCGTGCCGACGTCGCTGCGCTGGCTGGTGACCCAGGTGGCAAAGCCATAGGTGCTGAAAAACAGCGGCGCCAACAGCAGCAGCCAAAGCACCGCAGGTTTCAATAAACCGGGTTCGCGCATGTTCAGATCTTCTGTGCCAGGGACACGGTGAAAATGCCCCACTCATCCACGCGCTGGGTGATCTTGCGAAAGCCCGCGGCTTCAACCAACTGGTCCATTTCCGCCTGGCTGCGCCGACGCATCACCCAGGCCTGGCCCTGGCGGTGGCTGGTGAGCGCGCGGGCAATCAGCTCCAACTGCGGGTGCCACGGCTGCCCGGTGTAGACCAGGTAACCGCCAGGTTCCACAGCTTCGGCCAGGCCCGCCAGTGAACCGCCGACCATGGCGTTATCGGCAAACAACTCATACAACCCGGACACCACGGCCAAGGTCGGCTTGGGGTCCAGGGCAGCCAGGTCGGCGCGGTCGAACGCATCGCCTTTGATGAACTGGGCGATGTCCCCCAAGCCCTTCTCGCGAATCAGCGCGCCACCGTCGCGCACGTTGATGTCGCTGTAGTCGCGCAGCAGGATCGACTCCGGCAACGGCGATACGCCCTGCAAGGCTTCAAGGATGTAACGGCCGTGGCCGGCGGCGATATCGACGATACGGACCTCGCGGTGCTCGTCACGCAGCTTGGTCATGGCCAGGCGCAGCAGTTCCTCGACGTTCAGCTTGCGCTGGCGAATACCGCGCCAGCCAATGGAGTTGAGGTAGTTGGTGTCGATCATCCGCCCCAGCCCGCCCTTGCCGGTAGGCTTATTGCGATACACGTAGTCCAGCGTGCTGCCGGAGTCGAAACCGGTGTCGAAGCCCAGTTTCACGCCGTCCGACAGGTTCTTGCCCAGGCCCATGCTGGCGCGGGTCATGCGCCAGTAGAGGTCGCGCAGGGAATTGCGTGGCAGTGGCGCGGCAAGGGATTCGGATTCGGCGCAGGTGGCGCCAAGTTTGTCGGCGTCCAGTAGAGAGGCGCGGTCCAGCGGGTGTGCGAAGTTCTGCAAGATAAAGCGTTTGGCGCTGCTCACGGCCACGGCTCGGTCACGTTCACCGAGGGTGTCGTGGAAAAACCCAGGGAGGATATGCAGCTCTTTTTTCAGGCTGCCGAGGCGGTCGAAAAATTGCTGCTGGGGTTTACGGTGCACCACAAAATCGGAGCCTGAGATAAGCAACTGGGTAGGCACCTGGATCGCCAGGGCGTCGGCTACAACCCGGTCGGCCGCTTCGTACAGGCCAAGCAGTACATTCACCGAGATGGCCTTGGTGATCAGCGGATCGCTGTCGTAGGACGCCACCCGTTCCGGGTCATGGCTGAGGAACTTGGCCTTGACGTAGCTGTTGACGAAAAAGTTGCCGCGAAACCTGCGCATCAGGGCCAGGCCCGGGCGGGCGAAGGGCACGTACAGCTTGACCTTGAAGGCGGGCGAGGCGAGCACCAGGGCGCGGATCTTCGGCGCGTAATCGTGAACCCAGGTGGCCGCGATCACTGCGCCGACGCTTTGGGCGATCACGGCCAGGTTTTGCTCTTCGATGCCGTAGGTGGCGCCGATATGGTCGCAGAAGGTCTGCACATCACGGGCACTGGTGGCAAAGCTGGGGCTGTCGCCGCGCTCGCCGGGGGATTGGCCGTGGCCGCGGGCGTCCCAGGCGAAGAAATCAAACCCCGGTAAGTCCAGTTCATCCACCAGGTGGGCAATACGTCCGGAGTGCTCATGGCCGCGATGGAACAACAGGATTGCCTTGCGCGGCCCGGCGTCTGCCGTGGCCGGCCAGTGCCGGTAGAAAAGCTCGACGCCATCATGGGTACTGAAGGTGTGCACTTGCTGTTCGCGCATCGCAAAATCCTTATGCAGAAGGGGGAGTTTGTGGCTGTTCTTTGAGGCCTTGGCGCACCCGGTTGACCAAGGTATAGGCGAGCAGGGCGGCGACCAGCCACATCACCGCCTCGACCCAACCGGCGCCGAGCCAGCCCAGCGCCACGCCGGTGGCCAGTACACCCAGTACAAAAGCCCGATCACTCTTGCCCATCGGCCCGTCATAGCGACGCGAGGCGCCCACCATCGGCCCCAACACACCGGCGTACTCGCTGAAGACCGCAAGCAGTGTCACCAGCACCACCGGCACCGGGCTCACGCCGGGGATCAGGGCAAAGGGCAGGATCAGCGCGCTGTCGGCGATCACATCGCACAGTTCATTGAGGTAAGCGCCGAGGCGTGACTGCTGGCCGAATTCTCGAGCGAGCATGCCGTCGATGGCGTTGAGGGCCATGCGCACGATCATCCATAAAGGGATCAGCGCAAACAGCCAGAGGTGTTGGGCGAAGCCTGCGATCAACAACCCCACCAGCAGGGAAATAACGCCGGCCAGCACGGTGATCTGGTTGGCGGTGGTGCCGTTGTCGTAGAGGCGCTGCACAAGCGGGCGCAGCAGGTTTTGAAACCGCGGTTTGAGTTGGTAGATGGAAATCATGGGGTGGCGCTTCCTTGTCCGTGAACCCGCGAAAAGCTGTTTCGGAGTGTGCCGATTAATCGCAGCCGACACCAGTGATGGCTCGTGTTTATAGGGGGTTAGTCACACTCCAGAGAGCACAGCAAAACAAATGTGGGAGGGGGCTTGCCCCCGATTGCGGTGTATCAGTAACTAATCAGTCGACTGACACACTGCTATCGGGGGCAAGCCCCCTCCCACAAGGGATTCAGAGTGGATGCAAAAGCGAACAAAAATTTCACGCTTCGTGTTATATCGTAACGAATTGTGTGCAAGTGGGCATTGAGCGGATGCAGGTGGATTTAGAAGCTGACGGCGCTTCGGTAGAAGGCCTGGCGCGTTTTCAGCAAGGGCTGTTCCATGCCCGTCGGTTACGCCAAGCGGGTATCAGCCTGACGACCCTGGCGATCAGCGGATGGGTGTTGGCGCTGTTCGTGGCGTTGTTTGCGCCACTGTCGATCTGGCCGGTGGTGTTGATCAACTGCGCTTCGGCCCTGCTGCTGTTGGTGGCCGGGTTGCAGTCGGCCTGGTGGGTGGCTGATTGGCGTGCCCAGGCGATGGAGGTGCCGAGCGCTGAGTTGATTGAGCAACCCATTGAGCCCACTGCCTGGCACAAGGGGCTGATCAACCGTTTTGGCAACGGCCTGCTGGCACAGGTTGGCGCACCGGTGCTGTGGTTGGCGGGCTGGTCGTTGCTGGCGTTGGTCAGCGTTATCCAGTTCTGGAACCTGGCCTTGCCTGCTGCGGCCATCGGTCAGTCCGCCAGCATCGGTGCGGCGCTGGCATTGGGGCTGGCTTTTGGCTTGCTGGTGTTCGAGCGTCGCCTGGCCCAGGAAACCGCCGCCCAGTGGCCGGAAGCTTCACAGCTGGCGCAGTTGAGTCGGGTGGCGATTATCTGCCTGGTGCTGAGTGCCATCTGCCTGTTGTTTGCCAATGCCGAGTCGGTGTGGCCGCTGCGTCTGGCGACACTCGTCGGCCTGTTGCCGGCGCTGGTGGCGCTGGAGTTCCTGCTGCGGGGCGTGCTGTCGCTGTTCAGCCCGCGCCAGCCGCGCCTTGAGCCGCGCTTGATGGCGCAGAGTTTTATCGCCGGCCTGCTGCGTTGGCCGCCACAACCGTTGCTGGCGTTGCAGCATGAATTGCACAACCGTTTTGGCATCGACCTGCGCCAGATCTGGGCCTTCACCTACATGCGCCGGGCTTTCCTGCCGGTGTTGCTGGTGGTGCTGACGGTAGGTTGGGCGCTGACCGGCGTGCATGAAGTCCCCCTGCAAGGGCGTGGGATTTATGAGCGCTTCGGCAAACCGGTCGAGGTGTTCGGCCCCGGCCTGCATACGGGTTTGCCGTGGCCGCTGGGTCGCGTACTCAACGTGGAGAACGGCGTGGTGCATGAGTTGGCGACCAGCGTCAGCGAAGCCGCCACACCGGAGCTGGCCGCTGCCGAAGGCCCGGCGCCGTTGATTGCCAACCGCCTGTGGGACGCCAGCCATGTGAATGACAAATCCCAGGTCATCGCCAGCAGCAGCGGCGATAAGCAGGGCTTCCAGATCGTCAACATGGACGTGCGATTTGTCTACCGCATCGGCCTCACCGACCAGGCTGCGCTTGCCGCCACTTACAACAGCGCGGACATACCCACCCTGATCCGCAGCACCGCCAGCCGCATCCTGGTGCATGACTTTGCCTCGCGCACTCTCGACGAATTGCTCGGTGAACAACGCACCAGCCTCGCCGACGAGATTGGCCGCACGGTGCAAGCAGACCTGCACACCCTCGACAGCGGGGTGGAAATCCTCGCCACGGTGGTTGAAGCGATCCACCCACCGGCTGGCGCCGCCAATGCTTACCACGGTGTGCAAGCCGCCCAGATCGGCGCCCAGGCACTGATCGCCCGTGAACGTGGCGCGGCCAGCGAGCAGACCAACCAGGCGCTGCTGCAAGCCAGCACCGTCCGTGATCAGGCCCAGGCCGGCGCCCGCGAAGTGAATGCCGGCGCCCAAGCGGCGAACCTGCGCTTTGCCGCCGAACAAAAAGCCTATGCCGCTGCGGGCCAGGCTTTCGTGCTGGAACAGTACCTGAGCCAACTGAGCCTGGGCCTGGCCCACGCCAAGCTGCTTATTCTGGATCATCGTTTGGGCGCCGACAGCGCGCCGACGATTGATCTGCGTTCTTTTACTTTGCCCGCCGATCCACTGGCGCCGCGCAAAGCCGTTCAATAAGGAGTCTGTCTGTTGAGCGCTCATTCTCACGATCACGGTCATCACCATCATCACGGCCACCACCATCACCACCATGGTGATGAAAAAGCGGCCGGGCCTTTCCCTTGGCGGCGCATGGCCTGGGCGGCGTTACTGGTGCTGTTTGCCGTGGCAGCGGCGAGCCTGGTGCAGGTGCGCTCCGGCGAGGCCACGGTGATTACCCGCTTCGGCAACCCCGCGCGAGTGCTGTTGGAGCCGGGCCTGGGCTGGCGCTGGCCGGCGCCATTCGAAGCGGCGATCCCGGTGGACCTGCGCCTGCGCACCACGTCCAGCGGCTTGCAGGATGTGGGCACCCGCGATGGCCTGCGGATTATCGTGCAGGCCTATGTGGCGTGGCAGGTGCAGGGCGATGCCGACAATGTGCAGCGCTTCATGCGCGCAGTGCAGAACCAGCCGGACGAAGCGGCGCGGCAGATCCGCACCTTCGTCGGCTCGGCGCTGGAAACCACGGCGGCCAGCTTTGACCTGTCCAGCTTGATCAACACCGACGCCAGCCAAGTGCGCATCGCCGATTTTGAAGCGCAGTTGCGCCAGCAGATTGATCAACAATTGCTCGCCACCTACGGCGTGCGCGTGGCGCAGGTCGGCATCGAGCGCCTGACATTGCCTTCGGTGACACTCACCGCCACGGTTGATCGTATGCGCGCCGAGCGGGAAACCATCGCCACTGAACGCACCGCCGTGGGCAAGCGCGAAGCGGCGCAAATCCGCTCCGCCGCCGAGCGTGATGCGCGCATTGTGCAGGCCGATGCCACGGTGAAAGCCGCGGATATCGAAGCGCAATCGCGGGTAGAAGCTGCGCAGATTTATGGCCGTGCCTACGCGGGTAATCCGCAGCTGTACAACCTGCTGCGCTCGCTGGATACCTTGGGCACGGTGGTCACGCCGGGTACCAAAATCATCCTGCGCACCGACGCCGCGCCGTTCCGCGCCCTGGTGGATGGGCCGAAGGACATCCAGCCATGAGCGAACGCGGCAGTCCCGACAGCCCTTGGATTCAGGCCGGGCGCCTGACCTTCCTGGCGCTGTACGCGGTCACTGTGTTGGCGGCGTTGGCCTGGGCCTTTTCCAATGTGCGCCAGATCGACCCGCAGAATCGCGCGGTGGTCCTGCACTTCGGCGCCCTTGATCGCATTCAGAACGCAGGGCTGTTGCTGGCCTGGCCGCAGCCGTTCGAGCAGGTGGTGTTGTTGCCGGCGGCGGACCGGGTGATCGAGCGCCGAGTGGAGAACCTGCTACGTTCCGACGCGGCGCTGCAGGCTGATCGCGTGGCCAGTTTCGCTACGCCGTTGAGCGATGCCCTGGCCGGTTCCGGCTACCTGCTGACCGGCGATGCCGGGGTGGTGCAGTTGGATGTGCGGGTGTTCTACAAGGTGACCGAGCCCTATGCCTTCGTGTTGCAGGGCGACCACGTGTTGCCCGCGCTGGATCGGTTGGTGACGCGCAGCGCCGTAGCCCTGACGGCAGCGCGGGATCTGGACACCATCCTGGTAGCACGCCCGGAACTGATCGGCAGCGACAACGGCGCCGCCGAACGCCGCGAGCGCCTGCGCGGCGATCTGGTGCAAGGCATCAATAAACGCCTGGCCGATTTGGCCGCCAGCGGTTTGGGCCTGGGCATCGAAGTCACCCGTGTCGATGTGCAATCGAGCCTGCCGGGCCCGGCGGTGAATGCCTTCAACGCAGTGCTGACTGCCAGCCAGCAAGCGGATAAAGCGGTGGCCAACGCCCGCACCGAAGCGGAAAAACTCACCCAGACCGCGAACCAGGAGGCTGACCGCCAGGTGCAAGTCGCCCACGCCCAGGCCAGCGAACGCTTGGCCAATGCCCAGGCGCAAACCGCTACCGTCGCCAGCCTCGCCCAGGTCAAAGACCCCGGCTTGCTGTTGCGCCTGTACCGCGAACGCCTGCCGAAGATTCTCGGTCAGGCGGGTTCCGTGACCACCGTCGACCCCAAAGACGACTCCCGCTTGATCATCCAGGGAGCCGAACAATGAGCGCACCCATGCTGACCTCGGCCGAACAGCGCAGCGCTGCCCGGCAATTGACCCTGGCCATGCTCGCCCTTGGGTTGCTCGTGCTGGGCCTGGTATGGCGCTGGCTGGCGCCGGACCAGAACGGTGTGAGCCAATTGCTGCTGGGGGTGGCATCGCTGTTGGTGGCGGTGCCGGTAATGCGTTCGGCCTGGTACAGCCTGCGCTTTCCCAGCTTGCACGGCATCACTGACCAACTGATTGCCCTGGCCATGCTTGGCGCCTGGGCCACCGGCGATCTGCTCACCGCCGCGTTGTTGCCGATCATCATGATCTTCGGCCATGTGCTGGAAGAGCGCAGCGTGATCGGCTCCCAGGAGGCGATCCATGCCCTGGGCAAACTCACCCGCAGCCACGCCCGTTTGGTACAGGCTGACGGAACCATCACCGAAGTGGATAACGCCACGCTGAACCCCGGTGATATCGTCGAAGTGCGCGCCGGCGACCGCGTGCCGGCCGATGGCGTGGTGCTGTCCGGCCAGGCGAGCCTGGACACGGCACCAATCACCGGTGAGTCGGTGCCGTTGGAAGCCAGCGCGGGTGTGCAGGTGTTTGGTGGCGCGATCAACCTTGATGGTCTGCTGCGCCTTGAAGTGACGCGCACTGGCAACGAATCGACCCTGGGCAAAGTCATCGCACTGATGCAGAACGCCGAGCGCTCCAAGCCGCCGATCACGCGGCTGCTGGAGCGTTATGCCGGTAGCTATATGGTGTTGGTGCTGTTGCTGGCGGCGGTCACCTGGTTCGTCACCAACGATGCGCAGGCGATGCTGGCGGTGCTGGTGGCGGCGTGCCCGTGTGCCTTGGTGCTGTCGGCGCCGGCCACGGCGATTGCCGGGATCGCCGTGGCGGCGCGTCATGGGATTCTGATTCGCAGCTCGGCGTTTCTCGAAGAATTGGCTGACCTGACCTCGTTGGTGGTCGACAAGACCGGCACCCTGACCTTTGGCACCCTGCGTTTGCAGTCCATCGAGACCACCGCACCGGATCGCCAGGAGCTGCTGAACCTGGCGGCCAGCCTCGGCTCGGCGAGCAGTCACCCGGTCAGCCGAGCGTTGGCGGGGTTGGCGACTCAGGAGCAGTTACTGGCGCTCACCGACATTCGCGAGCGTCAGGGCCTGGGCGTGGTCGCACAGACCGAACAGGGCGAAGCGGCGCTGGGGCGGCCGGAGTTGTTCGAACAATTGGGCATCGTCACCAGCGGCGTTCCCAACCATGACGGCCCTATTGCCGGGTTGGCGTTGAACGGCGATTTCCTGGCCTGGCTGTTGCTGGCCGACAGCGTCAAGCCGGAGGCGCGCCAGGCCCTGCAAGAGTTGCGTGATTTGGGCCTGGGCCGCCAGCTGCTGCTGACCGGCGACCGCCAAAGCGTAGCCGACAGCCTGGCGCTGGAGGTGGGCATCAGTGATGTCGAAGCCCAAGCCTTGCCGGAAGACAAGCTCAACCGCGTGCTGGGTGAAATCAGCAGCGGCTTCCGGCCGATGGTGGTGGGCGATGGCATCAATGATTCGTTGGCGCTCAAGGCCGGTGTGGTTGGTGTGGCGATGGGGGCGGGCGGTGCCGATATCGCACTCGCATCGGCGGACGTGGTGTTGATCGGCAGCGACTTGCGCCGCCTGGGTACCTGCGTGCGCTTGAGCCGCCAGTGCCGGCAGACGTTGCAGGTGAACGTGATCATCGGCCTGGGCTGGACGTTGGCCATCGTGGTGTTCGCGGCCTTTGGCTGGTTGGGCGCGGCGGGTGCCATGATTGCGGCGGTGCTGCATAACCTCAGTACCTTGCTGGTGCTGGGTAACGCTGGGCGGTTATTACGCTTCCAGGAGCCGCTGTTGAAGCTTGATGAATAATTTCAGAAATATTTGCACACGGCTGTAACGCCAATGGGGGCCCTCACTCTAGTGGTGTGTCGAGACTGAACAATCCGTTCGGACCGACTTCACCACTGATCATGAGGAATACAACAATGAGCATTAAATCCGCTGCTGCTGGCGCCGCCCTCGCGATGGCTGCCGCCACTATGTTTGCCGGTGTGGCCACCCAGGCACACGCAGCCGATGCCACTGTGCATTGCTATGGCGTCAACGCTTGTAAAGGGCAGAACGACTGCAAGACCAAAGATCACGCGTGCAAAGGTCAAGGTTCCTGCAAAGGCCAGGGCTTCCTGTCCATGAGCAAGGCGATGTGCGACGAGAAGGGCGGTACCGTCGGCGAGTAACGGCAACCGAGTGCAACCGCAGCGACCGCCCCCCGTCGCTGCGGACACTTTTCCTGGAGCGTCTTATGCCCACTTCTTTTTCGAGCCTCGGTTACGGCCTGGGGCTGCGCAGTGAGTACTACCAGCAGATCCTCGAACAGTCGCCGGCCGTGGATTGGTTCGAAGTGATCTCCGAGAATTATCTGGTGCAGGGCGGCAAAGCCTTGTACTACCTGGATGCGATAGCCGAGCGTTACCCCGTGGTAATGCACGGTGTGTCCTTGTCCATCGGTGGGCCCCATGCCCTCGATACCGATTACCTTGCGCAAATCAAACAGCTCGCCGAGCGCATCCAGCCGGCCTGGATTTCCGATCACCTGTGCTGGAGCCGCGGCAGCGCGCATCAGCTGCATGACCTGCTGCCGCTGCCCTACACCGAAGAAAGCCTCTATCACGTGGCCGGTCGTGTGCGTCAGGTGCAGGACGTGTTGCAGCGCCCGCTGGTGCTGGAAAACGTCTCCAGCTATGTGCGCTCCAAGGCTGATGAGTTCACCGAGTGGGAGTTCCTCAACGCTTTGGCCCACCTGAGCGGGTGCCAGTTGTTGCTGGACGTGAACAATGTGTATGTGAGTGCGCGTAACCATGGCTTTGATGCCTGGACGTTTATCCGCAACCTGCCGCCCGAGAGTATCCGCCAACTGCACCTGGCCGGGCATATGGACTACGGCGACTATGTGGTCGACACCCACGACCATCCTGTGTGCGACCCGGTGTGGGCGCTTTACCAGCAGACCCTGGAGCATTTGGGGCCGGTGTCGACGCTGTTGGAGCGCGATGATCATTTCCCGCCGTTCGAAGAATTGCTCACTGAGTTGAGCAAGGCCCGCGAGCTGGCAGCCAGTGCCCTGGCCAGGAAATCGCTATGCGCCTGATCGACTGGCAATTGGCTTTTGAAGAGCACCTGTTATCTGAACCTTGCGCGGCCAACAGCAGCTTTGCCGCCACCTTGCTGGGGGGGCCGACCCTGGATGTGGACACCGGCCTGGCGATTTACCACAACGCCTATCTGTCGCGATTGAAGGAAGTGCTGTGCCATGACTTCAGCGCTATCCGATATTGGCTGGGTGATGATGAATTTGCCGCGCTGAGCGAAGCCTACGTTCGTCGTTACCCCTCGGCCCACTACAGCCTGCGTTGGCTCGGTGAGCGCTTTTCGATGTTTATCCTTGAGCACTTGGTCGCAGAACACAGTGCGCCGCTGGCTGAATTGGCGCGTCTGGAGTGGGCGTTTACCCTGGCGTTCGATGCACCCCAGGGGACGCCGCTGACCGTGAATGACATGGCGCAATTGGCACCCGGGGACTGGCCGACGCTGCAGGTAAGCCTGGCGCCTTCAGTGCAGCATTTGCTGTGCCGTTTCAACACGGTGGCGATCTGGCGAGCCAGCAAGGACGCATCGGGTTTTCCCGGCAGCCAGGCGCTGGACCCGATGCAAATCTGCCTGGTATGGCGTCATCAGAATGTGTGTCACTACCGCAGCCTGGAGCCTGACGAAGCCTGTGCACTGGCAGGGATGGTGACTACCGGCTGGAATTTTTCAGAACTGTGCGCAGAGTTGGCAGTCACTTATTCAGAGGGTGCGTCGCTGCAAGCGGCCACATGGCTGAAACAGTGGATCCAGGACGGTTTGCTCGAACTCCGAGCCCCATAGAGACGTGCTATTAAATCGATAGCCTCCTACTTTGTCTTCGGATGGTCTACCCTCAGTCCAGACGTCTGAAACAAGGGGGGATTACTCATGCTCGCGCAACTTCCACCGGCCTTACAGAATCTTCAGCTACCGCTGCGTCTGCGACTCTGGGACGGCCATGAATTCAACTTGGGTCCTGAGCCCAGTGTGACGATTGTGGTCAAGGACCCCACGATGGTGTCCAAGCTGACCCACCCAACGCTCGATTCACTGGGCGAAGCCTTCGTCGAAGGCAAACTGGAGCTGGAAGGCTCCATCACCGAGGTGATCAGGGTATGTGACGAGTTGAGCCACGCCTTGATCGATGACGACGAAGGCAGCCGTCCGGTGCGCTCGATCCACGACAAGGCCACCGACGCGGCGGCCATTTCCTACCATTACGACCTGTCCAACGAGTTCTACCAGCTATGGCTGGATCAGGACATGGCGTATTCCTGCGGTTATTTCGAAACCGGCAGCGAATCCATCGACCAGGCCCAGCAAGACAAATTCCGTCACCTGTGCCGCAAACTGCGGCTGCAGCCGGGCGAGTACCTGCTCGACGTGGGGTGTGGTTGGGGCGGGCTTGCGCGGTTTGCGGCGCGGGAATTCGGGGTCAAGGTGTTTGGTATCACCTTGAGCAAGGAACAGCTGGCGCTGGCCAGGGAGCGGGTAAAAGCCGAAGGCCTGGAGGATCAGGTCGACCTGCAACTGCTCGACTACCGCGACCTGCCCCAGGATGGCCGCTTCGACAAAGTGGTGAGCGTGGGTATGTTCGAACACGTCGGCCACGCCAACCTGGCACAGTACTGTCAGACGCTGTTCGGTGCCGTGCGTGAAGGCGGCCTGGTGATGAACCATGGCATTACCGCCAAACATACCGATGGCCGCCCGGTAGGCCGAGGCGCCGGGGAGTTTATCGAGCGCTACGTATTTCCCAACGGCGAACTGCCTCACCTGGCGATGATGACTGCCGAGATCAGCGAGGTCGGGTTGGAAGTGGTGGATGTCGAAAGTTTGCGCTTGCACTACGCCCGCACGTTGGACCATTGGAGCGAGCGCCTGGAAGACAATCTGGAAGCGGCGGCAAAGATGGTGCCGGAGCAGGCGCTGCGCATCTGGCGGCTGTACCTGGCCGGTTGCGCTTATGCGTTTGCCCGGGGCTGGATCAACTTGCACCAGATCTTGGCGGTCAAACCCCATGCCGATGGTGGTCATGAACTGCCGTGGACGCGGGAAGATCTCTACCGCTGACCCGATTTTCCAGAACACTGAAGATCCAAATGTGGGAGGGGACTTGCCCCCTCCCACATTTTCCCTGCGTTGTCTGTTAGAGAATCGGTGAGATCAAGCGCGCCACCCGCATCCCCAACTGTTGCAGGCGTCGCGTCTCGCGGCTTTCTTCCTGACTGACTTCATGGGACAGGGCAAAATCGTCCAGCAGCATGTGTTCAACCTGGCTGGCGAAAGCCTCATCCACTGTCAGCAACATCACTTCGAAATTCAGTCGGAACGAACGGTTGTCCATGTTGGCGCTGCCAATGGCGCTGATTTCGCTGTCTACCAACACCACCTTCTGATGCAGAAACCCGGGCTTGTAGCGGAACACCCGCACACCTGCGCGCACGGCTTCGATGGCGTAAAGGCTGGAGGCGGCATATACGATACGGTGGTCGGGCCGCGATGGCAGCAACAGGCGCACGTCCACCCCGCGCAATACCGCCAGGCGCAGTGCGGCGAATACGGCTTCGTCGGGGACGAAGTACGGGCTGGTAATCCATACCCGCTCGGTCGCGGCGTGGATGGCCTCGACGAAAAACAGCGAGCAGGTTTCATAGGGGTCTGCCGGGCCACTGGCGAGCAGTTGGCAGAGCACGCCGTCTTCGGGGTAGGCATCCGGCAGGATCAGCGGCGGCAGTTGCCGCGCCGCCCAGAACCAGTCTTCGGCAAACGACTCCTGAAGGCAGGCCACCACTGGGCCGGTGACCTGTACATGGGTATCGCGCCATGGCGCCAGCGGCGGCTTTTTGCCCAAGTACTCATCGCCCACATTGTGCCCGCCGACAAAGCCGGTGATGCCGTCCACCACCACGATCTTGCGATGGTTACGGAAGTTGACCTGGAAACGATTGAGCCAGCCGCTGCGGGTGGCGAACGCCTTGACCTGCACCCCGGCGTCGCGCAGCGATTGTACGTAGCGATGGGGCAGGGCGTGGCTGCCGATGCGGTCGTACAGCACGTAAATGTCGACGCCCTGGGCGGCCTTTTCCTTCAATAGCACCTGCAATTGGCGGCCAAGCTCATCGTCATGGATGATGAAAAACTGGAACAGCACGGCGGTCCTGGCGTTGCGAATCGCCTCGAAAATCGCGCTAAAAGTAGCCTCGCCATTGATCAACAGGCGCACTTCATTATTGGCCAGGCACGGCATGCGCCCGAGCTTGGGCATGGCTCGCAGAGAGGCATAGGCACTGGAGTTGCGTGCCGCGAGCGCTTCCTCTACCCACGGGCGCCAATTCAGTTCGGCGATCGCCGTGTGCATTTCCTGGTTGGCCTGGCGACGGGCCTGGATGTACGCGTCGAAGGTGCTGCGGCCGAAGATCAGGTAAGGGATCAGCGTCAGGTAAGGCATGAACATCAGCGACAAGGCCCAGGCGATCGAGCCTTGGGCGGTGCGGACAGTCAGTACCGCGTGAATTGCGGCGAGGCTCCCGAGAACGTGCAGCGTGGCAATGAAGTAGGCGAGCAGGTGCGGGCCAAAGAAATCCATGAACGACGTAACTCCAGGCAGTCCAGTGCGTAACAGACCATGAACCGCTGCGAATGTCGCTATTTTATTTGCCGTGCAACACTGGCCGCATTGCGACGTCTAACACGCACAATTACCCAGGAGTTACCCGATGAATGCTCGTCTGCTTGGTTTGGCCATGGTTGTTGGTTTGTCGCTGCCGGTGGCGGCGCAGGCGCAGATGCTGGCGCCGGGCTTGTGGGAGTTGACCACCAGCAATATGAAAGTCGATAACCAGGACCTGCCGGACCTGTCGCTGATCCTCGGTCAGCTCAAGCAACAAATGACTCCTGAACAGCGCGCCATGCTCGAAAAGCAAGGCATCAACATGGCCGGTAAGGGTGTGCAGGTGTGCCTGACCCCAGCCCAGGTTGCCACCGATTCCATCCCGCTGACCGACCCGCAATCGGGCTGCAAGCAGGAAGTGACTGACAAGGCCGGCAACCAATGGAAGTTCCGTTTCAGCTGCCCCAAAGCCCAGGGCACGGGTATAGCGACCTTCCAAAGCCAGAAGGAATTCACCACCACCGTCAACGGTACGTTCAATGCCACCGGCATCCAGCAGAAGGGCAGCCTGGACAGCCACGCTCAGTGGCTGGGCAACAATTGCGGTACGGTCAAACCCCGCGCTTAACGCAGAAAATGCAGGGGCAAGCCCTGGCAACTGTCGACCACCTGGCCGTTGTGCCAGGCCAGGTGGCCGGACACCAGCGTGGTGCTCACGCTGTGACGAAAGCTGCGCTCTGCAAAGGGTGTCCAGCCGCAACGGGCGAGAATCGGTTGGCTGCTGACCGGTTTGCCCTGAGGCTCAGGTTTGATCAACACCAGATCGGCCCAATAGCCTTCACGCAGGTAACCGCGATCAGGAATGGCAAACAGGTCGGCCACACGATGACTGGTTTTCGCCACCAGTGTGGTCAGAGGCAAATGCCCGTCGGCCACCAACTCCAATAGTGCCGGCAGGGCGTGCTGCACCAGGGGCAAACCCGAGGGTGCTTCACGATAGCCCAATTGTTTTTGCGCCCAGGTATGCGGCGCATGGTCAGTGCCAATCACATCCAGACGATCACTTAATAACGCCAGGCGCAGCGCCTCGCGGTCGGCGCGTGTCTTGATGGCCGGGTTGCATTTGATCTGGTGGCCGAGGCGGTGATAGTCGCGGTCGTCGAACAGCAGATGATGCAGGCAGACCTCGGCGGTGATGTGTTTTTCGGCCAGGGGCTTGTCTTCGAACAGCGCGAGTTCACGGGCGCTGGTCAGGTGCAGCACGTGCAGTCGCGTGCCATGGCGCTGGGCCAGTTCCACGGCATACGATGACGAGCGATAACACGCTTCGGCGTCGCGGATCAGTGGATGAGCGACAGCGGGAATGCGCTCGCCAAAGCGCTCGCGCAAGCGTTGCTCGTTGGCCAGGATGCTCGGAGTGTGTTCGCAGTGCGCGAGCAGAATGGTCGGCACGTCGGCAAACAAACGTTCCAGAATACGTGGGTCGTCCACCAGCATGTTGCCGGTGGAGGCGCCCATGAACACTTTGACTCCAGCCACTTCACAGGGGTCGAGGCCGGCGACGATATCCAGATTGTCGTTGCTTACGCCAAAGTGAAAGCCGTAGTTGGCCACTGAGTGCAACGCAGCACGGTGCTTCTTATCGGCCAAGGCTTGCAGGTTCAAAGTGGCTGGCTGGGTGTTGGGCATGTCCATGAAGCTGGTGATACCGCCGGCCACCGCGGCACGGGATTCGCTGTAGAAACTGCCTTTGTCTGGCGCGCCGGGTTCGCGAAAATGCACCTGGTCATCGATCATTCCCGGCAGCAACCACTGGCCTTTGGCGTCGATTTCCACCGGTTCGTCAGCGCCTTCAATGCTGGCGGCAATCTTCTCGATACGGCCATTGGCGACCAGCACGTCGGCGTCGAATACCTGGCCCTCGTTGACCAGGCGGGCGTTGCGTATCAGCAGGCGACTCATGGTTCAGAACTCGTTTTGCAAGGCTTTGTAGCCGCGCACCAGGTCGACGTTGGTGCGTGCCACGTCTT
Source organism: Pseudomonas sp. W15Feb34 (assembly GCF_023127765.1). Taxonomy (NCBI): domain Bacteria; kingdom Pseudomonadati; phylum Pseudomonadota; class Gammaproteobacteria; order Pseudomonadales; family Pseudomonadaceae; genus Pseudomonas; species Pseudomonas sp. W15Feb34. The sequence continues at coordinate 164,584 of NZ_SPKN01000003.1, forward strand.
CGGAAAACTCCGAGGCACTGACACTCACCGGCGGGAATTGAGACAGGTCGGTGTTAGGCCCGATGCGGGTGGTGGAGGGCACGTAGAAGGCCGCGGGCAGGTCGCGGCCATCGACCACCGAGTTGTGGCGCACCACGCAGCCATCGCCGACGGCGCAATTGAACAGCACGCTGTTGAAGCCGATGAACACGCGGTCGCCAACTGTGCAGGGGCCATGGACGATGGAACGGTGGGCGATAGAGGTGAACTCGCCAATGGTCACCGCCGCGCCGGACTTGGAGTGGATCACCACGCCGTCCTGGATGTTGGAGTTCGCGCCGATCGTGATCGGGTCCATGGCGCCGCTGGCATCGACTTCGTCGGCGCGGATCACGGCGTAGGGGCCGACGAAGACGTTCTCGCCGATGATGACCTTGCCGCAGATGATCGCGGTCTTGTCGACGTAGGCTGACTCGGCAATGACCGGCAGGTCACCTGAAGGGTTTTTTCGGATCATGGTTTGCTCAACGCCGCGCACAGGGTGTTCAGGTTGTATTCGAACAGCCCGATAAAGGTGCTGGCCGGGCCTTGAGCGGCGAGGGCGTCGGAGTACAGCGTGCCGCCTATCTGCGCGCCGCTTTCATCGGCAATCTGCTTGAGCAGGCGCGAGTCCTTGATGTTTTCGATAAACACGGCTTTGACCTTGTCTTTACGGATCTGGGTGATTAGCGCGGCGACTTCGGCGGCCGACGGGTCACGCTCGGTAGACAAGCCCTGGGGCGCGAGGAATTGGATGCCATACGCCTGGCCCAAATAGCCGAAGGCGTCATGGGAGGTGACGATGCGGCGGTTGCCCGACGGCAGTGCAGCGAACTTGGCCTTGGCCTCGGTCAGCAGGCTGTGAATTTGCTTCAGGTAAGCCTGGCTGTTGCGCAGGTAGTCGCTTTTATTGGCAGGGTCGGCGGTCACCAATGCCTTGGTGATGTTGCTCACATAAATTTCGGCGTTGGCCAGGTTGTGCCAGGCGTGTGGGTCGGGAATGGTCTCGCCGTCTTCCTCCATGGTGTGCGAGATCACGCCTTTGCTGGCGGTGACGACCGTAGCGGTGGTTTCAGTGCTGGTGACCAGGCGATCCAGCCACGGCTCGAAACCTAGACCGTTCTTGATGATGACCTTGGCCTTGAGCAGCGCTTTGGCGTCATCCGGTGTGGGTTCATAGGTATGAGCATCGGCGTCCGGGCCGACCATGTTGCTGATCTGAATATGGTCGCCACCGATCTGGTGGGTGATGTCATCGAGAATACTGAAGCTGGTGACTACCTGGAGTTTGTCTGCGGCGTGAGCCATCGACAGCGGCAGCAACAGACTGAACAACACAAGAAGAGCGCGCATCGGGAAACACCTCATGAGGATGTAGGCAAAGGTGGGCGGCGCAATAAGCCATGCACCGGACCGAATACCACGGACAACACATATCCAGCGCCCGCCACCAACACGATCGCCGGGCCGCTGGGCAGTGAGTAGTAGAACGACAGCAGCAAACCCAGCCACACCGACAGGCATCCCAGCACCGCCGATACCGCGATCAACACCGGCAGGCGTCGGCTCCAGAAGCGTGAAGCGATGGCCGGCAGCATCATCAAACCCACCACCATCAGTGCGCCGATGGCTTGAAAACCGATCACCAGGTTCAGCACCACCAGGGTCAGGAACAGGCCGTGGGCCAGTGGGCCAAGGCGGCTGACGGTTTGCAGGAACAGCGGGTCAAGGGTGTCGAGCAGCAGGGGTTTGTAGATCAGTGCCATGGCGATCAGGCTGAAGCTGGACACCCAGAGCATTCCGGTCAGTGTGGTTTCGTCCACGGCCAGGGCGGAGCCGAATAACAGGTGCAGCAGGTCCAAGCGTTTGCCGGCAATGCCCAGGATCAATACACCGGCCGCGAGCGAAATGGGGTAGATGGCGGCGAGGCTGGCGTCTTCGCGCAGGCCGGTGCGGCGGGTAATCCACGCCGCCAGGCCGGCCATGCTCAGGCCTGCGCCGAGGCCGCCGAGGGTCAGGGCGGGCAGGCTTAGCCCTGCGAACCAGAAACCCAGTGCGGCGCCCGGCAGAATGCCGTGAGCCACGGCGTCACCGATCAGGCTCATGCGTCGCAGGATCAGGAACACGCCCAAGGGGGCGGTGCTACATGCAAGCACCAACCCGCCGATCAGTGCGCGGCGCATAAACACGAAATCCTGAAATGGCATCCACAAGTGAGCGGTGAGGTGCATCAGGCCACCTGCATCTGTGGTTGCGGGCGGATCAGCTCTTTGCTGGGGCCGAACACGCAGCCGGTGTTTTTAAGCTGCAATACGTGCTGGGTGTGGTGACGCACGGACGCCAAGTCATGACAGACGACCACCAGCGTGCGGCCTTGGTTGTGCCAGGTATGGATGTGTTTCCAGCACAGTGCCTGGCCGTCTTCGTCGAGGGCGGCGTGGGGTTCGTCGAGCAGCAGGATGGGGGAGTCGGCCAGGCTCATACGGGCGAGCAGGGCGCGTTGCAGTTCGCCACCGGATAACGCCATCAGCGGGCGCTGTTCCAAACCGCTGAGACACCACTCGTCCAATACCGCGTGCAGGCGCTCGTTGCGTTCATGTGAATTCAGCTGGGTGCCCCAGAAGCCGGCAGCCACCAACTCTTGCAAACTGATCGGAAACTGACGATCCAGGTGCTGTTGCTGGGGCAAGAACGACAAGCCGCCGCGACGTGGAACATCGACATGCACCTTGCCCGTCAGCGGCTTTTGCAACCCGGCGATCACTTTGAGCAGGCTGCTTTTGCCGGTGCCATTGGTGCCAATAATCCCCGTGAGGCTACCTTTTTCCAGCGTCAGGTTCAGCGCCGGCGTCAGTGGTTGGCCGGGGGCGCCCCAGCGCAAAGCGTGGCAGGTAATCATGCAAAGTCTCTCGCCCAACGGCTTTCAGCCACCGCATCGTGGGCGTGCAGGCTTTCGGCGTGGATCACTTTGAGGTGGAAGGCTTTGACGGCATCCGAGCGCTTCAAGGCGAAGTTCAAGCGGCGAGCGGCATCTTCGCAGAACATGAGGTTCTGTCCGTTAGCCAGGGCGAACGCTTGTTCATCCGCACGTTTCACCGCGGTTTGTACGGCAGTGCCCAGAGCTGCTTCGGCAGCGTTGATCAAGTCGACTATCGCCAGATCGTCACCCTGCAGCTGAACGTTTAACTGCGCGGTACTGCGTTGGCTATGGGGCGTGGCCACAATACCGTAGGCGCTGCCCAGCCAGCTCAACACGTCTTCATGCTGCAGAGGAGTGTCGGCAAAATCTTCGAGAAACTGCTGCTGAATTAGCTGTCTGGCCAGGGCAGCGGAGCAAGGGCAGGTTGAGGAATAAGTAACGTCAATTTTTAGTTCCACGTGGAACATCTGATTTTCCAGACGCGCTTCGATGCTGACCGGATAGCTTTTCCACCCCTCCAAAGGGCTGACCAGCGCTGGGCGTTTTAACAACAGATTTGTGTGAATACGCAGGTAGGCGTTCTTAGATAAATCTTCATGTGTGTCGAGAAAACGCTGCAGTACATTACGCAAAAGTGCAGATGTAAGGGGTTGCTGTTCGAGCATTTCCAACGCCAGGTAGAGGCGTGACATATGAATGCCACGGGCTGTACCGTCGTTCAGGCTTACGCCCGCATCGGCGGTAGCGGCCAGGTGTTGGCCGCCGAGCAGCACAGGCAGGGCAATGCCGCACATGCCCACCCAGTCGAGTGGCAAGGCTTGGCGAGAAGCCTGCGCGGCGATATCCGGCAGAGTCAGCGCATTCATGAGCAGGTCCATCGTTGGAAATGATTGGTCATGTTATAGTATAACAATAACTGCCACGATGAAATTTCTGTCCCAGCCTTTGTTCAGTCCTGTCGAGTAGGGATGCTCCTTTATCTGCGGTATATGTCATGTACAGACGTCAGCTCCTTAACCTGCTGCTGGTCAGCCCCTTGTTCACGTTGCCTTTGGGGGCCTACGCCACGCAGATCCGCAATGCGCGGCTGTGGCGTTCGGACGATAAGCTGCGGCTGGTGTTCGACCTTAGCGGCCCGGTGCAATACAAGACGTTCTCCCTGACGTCGCCGGACCGCCTGATCATCGACTTGAGTGGCGCCGGCCTCAGCGGCGACTTTTCCCAACTGGCGCTGAAGAACAGTGGGATTACCTCGATCCGCTCCGGGCATTTCGGCAAGAGCGATACGCGTATCGTCCTGGATTTGGTCGCGCCGATGCAGCTCAACAGTTTTGTGCTGCCGCCCCAGGATGGCCAAGGCCATCGCCTGGTACTGGACCTGACCAACGCCACGCACGCGCGCCGTCAAATCGCTGCTGAACCGGTGCCCTTGGTGGCGCCGGTGGACAAGGCGCATCCCAAACGCGACATCATTGTGGTGGTTGACCCCGGCCATGGCGGCAAAGACCCGGGCGCCGTGGGCTCCAAGGGCCAGCGCGAAAAAGATGTGGTGCTGTCGATCGCCCAGTTGCTGGCGAAACGTTTGAAACGTGAAAAAGGTTTTGCCGTAAAGCTGGTGCGCAACGACGACTTCTTCGTACCGCTGCGCAAGCGCGTGGACATCGCCCGCAAGTACAAGGCCGATATGTTCATCTCGGTGCACGCCGACGCCGCGCCACGGCTTACTGCATCGGGCGCTTCGGTGTATGCGTTGTCGCAAGGCGGTGCCACCTCTGCCACGGCGCGGTTCATGGCCCAGCGCGAGAACGGCGCAGACCTCTTGGGCGCCACGACGTTACTCAATTTGAAGGACAAGGACCCGATGCTGGCCGGAGTAATCCTCGACATGTCCATGAACGCCACCATCGCCTCCAGCCTGCAACTGGGCAGCGCGGTACTGGGCAGCCTGCAAAGCATCACCAGCCTGCATCAGAAGCGGGTGGAACAGGCAGGGTTCGCGGTGCTCAAGTCACCGGACGTGCCTTCGATCCTGGTGGAGACCGGGTTTATCTCCAATGCACGGGACGCCCAGCGGCTGGTGACGGCGCGTCATCAACAAGCGGTGGCGGATCGGCTTTTTGAAGGGTTGAAACAGTACTTCCAGAAGAACCCGCCCATCAACAGTTACATGGCTTGGGTGCAGGAACAGCAGAAAACCCAGGCTTAACAGCCGGTCATTCGGTTACAGGTGAACTTGGCGCTGGCGCCGCCTGAACTGGAAAACCGGTTGATGGTGGTCCAGCCCACGCGACGTGTGTAGCCAACCCACGCCTCGCCATCCGATGCCAACCCGGTGAAGAACGTCAGTTGCCCGTAGCGGCTATTGGTCTGTGCCCAATAGCGTTTGCCGATCACTTCGAAACCGCGCAGGTAAGTGATGTTGCCCGCAGTCGCCACGCTGTAGGCATTGCCCAGCGGGTCCACGCAAGCCAGCAGGGTGGCGCTGCGGGTGCAGTTGGCCAACGGGCTTGGGACTTGGGCGCAGGCAGGTCCTGCGGTTGCCAATAGCAGGGCGCACAGTACGTATCTCATCGTGTTTCTCGGGGGGCGAAAGTGATCAAGCATTGCGCCCTTCGTCGTGAGGAGCAAGGGAAGTTGGCTTATTTGTATTGTTATACTATAACATAAATGCACAGCCCCACCCGTGAACCGTTTCCCATGACCGAACAAGAATTGCTGGCCCAACCGGCTGCTGACTACATGAATGAAGCCCAACAGCGCTTCTTCCGCGAGCTGCTGCTGGCTCAGCGCAATGAACTGCAAGCGCGTATCGACGCTGAGTTCCAGGCGCTGCGCGAGCAGGAAACCAATAGCGACCTGGCGGATATCGGCAGCGCTGAAGAGCAGCGCCAGTGGCAGTTGCGCCTACTGGAGCGGGAAAAAAAGCTGTTGGACAAGATCGACGATGCCCTGGAGCTGCTGGCCCGCGGTGAATACGGATGGTGCCGTGAAACCGGCGAGCCCATCGGCCTGCAACGCCTGCTGCTGCGCCCCACTGCAACCCTGTGTATCGAAGCCAAAGAACGTGAAGAGCTGCGCGAACGCCATAAACGGGCAGTTTGACCGGCCAACCCTGATGAGGAATACCTGATGCCCAATCGTCTCCCCGTGACCGTGTTGTCCGGCTTTCTCGGCGCCGGTAAAAGCACACTGCTCAACTATGTCCTGCGCAACCGCGACAACCTGCGGGTGGCGGTGATCGTCAACGACATGAGTGAAATCAACATCGACGGCAGCGAGGTGCAGCGCGACGTCACGCTCAATCGTGCCGAAGAAAAACTGGTGGAGATGAGCAACGGCTGCATCTGCTGCACCTTGCGTGAAGACTTGCTGGAAGAAGTCGCCAAGCTCGCCAAGGAAGGGCGCTTCGATTATCTGCTGATCGAATCCACCGGTATCTCCGAGCCGCTGCCCGTGGCCGAAACCTTCACCTTTCGCGATGAAAACGAGCAAAGCCTGGCCGACATTGCACGCCTGGACACCATGGTTACCGTGGTCGATGGCATGAACTTTCTGCTCGACTACCAGGCCGCCGAAAGCCTGGCTTCCCGCGGCGAAACCCTGGGCGAAGAAGATGAGCGCTCCATCACTGACCTGCTGATCGAGCAGATCGAATTCGCCGACGTCATCCTGATCAGCAAGATCGACCTGATCAGCAGCCGCGAGCGTGAAGAATTGATGGCCATCCTCGAGCGCCTCAACGCCCAGGCGGAAATCATCCCGATGGTCATGGGCGAGGTGGCGCTGCACAAGATCCTCAACACCGGCCGTTTCGACTTCGAACGCGCTGCCCAGGCGCCGGGTTGGTTGCAGGAGCTGCGCGGTGAGCATGTACCGGAAACCGAAGAATACGGTATTGCCTCCACCGCTTACCGTGCGCGCCGCCCCTTCCATCCACAGCGGTTTTTCGACTTTATCGATCGCCCTTGGGTGAACGGCAAACTGTTGCGCTCCAAGGGCTTCTTCTGGTTGGCCAGCAAACATCAGGACGCCGGCAGTTGGTCCCAGGCTGGTGGCTTGATGCGCCATGGCTTTGCCGGACGCTGGTGGCGCTTTGTGCCCAAAAGCCAATGGCCCCAGGACGAGGAAAGCGTGGCGGCGATCATGGGCAACTGGACACTGAGCACGGGGGACTGCCGCCAGGAGCTGGTGTTTATCGGGCAAAACATCGACTTCAACCTGATGCGTGCGGAACTGGATGCCTGCTTGCTCAATGATGAAGAAATGGCCCTGGGTGTCGAAGGTTGGCGCCAGCTGCCCGATCCTTTCGGCCCTTGGTATGAGCAGGTCGCCTGATGCTGGCCCCGGTTATCCCCCTGCGCCCCGTGATCCGCCAGACGTGTGGGCAAACTCCGTTGGCACTGTCCGATATCCTCGAAGATGGCGTCAACCTGGCGCTGTGGCAACGTCAGTTGCCCCTGCATATCGCCGAGTTCGGCGCCTTGCTGGTGGCGCTCAATGAGCCGCTCGCCGAATCCCTGGTGATTGAGCTCGACAACGAGGACGCTGTGCCGAACTTGCAGGGCCTGGCATCCAGTTGTCGCGATCTTGAGGGTTACGAAGGTTTTATCGCCGATGTGTCATGGCTGGTCAGTGCATTTGCCTGCCTGCTCGGCGCCAAGCGTATTGGCGTACGTTTGCGGCTGTTGGACAAGGCCATGTGCCCGCGTTTTCACGTTGATCATGTGCCGGTTCGGCTGATCACCACCTATGCCGGTATCGGCAGCCAATGGTTGCGCGAAGGTGTGATGGATCGCCGCAAACTGAGCCAGGCGGACGCCGAACCTACCGAGCGTATCGAGCAGATCCACTGCGGTGAGGTGGCGCTGCTCAAGGGCACCAAATGGCACGGTAACGAAGGGCATGGCCTGATCCATCGTTCGCCAGCGCTCAAGGCCGATGAGCGCCGGTTGATCCTGACGCTGGATTGGCTGGCGTAACCGCGTAGGATCAAACGCTCTACACGGTCAGAATGATGTTTCCAATGCTGCAGAACATACCCACCCATGTGATTGCCGGCCCATTGGGCGCCGGCAAGACCAGCCTGATCAAGCACCTGCTCGCTCAGCGCCCGGCCAACGAGCGTTGGGCGGTGCTGATCAACGAATTTGGCCAGATCGGCCTGGACGCAGCCTTGCTGACTCAAGACGCTGACGGCGTCGCCTTGGGCGAGGTGGCGGGTGGCTGCCTGTGCTGTGTGAATGGTGCACCGTTCCAGGTAGGCCTGGGCCGTTTGCTGCGTAAGGCCAAACCGGATCGGCTGTTTATCGAACCTTCAGGTTTGGGTCATCCCGCGCAGTTGCTCAAACAACTGCGGGAAGCGCCATGGCAGCACGTGCTGGCCGTGCAGCCCAGCGTGCTGGTGCTGGATGCCCAGGCGTTGGCAGCAGGCAAGCCCTTGCCGCAGGCACAGCAAGCGGCGCTGGCAAGTGCTGGCCTGCTGGTGTTGAACAAGGATGAGGCCCTGAATGCCGCGCAGCGTCAGGCGATTGAACGGCAGTTACCCGATTGCGCGATTTACTGGACACGCCAGGCTCAGCTGCCAATCGACCAGTTGCCGGGCTTGAATGCGCAGGCCCAAGCGGCTGTGGATAACTTCGCGGCGCCTGAAGGCCTCGCGCAAATGCCGGCCATCTGGAGCGATCCTGCCTTGCCCATCTGTTTGAGCCAGGGCCAGGAGGGGGGGTGGAGTATCGGCTGGCGATGGCACCCCAGCCAGCAATTTGATGTCAGCCGTCTGCATCGCTGGCTATCAGGCCTCGACTGGCATCGTGCCAAACTGGTTATCCACAGCGGCGAAGACTGGGTCTCGGCCAACGCTGTGGATAACAGCGTTTTAACCTGGCAACCTAGCGAATGGCGACGGGATTCACGTATCGAATTGATCTTCAGCGAACCACGGGACGTGGCCGCATTGCAGGCGGCGCTGGCAGCCTGCCGCTACTGACGGTTCTTGGTGGCGTGGTCCTGGCGCCATTGGCTCAATTCGATCACTTCGGCGCTAGGCAGTGGCTCCTTGGCTTCGAACGGGTAGGGTGCCAGTTCGATCTGCGCACTGTGGGCGCCGAATTGGGTGATCGTCCCGGCATGGCGGGTCTCCCCGGTCACGGTGAATTCGAAATTATAGACGCGTGCCAGGCGCCGCCGGCCATTGGCATCCTTGACGAAACCAATGCGTTTGAGCGCAACCGCACCATCGAGCAATTCGATATCAAGCTTGGCGCAATGCTGCTTGACCCGCTCCAGCGCCCGCTCACGCAGGCCGTGGTTGTGCCAAACCCAGGCGGCGCCAGTCGCCAGCAGCATCAGCACGAAGATGTTTCCCAGGGTCAGCATTCCATGAACTCCAACAAAGTGAGAGCAGCTTAACTGCGTCGCCGGTCTGTCGTACAGGCTGCGTTTAGTCGCATACTGCGCGGCCAGAATTTCAACGGCTTTACGGAAATCTCCCGCATGAAACGCACACCTCATCTGCTTGCGATCCAGTCTCATGTGGTCTTTGGCCACGCCGGAAACAGCGCCGCCGTGTTCCCCATGCAGCGTGTGGGAGTGAATGTCTGGCCGCTCAATACGGTGCAGTTCTCCAACCACACTCAGTATGGACAGTGGGCGGGCGAAGTGTTGGCGCCGCAGCAGATTCCGGCCCTGGTAGAAGGCATTGCCGCGATTGGTGAGCTGGGCAACTGTGACGCGGTGCTGTCCGGCTACCTGGGCAGCGCCGATCAGGGCCGTGCAATCCTTAGCGGCGTGGCCCGTATCAAAGCGATCAATCCGAAGGCGCTGTACCTGTGCGACCCGGTGATGGGCCACCCGGAAAAGGGTTGCATCGTGCCACAGGAGGTCAGCGATTTCCTGCTCGATGAGGCTGCGGCCATGGCAGATTTCCTGTGCCCCAACCAATTGGAACTGGACAGCTTTGCCGGGCGCAAGCCGCAATCGCTGTTTGATTGCCTGGCCATGGCCAAGGCGTTGCTGGCCCGCGGGCCCAAAGCGGTGCTGGTCAAGCACCTGGATTACCCAGGCAAACTGCCGGAAGGTTTTGAAATGCTGTTGGTGACGGCTGAGGGCAGTTGGCACTTGCGTCGGCCGCTGCTGGCGTTCCCGCGTCAGCCGGTGGGTGTGGGTGACCTGACGTCGGGCCTGTTCCTGGCGCGGGTGCTGTTGGGCGATAGCCTGGTGGCAGCCTTTGAATTCACCGCCGCAGCGGTGCATGAAGTGTTACTGGAGACCCAGGCCTGCGCCAGTTATGAACTGGAACTGGTGCGGGCCCAGGACCGTATTGCCCACCCTCGTGTGCGCTTCGAAGCCACACCGATCAGTTTGTAAGCACAGGGAGCCCGTGGGTTTACAAATTACGGCGCGTCGGCTTTGATCTCCCGGTAACGCTTTTCCAGCTCCTGACGAATCTGCCGACGCTGCTGGGCCTGCACAAAGCGGCGCTTGTCCTCGCTGTTCTGCGGTTGCAGCGGCGGCACGGCGGCAGGTTTGCGCTGGTCGTCCACGGCCACCATGGTAAAGAAACAGCTGTTGGTATGGCGCACCGAGCGTTCACGGATGTTCTCGGTCACCACCTTGATGCCCACTTCCATCGACGTATTGCCGGTGTAGTTGACCGACGCGAGGAAAGTCACCAGTTCACCGACATGGATCGGTTCGCGAAAAATCACCTGGTCCACCGACAGCGTGACCACATAACGACCGGCATAACGGCTGGCGCAGGCGTAGGCCACTTCGTCGAGGTACTTGAGCAGCGTGCCGCCGTGGACATTGCCTGAGAAGTTAGCCATGTCAGGGGTCATCAGTACCGTCATCGACAGCTGGGCGTTTCCGGGTTCCATAGCACACTCACGGGTTGTAGGCATTGGTTGGGGGGAGGGCACCTCTGCGGGTGCTGGAGTCTTTGCAGCGCCATCCCTAACGGGACGCTGGTGGGCAGCTTGCCGTCACGCGTGCATCGATCTGTTTCCATATATTGCACCGGCTTTTCAGCAGAAGTCGCGGTGTTAACCTTCAAAAGCCCATCTCAGGGCATTTCTTACGATCAAGGCAGACTTTTCCTTCCGCTCTTTGCGACCGTACAAAGGCGGCCGGAAGTGGGAAAAGCGCTGGTACCTCAAGGAGTCCCTCGCCATGCACGCCATCAGCTTTATCCAGGACCTGGCCGTGATCATGCTGGTGGCAGGGGTTGTGACCATCCTGTTTCACCGCCTCAAGCAGCCGGTGGTGCTGGGCTACATCGTCGCTGGCTTTATTATCGGGCCGCATACCCCGCCGTTTGGCCTGATCCACGATGAAGACACGATCAAGACCCTGGCTGAGCTAGGGGTGATTTTCCTGATGTTCTGCCTGGGCCTGGAGTTCAGCCTGCGCAAGCTGTTCAAGGTGGGCGCCACGGCGTTTATCGCGGCCTTCCTGGAAATCGTCCTGATGATCTGGATCGGCTATGAGATTGGCCGCTGGTTCGACTGGAGCACCATGGACTCGCTGTTCCTCGGCGCGATCCTGGCGATCTCCTCGACCACCATCATCGTCAAGGCCCTCAATGACCTGAAGATGAAAGACCAGCGTTTCGCCCAGCTGATTTTCGGGGTATTGATCGTCGAGGACATTCTCGGCATCGGCATCATTGCCCTGCTGTCGAGCATCGCCGTCAGTGGCACGGTCAGCTCAGGCGAAGTGTTCTCCACGGTCGGCAAACTCTCACTGTTCATGATCGTCGCGCTGGTGATCGGCATTTTGCTGGTGCCGCGCCTGCTGGCCTACGTGGCCAAGTTTGAAAGCAACGAAATGCTGCTGATCACCGTATTGGGCCTGTGTTTCGGCTTCTGCCTGCTGGTGGTGAAGCTGGAGTACAGCATGGTGCTCGGCGCCTTCCTGATTGGCGCGATCATGGCTGAATCCCGTCAGTTGATTAAGATTGAGCGCTTGATCGAACCCGTTCGCGACATGTTCAGCGCGATCTTCTTTGTCGCGATTGGCTTGATGATCGACCCGCAGATCTTGCTGCAATACGCGTGGCCGATCGCCGTGATCACCGTGGCTGTGGTACTGGGCAAAATGCTCTCCTGTGGCCTGGGCGCTTTTATCGCTGGCAATGATGGTCGTACTTCGTTGCGGGTCGGTATGGGGCTGTCACAGATTGGCGAATTTTCTTTCATCATCGCAGCGCTGGGGATGACTTTGCAGGTGACCAGCGACTTCCTGTACCCGGTGGCCGTGGCTGTTTCGGCAATCACGACCTTGCTCACCCCCTACCTGATTCGCGGGGCTGACCCGCTGTCGTTGAAGATCGCAGCGGTAATGCCCAAGCGCATGAGCCGGGTATTCGGACTGTATGGCGAATGGCTGCGCAGCATCCAGCCCCAGGGCGAGGGTGCAATGCTGGCGTCGATGATCCGCAAGATCATCCTGCAAGTCGGGGTGAATCTGGCACTGGTGATCGCGATCTTCTTCGCCGGCAGTTTTTTCGCGGCGCGCATCGGCGGGTATCTGGAAGGCTGGATCAGTGATCAGAGCTGGCAGAAGGCGTTGATCTGGGGCGGGGCGCTGCTGTTGTCGCTGCCGTTCCTGATTGCGGCGTATCGCAAGCTCAAGGCGCTGTCGATGTTGCTGGCCGAGATGAGTGTGAAGCCGGAGATGGCCGGGCGGCATACCCAGCGTGTGCGAAGGGTGATCGCGGAGCTGATTCCGCTGCTCTCGCTGCTGGTGATCTTCCTGCTACTGGCAGCCTTGTCGGCCAGCATTCTGCCGACCAACAAGTTGCTGGTGCTGATCGCCGTGGTCACGGCGGCAGTGGCTGCGGTGCTCTGGCGCTGGTTTATCCGGGTGCATACGCGGATGCAGGTGGCCTTGTTGGAAACATTAGATAACCACAAGGATACGCCGGAGCACTAAAGGTTGGGTGTGGGACTCAGCTTTCCAGCCAGACGTCCCGCGCCCAGTGCCACACCGATTCCCAGGATTCTTCGGTGACGATTTCTTCTTCGCCAGACCACAGCACCACGGTGCCGTCTTCTTCGACGCAGTAGTAGTCGTCACCGTCTTGGCAGATTGGGATCAGCTCTCGAGGTACACCAAGGTCCCAGGCGTTTGCAGCCACTTCAGGCAGGTAGGTATGGGAGCCCGGGTCAGTAATGGTCACTGGCTCCAAGCTGCCGTACACCACATCACTGACGGTCAGCAGGAATTCCTTAAAGACGAACGGAATATTGATGAACAGCTGTTCTTCAACTTCCACCAGTTGGTCTTCGTCAGGCAGCTCCAAAGGAACCGGGACCGGTTCGTTGGCTTCACGCAATTGTTCGATGATTTCTTCCACGGCCGGGATCCTCTTGCTAGATGGCGCGGTTTATAGGGGCGTTTTATACAGTAGCTCGCTATAAGTGCAACCGTGAAATAGAAAACCCCGGACATGTCCGGGGTTTTTGTTACCGCTTGCTCAAACGCGTGAGTATCAGCTGTTCTGGCGGATACCGGCGACCAGCCATGGCTGGTTCTCGCCCTGAGCACGTTCCATGTTCCAGCTTTCGCTGAACACTTCGCCCTGGTCGAAACGCGACGACTTCGACACGCCGCTGAAGGTCAGGGTGGCGATGGTCTTGTCGGCACGATCATCCACACCTTCAAGCTGTACGCGCAGGTCGTCGATGTAGGTCGACTGGAACGCATCGCCGATCTCGGCGCGTTCGCGCTTGAGGAACTCCAGCAGTTGCGGAGTCACGAACTCGGCAATCTTGTCCATTTCGTTAGCGTCCCAGTGCTGTTGCAGGGACTGGAAGTGGCTGCGGGCCGCTTCGACGAAACGCTCTTCGTTGAACCAGGCCGGAGCATTGATCACCGGACGGGCGGCGGCAGGTGCTGCCGAGCCACCGAAGATCGAACCCATGGCTGGCTTCTGCTCGAACACTTCACGCTGCATCGGCGCGCCGGCTGGAGCAAGGTGCTCCTGCTGCTTGCGGCGACGGGCAGCGATAAAGCGGAAGATCACAAAAGCGATGACGGCCAGGATCAGGATGTCGAAGATCTGCATGCCCTGGAAGCCGCCGCCCATGAACATGGACGCGAGCAGGCCACCGGCGGCGATACCGGCCAGAGGGCCCAACCAGCGCGAAGCACCGCCGGCCTTGGCAGCAGCGCCAGCCGCACCGGCTGCACCCGCAGTTGCGGCAGCACCGCCGGCACCGGCGGAGGGAGCCATTTGACTGGTTTGGTGAGTCGGCGCTGCGCCAGAGCTTTTGCCGCCACCGAAGCGTTTGGCGTTGGCGTCCAGGCTCATCGTCAAGCCGATGCACAACGCCATGGCGATGCTAAGAAAACGTTTCATAAAGGGAATTCCCATTTGTGGATTGCACGCGCGCCATGTTGCACAGGTGTCGTGGCAGTGGCTAGCGGCATAATGTTTCGGGCTTTTGCGTAAGACCAAATCCGAAGGGTCTGTAGGACTAACTACAGATATTGGCCCGTGCTCTTCTAAAACAAGGGTGGGCCAATAATCTTCATGTTACGCAGTGTTTCTTGTGGCGAGGGAGCTTGCTCCCGCTGGGCTTCGCAGCAGCCCCAAAAAACGGGCGAGCTGCCTCGCCACAAACAGCTCGCTTCAGACCGCTTCGAGCTTCGCGTAACCCATCATCAGCCACTTGCTGCCTTCGGCGAAGTTCACCTGCACCCGGGCCTGTGCACCGGCGCCTTCGAAATTGAGGATCACACCTTCGCCGAAGATCGCATGTTTGACCTGCTGGCCAAGGCTGAACGGGGTTTCAGGAATCTCGGAACCGGCAAACATAGTGCTGGAGTTCTGCTGCTGGCCGCCCCCGAACGGGCGACTGACGCTGTTGGACAGGCGCACTTCCTGGATCAAGCCTTTCGGCACTTCACGTACGAAACGCGACACCTTGTTGTAGGTCTCGCTGCCATACAGGCGTCGGGTCTCCGCGTAGGTCATCACCAGGTTCTGCATCGCCCGGGTAATGCCCACGTAGGCCAGGCGGCGTTCTTCTTCAAGGCGGCCGGGCTCTTCCAGGCTCATCTTGTGGGGGAACAGGCCTTCTTCCATGCCCACCAGGAACACATAGGGGAATTCCAGGCCCTTGGCACTGTGCAAGGTCATCAACTGGATGCTGTCTTCATGCTCATCGGCCTGAGTATCGCCGGCTTCCAGTGATGCATGACCCAGGAAGGCGGCGAGCGGCGTCAGCTCTTCATCTTCCTCGGTGTTTTCAAAGGCGCGGGCAGCGCTGACCAGTTCCTCAAGGTTTTCTACCCGGGCCTGGCCTTTCTCGCCTTTTTCCGCCTCGTGGTAGGCGATCAGGCCGGACTGCTCGATCACGGTCTGGGTCATCAGGTGCAGGGGCATTTCTGCGCACTTGGCGGCCAGGTTCTCGATCAGCTCGACAAACACACCCAGCGCCCCGGCCGCACGGCCGGTCAAGCCTTTGTTGGCGATGAGCAAACGCATGGCTTCCCACATCGACACATCGGCATGGCGCGCATGGTCGCGGATCGCTTCAACGGTTTTCTCGCCAATGCCGCGGGCCGGGATATTGATCACCCGCTCCAGCGCCGCGTCGTTACCACGGCCTTCGAGCAAGCGCAGGTAGGCCATGGCGTTCTTGATTTCGGCACGTTCGAAGAAACGCTGGCCGCCGTAGATGCGGTACGGGATACGCTCGCGCAGCAAGGCTTCTTCCAGCACCCGCGATTGGGCGTTGGAGCGGTACAGAATCGCGATATCGCTACGGGCCAGCCCGGTTTTCAGCGCGCTTTCGATGGTTTCCACCACGTAGCGTGCTTCATCGTGTTCGTTGAACGCGGCATACAGGTTGATCGCTTCGCCTTCGCCGCCATCGGTCCACAGCTCTTTGCCCAGGCGCCCGGTGTTGTTGGCGATCAAGGCGTTGGCGGCCTTGAGGATCCCGGCGGTGGAGCGGTAGTTCTGCTCCAGACGGATGGTCACCGCGTCCGGGAAGTCCTCGGAATACTGATAGATATTCTCGATTTTCGCGCCGCGCCAGCCGTAGATCGACTGGTCGTCATCACCCACCACCATGAGGCTGTCGCCGCCCTTGGCCAGCAGGCGCAACCAGGCGTACTGCACGGCGTTGGTGTCCTGGAACTCGTCCACCAGAATGTGGCGGAAGCGCTTCTGGTAATGGGCCAGCAAACCGGGGTTGTCACGCCACAGGTCCAGCGCGCGCAGCAACAGTTCGGAGAAGTCGATCACGCCGGCGCGTACGCAGGCCGCCTCGTAGGCTTCATAAATGCTGCGCATGGTGGCCAGGAACAGGTCGCCGCTGGCCTGGATATGTTGCGGGCGCAGGCCCTCGTCTTTCTGGCCGTTGATAAACCACTGGGCCTGACGCGCCGGCCAGCGTTGTTCATCCAGGCCCAGTTCGCGGATCACCCGTTTGACCAGGCGTTGCTGGTCATCGCTGTCGAGGATCTGGAAGGTCTGGCTCAGCCCCGCTTCCTGCCAATGGGCTCGCAACAGGCGGTGCGCCAGGCCGTGGAAGGTACCCACCCACATGCCGGCCGGGCTGATGCCCATCAACTGCTCGATGCGATGGCGCATCTCGGCAGCGGCCTTGTTGGTGAAGGTCACCGACAGGATGGAATGCGGGGACGCGTTTTCGACCTGGATCAACCAGGCGATACGGTGCACCAGCACTCGGGTTTTACCGGAGCCAGCACCGGCCAGGACCAACTGACGGCCAACGGTGGCCGCTACGGCCTGGCGTTGGGCATCGTTGAGGGAGTTCAGCAAAAGAGAGAGATCATCGCGCATCGACGCATTCTATGGGCCTAAAGGGGCTCGGGCAAATCCCAATGCCCGGTGGTCGACGCAAAACACTTCGCACACCACCCAGCGGGCAAAAATTCTGTCGTGCGGGATGACCGGTTGGTCATGGGCCGCAGCCCGCGCCGCGTCTTGCTCGAGCTGTCTGGACCAAAGGTTTGCGGCCCATTGCAGGCGGTTTTTTATGACGTGGGGCAGTTTGGCCCAGGCGCTTGCTTGTGTATGCTCCGTCGACGTTTCGGGCTCACCATTATAAGAACATCGCCTATGACCCTTAGCACTGATCTGTTTGGCCCCTCAGTGGCGCCCGCGCAGGTCATCCGCAAACACTATGCAACCCAAATGGCGGTCGAGCGCACACGCCTGCTGTATCAGGGCTCGTTGCTGCCGACGCTGCTGATGCTGGTCAATGGCCTGGTCTGCGCCTGGTTGCTGTGGAATCCCGAGCACTACCTGCTCGACAGTCTCTGGTTGCTCTGGTTACTCGCTCTGGTGGCGATGCGCGTGATCCAGGTGGCGGCTTTTGATTCGGCCATGCCCAGCCGCCAGGCCCAACCGGTGTGGCGGCGTATGTTCATGCTCGGCTCAGCGGTCAGCGGCCTGACCCTGTCCATTGCCGCCATCGCCCTGGTACCCGCCGACAGTTTCATGCATCAGGCCTGGGTGTTCGGCCTGATCGGCGCCGCTACCTTGTCGGCCAGCGTGGCCTATGCCGTGAGCCTTTGGGCCTTCCTGTCATTTGCCTTGCCCTGCCTGTTGCCGGCCATTATTTATCTTTTCTGCAATGGCACCCCACAGCAGCAGGGCTGGGGCGTGCTTGGCCTGATCCTGCTGGCGTCCCTGAGCCTGGTGGCGTGGCAGGTCAACCGCTTGATCCAGCGCGGGCTGTTGCGTCGCTTCCAGAACCAGGCCCTGATCGAGCACCTGCAGCAGGCCCGGCAGCGCAGTGAGCAGCTGAACCTGGAGCTGGTGCGTGAAGTCGAGCAGCGCCGCCAGGTCGAGCAGGACCTGCGCGAAGCCCAAATCGGCCTGCAAGACCGCGTGGCGCAACGCAGCCAGGAACTGGATGCCGCCAGCCTCGCCCTCAATACCAGCGAAGCGCGCCTGGCCATGGCCCTGCAAGCCAGTGAACTGGGCCTGTGGGACTGGAACCTGCAAACCGACGAAGTCCATCACACTCAGCTCAAGGAGCTGTTCGGCCTGGAGCCTGAATACGTCAAGGCGATGCTCAGCCACCTCAAGCCGCGCCTGCACCCCGACGACCTGCCATTGCTCAAGCACGCGCTGGTGGAGCACTTGAAAGGTCGCAGTGAGGATTATCAGGTGGAATACCGGATACGTCATGGCGATGGACATTGGATGTGGATCCAGGACCGTGGGCGCGCGGTAGAACGTGCGCCCAATGGCCGCGTCGTGCGGATGCTCGGCACGCGCCGCGACATCAGTGCCAGCAAGGCGCTGGAAGAACAGCAACGGCTCGCCTCGACGGTGTTCGAGGCGGCCAGCGAAGGCATCGTGATCCTTGATCCCGAGTACGCGCTGATCGCGGTGAACCAAGCGTTCAGCCGTGTCACCGGTTTTGACATCGACGACATGCTTGGTCGCAATGTCGTGGAGCTGCCCAGCAGTCGCGATGCGCGGCGCCACTTCCCGATGATCCGCCAGGCCCTGCTCAGCCATGGCACCTGGCAGGGCGAGCTGGTAGAAACGCGCAAGAACGGCGAGCTCTACCCGCAGTGGCTGCAATTGAATGTGGTGCGCGATGTTCGGGGAAACGTCAGTCATATTGTAGGCTTTTTCGCCGATCTGTCGGCACGGCGCGAATCCGAAGAACGTATGCGCTACCTTACTCACTATGACGAGCTGACCGGCCTGGCCAACCGTTCGCTGTTTCGCGAACGGCTGCACGAAGCCCATCAACGCGTGCGCCAGGGCGGGCGCAGCCTGGCGCTGCTGCATATAAACCTGGACCGTTTCAAGTTGCTCAATGACAGCCTGGGCCATGAAGTGGCCGACCAGTTGTTACAGAAAATGGCCCGGCGTTTGATCAATGCGCTGCCCGAAGCCGACACCATTGCGCGCTTGTCCGGCGATGAGTTCGCGGTGCTGTTCGATGCCTACGGCAATTTGTCGAGCCTGGCGCGCGTGGCGACGCGGCTGTTGGCGAAACTGCGGGTACCGGTAACGGTGGAGGGGCACGAACTGGTGGTCAGTGCTTCTATGGGGGTCAGCTTGCTGCCGGATAATGCGCGGGAGATCTCTGCGTTGGTCAGCCAATCGAATATGGCCATGCAGCACGCCAAGCATCTGGGCGGCAATAATTTCCAGTTTTACACCGACAGTTTGCAAGCCAGCACCCTGGAGCGTCTGCAGTTGGAAAACCACCTGCGCAAAGCGATCGAGGAGCGCCATCTGAGCGTGTTCTACCAGCCGAAGTTGTGCCTGGCGACCGGCAAGCTGAATGCCGCCGAGGCGCTGATTCGCTGGGAGCATCCGCAGTGGGGCATGGTGCCGCCGGGGGACTTTATCGGCCTGGCTGAAGAAACCGGCTTGATCGTGCCGTTGGGAGAGTTCGTGCTGCGCCAGGCGTGCCGGCAAGCTTGCGAGTGGCAGCGCCAGGGGCTGGCGCCGATTCGCGTGTCGGTGAACCTGTCGGTGCATCAGCTGCGTCAAGGCAAGCTGGTCAGCCTGGTGCGTCAGGTTCTGGAAGAGACCGGGCTGGACCCGCAATACCTTGAGTTGGAACTCACCGAAAGCCAGTTGCTCGATAGCGTTGAGCACATCATCGCCACTTTCCAGCAGTTGCGTGACCTGGGGGTGAAGCTGGCCATCGACGATTTTGGCACTGGTTATTCGTCCCTCAGTTACCTCAAGCGTATTCCTGTGGATTACGTGAAGATCGACCAGGCCTTTATCCGTGGCCTCGGTCAGGCGCGTGAGGACGCCGCTATCACGCGGGCTATCATTGCCATGGCCCATGGGCTGGCGCTCAAGGTGGTGGCCGAGGGCGTGGAGGATCAGCAGCAGCTGGATTTTCTGCGCGGTGAACAGTGCGATGAGGTGCAGGGTTATCTGATCAGCCCGCCAATGCACGCCGAAGGGCTGGCGGATTTGTTACGCAAAAATGCAGATTTTTCTTAACGCCGCGTTGGCCGCCTTTATGGCTACATGGCGTCTGCCTGCTGAAACCAGAGGGGAGCAGGGCGATTTAGTGATGCATCGAACGGGCAAAACGACAATTCTTGTAGTATAACTACAAGCTTGCTACATCCCTGGCACCTGCCAATAACAAGAGTCCTGCCCTTTGAACCTGTTGCAACATATCGCCCAGTCGCGCCACCTGTTACGCAAATCGGAACTCAAGGTTGCCGATCATGTGCTGCTTGACCCTGCGGCCGTGATGCACAGTTCCATGGCCGATCTGGCTCACAGCGTGGGTATCAGCGAGCCGACCATCGTGCGCTTCTGCCGCGCCATTGGTTGCTCCGGGTTTCAGGATTTGAAACTCAAGCTGGCGCAAAGCCTGGCGGCCGGCGCGAGCTTCGGCCAGTTTGCGATCCATGAAGACGACTCCGTCGCCGACTACAGCCTGAAAATCTTCGACACCACCCTGCACACCCTGATGGAAGTGCGCGAGAAGCTCGACCCGGTGGAGCTGCAAAAGGCCGTGACCGCGATGTCCCAGGCCCAGCGCGTCGAGTTCTACGGCTTTGGCGCTTCCGGCGCGGTGGCTGCCGATGCCCAGCACAAATTCTTCCGTCTGCTGCTGACGGCCGCGGCCTACAGCGACCCGCACATGCAGGCGATGTCGGCAGTGACCTTGAAGCCCACTGACGTGGCCATCTGTATTTCCCAATCCGGTCGCTCCAAAGACCTGCTGATCACCGCCAACCTGGTGCGTGAAAGCGGCGCTTCGCTGATCACCCTGTGCCCGAGCCAGACGCCATTGGCGGAGCTGTCCACGGTTAACCTGGCGATCGACGTGCATGAAGACACCGAAATCTACACACCGCTGACCTCGCGTATTGCCCACCTGGTGGTGATCGACGTGTTGGCGATGGGCGTGGCCATGGCTCGCGGCCCGAGTCTGGTCAACCACCTCAAGAGCGTTAAACGCAGTTTGCGCAGCCTGCGTCTGTCACCCAAGTCCGTCAAAGCCCTCGACGACTAAATACCTGCACACAGAACTCAATGTGGGAGGGGGCTTGCTCCCGATAGCAGTAGGTCAGTCAATGAATCTGTGACTGAAACTCCGCTATCGGGAGCAAGCCCCCTCCCACATTAGATTCTCCATGCATCCAGAATCTTCATGAGGCTGTCATCCCCCCGTCATCCGTCGCGCCCATCCTGTACTCCCCCGTACTCGCATTGGGAGACTCCACATGACTCGGCATTACGAAGACAGCAACAGCACCGTCAAGACCCGTCGTCAGCAGGAAGACCAGCGCCGCATGGCGTTCCGTCGCGCCATCGAAGACCGTTGCGAAGAGCGCCAGTTGCTCCAGAGCATCAGTGACTACCCGGAACTCCATTGGCAGGCACCCGTGGCTGCCCAGCGAAACGCTCAGCCAGTGCGCTGATCTGCACCCGTTCGCTGCGGATAAAGCCCAGGAACGCATGGGCCACCGGTGACAGGCGTTTGGCCTTGGCCTGCACCAGGCACCAACTGCGGTACAGCGGCAGTTCTTCCACCGGCAGCTCTTTGAGCCCGCCGGTGGCCAGTTCCAGGTTCAAGGCGTGGCGCGTCAGCAGCGCCACACCCAAACCTGCGACCACGCACTCTCGTTGCGCCTCGGCCGACGCCACTTCCACGGTCTGTGTGAAGTGCACGCGTTTTTCCTTGAAGTACTCTTCGCACGCCAGCCGCGTGCCGGAACCCGGCTCGCGGATAAGTAGCGTGTAAGGCTCCAGGTCTTGCAGGCGCAGCGGCCCTTGCAGGCTCAACGGATGATCCGGCAGTGCCACCGCGACAATCGGATTATTGAGAAACGGCAGGAATTCCAGGCCCATGTCCTGGGGCACCATGGACATGATCACCAGATCATCGCGGTTATCCGAAAGCCTGCGGATTACCTGAGCACGATTGACCACGGTCAGGTGCAGTTGCACTTCCGGGTGCTGGCGCTTGAAAGCCGCAAACAGGTGCGGCACGAAGTACTTGGCGCTCGATTCCACCGCCAGCTTCAGTTGGCCCTGCAGTGAGCCCTGCATGTCCGATAGCTGCATATCGAGGTTTTCCAGGCGCCCGAAAATATCGCGACTGGCCCGTTGCAGGGCTTCGGCGGCCTCGGTCATGTAGAGCTTCTTGCCGACGTAGTCGAACAGCGGTTGGCCGATCAGTTCTTCCAGCTGGCGGATTTGCAGGCTGACGGCCGGTTGCGTGAGGGACATTTCCTCGGCGGCACGGCTGTAAGAGCGCAAATCGCACACCTCATGAAAGATCTGAAGTTGTCTTAATGTCAGCCTCATCAATGACTTGCGCATTATTTATCCCCTCTCAACCCCGGCCATACCGTCAACTATAAGTCTTTGCTTATGTATGACCCAATAATTATTGATTTTTGTTAATCCTTTGGCGGGCTTAGTGTGTGTCTCGCGACTGTCATGAAACATTTGGTCACGCGCCGACCCACCTCAAGCGGGTCGAAGAACGCAGCAATCGGCTCAAGGGAATTTCCAAGTGATAAAAAAGATCCTGATCGCCAACCGTGGTGAAATTGCCGTACGAATCGTGCGCGCCTGCGCCGAGATGGGCATTCGCTCGGTCGCGGTTTACTCGGACGCCGACCGCCACGCGTTGCACGTCAAACGTGCCGACGAAGCCCACAGCATTGGTGCCGAGCCCCTGGCCGGCTACCTCAACCCGCGCAAGCTGGTGAACCTGGCGGTGGAAACCGGTTGCGACGCGCTGCATCCCGGCTACGGCTTCTTGTCGGAAAATGCCGAGCTGGCGGATATCTGCGCCGAGCGCGGCATCAAGTTCATTGGCCCTTCGGCCGAAGTGATTCGCCGCATGGGCGACAAGACCGAAGCGCGCCGCAGCATGATCAAGGCCGGTGTGCCGGTCACTCCCGGCACCGAAGGCAACGTCGCGGATATCCACGAAGCGCTGACCGAAGGCGACCGCATTGGTTACCCGGTGATGCTCAAGGCCACTTCCGGTGGTGGCGGGCGCGGTATCCGTCGTTGCAACAGTCGCGAAGAACTTGAACAAGCCTTCCCCCGCGTCATTTCCGAGGCCACCAAGGCGTTCGGCTCGGCGGAAGTGTTCCTGGAAAAATGCATCGTCAATCCCAAGCACATCGAAGCGCAGATCCTGGGTGACAGCTTTGGCAATGTGGTGCACCTGTTCGAACGCGATTGCTCGATCCAGCGTCGCAACCAGAAGCTGATCGAAATTGCCCCCAGCCCGCAATTGACGCCTGAACAGCGCGCCTACATCGGCGACCTGTCGGTGCGTGCGGCCAAGGCCGTGGGCTATGAGAACGCCGGTACCGTGGAGTTCCTGCTCGCCGAGGGCGAGGTGTACTTCATGGAGATGAACACCCGGGTGCAGGTGGAACACACCATCACCGAAGAAATCACCGGCATCGATATTGTCCGCGAACAGATCCGCATTGCCTCGGGCTTGCCGCTGTCGGTGAAGCAGGAAGACATTCAGCACCGTGGTTTCGCGTTGCAGTTTCGCATCAACGCCGAAGACCCGAAGAACAACTTCCTGCCCAGCTTCGGCAAGATCACCCGTTACTACGCCCCCGGCGGCCCCGGTGTGCGTACCGATACAGCGATCTACACCGGCTACACCATCCCACCGTTCTACGACTCCATGTGCCTGAAACTGGTGGTGTGGGCGCTGACCTGGGAAGAAGCCATGGACCGCGGCCTGCGTGCCCTGGACGACATGCGCCTGCAAGGCGTGAAGACCACTGCCGCCTACTACCAGGAAATCCTGCGCAACCCGGAATTCCGCAGCGGCCAGTTCAACACCAGTTTCGTGGAAAGCCACCCTGAGCTGACCAACTACTCGATCAAGCGCAAACCCGAAGAGCTGGCCCTGGCCATCGCCGCCGCCATCGCCGCCCACGCAGGCCTGTGAGGAACATTCCAATGACTAAAAAGATCTTCGTAACCGACACCATCCTGCGCGACGCCCACCAATCGTTGCTGGCCACCCGCATGCGCACCGACGACATGCTGCCGATCTGCGACAAGCTCGACAAAGTCGGCTACTGGTCCCTGGAAGTCTGGGGTGGCGCAACGTTCGACGCCTGCGTGCGCTTTTTGAAAGAAGACCCGTGGGAGCGCCTGCGCAAACTGCGCGCCGCGCTGCCTAACACGCGCCTGCAAATGCTGCTGCGTGGCCAGAACCTGCTGGGCTACCGCCATTACAGCGACGATGTGGTCAAGGCCTTCGTGGCCAAGGCTGCCGTCAACGGTATCGATGTGTTCCGCATCTTCGACGCCATGAACGACGTGCGTAACCTGCGCGTGGCCATCGAAGCGGTCAAGGCTGCCGGCAAACATGCCCAGGGCACCATCGCCTACACCACCAGCCCGGTGCACACCGTCGATGCATTCGTGGCCCAGGCCAAACAATTGGAGTCCATGGGTTGCGACTCTATCGCGATCAAGGACATGGCCGGCCTGCTGACGCCTTATGCCACTGGCGAGCTGGTCAAGGCGCTCAAAGCCGAGCAGAACCTGCCAATCTTTATCCACTCCCACGACACCGCCGGTTTGGCTGCGATGTGCCAACTCAAGGCTATCGAAAATGGTGCCGACCATATCGACACCGCCATCTCCAGCTTCGCCTGGGGCACCAGCCACCCGGGCACCGAGTCGATGGTCGCCGCCCTTAAAGGCAGCGAGTTCGACACCGGCCTGGACCTGGAGCTGCTGCAGGAAATTGGCCTGTACTTCTACGCGGTACGCAAGAAGTACCACCAGTTTGAAAGCGAGTTCACGGCGGTCGACACCCGTGTGCAGGTCAACCAGGTACCGGGCGGGATGATTTCCAACCTGGCCAACCAGTTGAAAGAGCAGGGCGCTCTCAATCGCATGAGCGAAGTACTCGCCGAAATCCCGCGTGTACGTGAAGATCTCGGCTTCCCGCCGCTGGTGACCCCGACGTCGCAGATCGTCGGCACCCAGGCGTTCTTCAACGTGCTGGCCGGTGAGCGCTACAAGACCATCACCAACGAAGTGAAGCTCTACCTGCAAGGCGGCTACGGCAAGGCCCCGGGCACTGTGAACGAAAAGCTGCGCCGTCAGGCCATCGGCAGCGAAGAGGTCATCGACGTTCGCCCGGCTGATTTGCTCAAGCCGGAAATGACCAAGCTGCGCGGTGAAATCGGCGCGTTGGCCAAGTCCGAAGAAGACGTGCTGACCTACGCCATGTTCCCGGATATCGGGCGCAAATTCCTTGAAGAACGCGACGCAGGCACCCTGGCCCCTGAAGTCCTGCTGCCGATTCCGGAGGCAGGCGGTGTGGCCCGTGCCGGTGGTGAAGGCGTGCCGACCGAATTCGTCATCGACGTGCACGGCGAAAGCTACCGTGTAGACATCACCGGTGTCGGCGTGAAGGCTGAAGGCAAACGCCACTTCTACCTGTCCATCGACGGTATGCCGGAAGAAGTGGTGTTCGAGCCGCTCAACGAGTTCGTCAGCAGCGGCGGCAGCAAGCGCAAGCACGCCACCGAACCCGGCCATGTCAGCACGGCGATGCCGGGCAATATCGTCGACGTGCTGGTCAAGGAAGGCGATGTGGTCAAGGCCGGCCAGGCTGTATTGATTACCGAAGCCATGAAGATGGAAACCGAAGTGCAGGCCGCGATTGCCGGCAAGGTGACCGCTGTTCATGTGGCCAAGGGCGACCGGGTCAACCCGGGTGAGATCCTGATTGAGATCGAAGGCTGATAACAGCCTTCGACACTACCGCTTAATCCTCGGGGGGGCAGGTGCCCTCCTTTTTTTTGCCTGAAACTCAGGCCTCTGTAGAGGGTTTGCGCCTGAAACTGACAAAGACCCCGCTGGGTGTGTAGATCAGCCTCGGCGTCAAGGTTTTAAGGTTGCTGGTGATCCTGTTGAAGCGTCCCTCAATCTGAGCAGCGTCGATAACACGTAACTGGCGGGTTAGCAGTTCGTCGTTTTCGTGTTCGACCTGGATATTCAGTGTTGTGCCCTTGAGGCGGGCGCTGTTGCCGACTTTCAAGGTGCTGTGCGCTTCACCCATGCCGAGGGTGAAGGCCAGGGTCGACCCGTTTGCCAGGTCAAGGTCGTGCTTGATTCGCGTCTGGCTTTTCAGCGCAGGGTCCAGCAGCAGCGTGCCGGCAACGTCAAGATTGGTTACCGTGCCTGCGGTGTAGGTTGCGCCTGCATCAATCGTCATTGTGCCCCCGATGTAACTCTGGTTGATCAGCGTTGCCCCGCGAGAGACTCGGCCTTGCTGATTGGCGTCCAGCGCACCGTCGAGGGTCCAGGCACCGCTGCCTATCCACAGGTGCTGGATACGAAGGGCGCCGTTGAAAGTGCCACCTTGGACATCGTCCAGCACGACGTGATTGGTGCCACTGCCACCGTCTACTTTGCCGTTGAATTGAGCGTTACCGCGCACAGTCAACACATCATCGCCACCCCCCATATCCAGGGCGATGCCTTTGGTGCCGCTTATCAGCCCATCGTTGGTGACTTGGTCATTGTGTTCTCCGATCAGCCTCACGCCGTAGCCGTTGCGACCGGTGATGATGCCCTCGTTGATCAGCGAGGTGCTCCCATAGGCCGGGCCCAAGTCCCCATCGTCCACCAGCACCCCATGATGTGCGCCGCGAATAACTCCACGGTTATAGATTTCGCCGCCGCCCATGGCGATGCCTTCGCTGGTGTTGGGGGCTCCGTTCTTGTCCGCGCCATTGGCCCCGGTGCCTTCAATGAGCCCGTAGTTGTGCACGCGTGCACGTTTGTCGATGTCCAGGCCATCACCGTCGCCATCATTCTCTTTGGATCGCTGGGCATCCGCGCCCCTGATGATGCGGTAGTTGACGACGTCTGCATTGCCCTTGGATTTCAGACCGGCCCCTTTATGGCCGATGATTACGCCGTAATTGATCAGCGTCACATCGTCGGTGGCTTTGATGCCGTTGCTGCCACCCGCTACCGCTCCGTGGTTGACGATTATGCTTGCTGCGCTGTTCGCGCTTATGCCGCTATACGACTCCTTGAAGCGCGTGGAAGGCCCGGTGGATATGTGCCCGTAGTTGGTAAAATGACCGCCGGTGGCGAGTTCGATAGCGTTACTTTTTTCAGCATAAACAGGGGCTGCTGCCGAACAGCCAGGCAGGGGGATATAGGCCGCAAGCTGGTGGGGTACTCGTAACATTGGGTTTCGACCTCAAGTGTGCTTGAGGTCGAAAACTAACGCAGGTAACAGCCGACAGATGTCGGCTGGCAGAGCAGATGATTGTAAGAAGGCTCGCTGTCGGGATGTCGTCTGACGATGCTCGGTTAAAAGCTCATCGTCCATTGCCCCTTCAAACCCTGGTTGCGGCTATGGGTGCCAGCTTGGCCGCTGTAGGCCAGGCCCAGGGTGTGTTGCTTGGATAACGCAAGATCAACGCCCAAGTTTACGTCGAGGCTATTGCGGTCCAGGGACGTGCCGGTAATGGTGAAGCCATCAAGCGCAACGGGCGCATTGCGATAGGTTTGGTGCACCTGGCTGTCAACCGCGCCGTAGAGGTGTTTCCAGCCGGCGCTGAGGTGAGGCGTGAGGCTGACCTGATCATCGAACCTGTAAACCGTCGCCAAGCGCAGGCCAACGGTGCTGTTAAGGTTCTGCTGGGTCTGCGCGCCGACGTTCAGCGCGGTCAGGCCGCCACTTTCCTTGAAACTGTCGCGGTGATGACGCTGGTAGCCGAGGCCAGCGAAAGGCTCGATGTGGAGGTCCTGGCTGCCCAATTGATAGCCCAGCTCAGAGAACAGCGTTTGGCTTTGAGCATCGTAACGAGACTTGAGCGAGTCCTTGTAAACGAGCAGGTTGACGTCGCGCCGGTTGGTCCCGGCATGGCTGCTGTAAATCGCCCCCAGGCGCAGGGCCAGCGGGCCGTCCTGACGCACCGCGTATGCGCCCAGGTGCAAGCTGTCCAGTTCGGTAGAGAAGCGTTGCGCCTTTAGGTCACTGGCGGATTTTGCCCCCATAACACCCACACGCCAGGCGTTATCCACTGCCCAGTCGGCGCCCAGCATCAGACCCTTGCTATCGTGCTTCAGTCCGGCGCTGCCGCTTCGTTGGTCGAGGTGGCCGCCGTTACTCACCCCTTGTACCCAGAAACGACCGTTGTCATCGTCGGGCAGGTTGCGCAGGGACGAGAGCAATTGGCTGCTGATGTGGCTGGTGACGGCGTGCGTGGCGCTGAGCAGGTTCGCGTTTTGGCTACCGGCCAATTGCTCCAGGGCTGCGCCGATGCCGCCGGGCTGTGCGGCGAGTGCGTCATTTACCTTTTGCAGCTCCTTGAGCTTCTCCGAGGTCAATTCGCCGGACTTGAGCAGTTCAAGCAGTGCGGGCTCCAGCACCTTGGCCACTTGCACGCCATTGTAGGTGGAGGCTTGGCCAATGAAGTAGCCGGGGTAGGGCCCAGGGATTGGCGGCGTATCGACTTCAGGTTTGAAGGCCCCCTCAGCGTCGAGCGAATCATAGGGTTGGTGAGGCCTGTATTCAATATCGCCTCGTGCGTGCGCAGGTTGCACACTGAGGGCAATTACAAGACTGATAAATGCTGCGATTCTTTGCGGTGTAAAGGGCATGAATTACCGACCTCTGATGAATGAGGCCGGGAATGTAGCGGGGGCACAGGCGGATAACTGTCAGGCCATTGACCGCTGGTTTGCGGGAGTTGTCTTTAGTCAGGTGCGATAAAAAGCCCATCTGCGTTTGGCCGACCAAGGCGCTATACAACGGGTGCTGCGCTTTAACTGCGGTGCATATACCCCTTGCCGAAATGCCGCTCCATGCGCGCCTGGATCAGCTCCAGTCCCAGTGACAGTACCCAATAAATGATTGCCGCCGTGGTGAGCATCTCGATGTAGCGGTAGCTGGAGCGGCCATAGGACTGTGCCAGGAACATCACTTCCCATACCCCCATCACCGAGACCAGCGACGAGTCCTTGAGCATCGAGATGAATTGGTTGGTGGCCGGGGGGATGATGGTGCGCATGGCCTGGGGCAGGGTGACGTGCCAGAAAATTTCCCTGTCACGCATACCCAAGGCCAGCGCGGCCTCGCGTTGACCATGGGGCACGCCGAGGATGCCGGCGCGGAAAATCTCGCTCAGGTAGGCACCATAGTTCAGCGACAACGCGATGATCCCGGCGACGATGGCGCCCGGCACCAGGCCCAGTTGCGGCAGGCCCAGGTAAATCAGCAGGATCTGGATCAGCAGCGGCGTGCCACGAAAGAACGAGGCGTAGAAACTGGCAATGCCAAACGCCACCGCGCTTTTCGACAGGCGCCCCAGCGCGGTGATAAAGCCCAGCACCGATGACGCAAGCATGGCGCACAGGCACAGGAATAGCGTCAGCGCCGCACCTTGCAGAAAACCGTTGGGCGCCAGGTGCAGGCCGACCAGGTTGGGCAGCTTGTCGAGAATGATCGAGAACTTCAGGTCAAAGCTCAGGAAGAAACTGGCAAACAGGGCGAACAGCGCCGCCCAGGTCAGGTAAAGCCGTATGCGAAAACTCATTGGCTGATGTCGGCGCCGATCCATTTTTGCGACAGCTTGCTCAAGGTGCCGTCCTGTTTAAGCTGGGCGAAGACCTCACGCACTTTGCTGTCCCACTGCGCGTCGCCTTTCTCGATGGCTACCGAGTTGGGCTCCGAATACAGCGGTGCGCCGGCCAGCTTGAAGCGCTTGTCCTGGGTCAGGCGCGGCTGCGCGGTAACCAGGTTGGTGAGGATTGCGTCCAGACGCACGCCGGCGCCCAGGCCCAGGTCCTGGAACGCCACATTGTCGGTATCGTACGGGGCGATCTGCACCTCTTCGAACGGGTACTGCAGCTGCGTGTCTTCGGCGCCTTCGATGACCAGGTTCTTGTTCAGGTAACTCTCGTAGCTGGAGGCACTGGTGAGCCCGACTTTCTTGCCGCTCAGGTCCTTGGCTTCGTGGATGCGATCATCCTTGGCGTTGACCACGATCACCGCGGGCGAGGCGTAATACTCAACCGGGAAGTCGAACACCTCGGCGCGTGCCTTACTCGGGGTCATGGAGCAGATGCAAATGTCATAGCGCCCGCTCCAGCGGCCAGCGGCAATGACGTCCCATGAAGGCGTTTCCAGGCGCAGCTTCACGCCAAGCTTTTGCGCCACGGCCTTGGCCACATCCACATCGAAACCGTCGAGCTGGTTCTGCTCGTTGAGGAATGAAAACGGCGGGTAGCTTTCCATCAGCACGCCGACCAGTTCCTTCTTCTGCTCGACACGATCCAGCGTGGCACCGCCAAAGGCTTGGGTGGAAGCAGCCAACATCGTCAGGCCCAGGGCCAACAGCGGTCTGAATTTCAAAATCGAACACCTGAATAAAAAAGAGGTTGTTATTAACCGAACGGTACGCATTAAATAGTTATAAGAACGACTCTCATAGTGAGTTATTTTCATAAGCATATGAGTAAAAAGCATATGGGCGCAGCACGCACAGTAATTCTCGATGGTGGCATGGGCCGTGAACTGCAACGCCGTGGCGCGCCGTTCCGCCAGCCGGAGTGGTCGGCATTGGCCTTGAGCGAAGCGCCGCAGGCGGTGGAGGCGGTACACGCGGCCTATATCGACAGCGGTGCCGACGTGATTACCAGCAACAGCTACGCGGTGGTGCCCTTTCATATTGGTGAGGCGCGCTTTGCCGCCGAAGGCCAGGCGCTGGCCGCATTGGCCGGTGAGTTGGCGCGACGGGCGGTGCAGGCGTCCGGCAAGGCGGTGCGTGTCGCTGGCTCCTTGCCGCCGCTGTTTGGCTCGTACCGGCCCGACTTGTTCCTGCCGGAGCGGGTCAGCGAGTTGCTGACACCGCTGGTGCTGGGCCTGGCGCCTCACGTCGACCTGTGGCTGGCGGAAACCCAGAGCTCAATCGTTGAAGCGCGAGCGATTCATGCCGGCCTGCCGCAGGACGGTAAACCGTTCTGGCTGTCGTTCACCTTGAAAGACGAAGACACCGACGACGTACCGCGCCTGCGCTCCGGCGAACCGGTAGCGGAAGCGGCCGAGGCGGCGGCGCAGTTGGGTGTGCAGGTGTTGTTGTTCAACTGCAGCCAGCCGGAAGTGATCGGCGCGGCGATCGATGCCGCGCGGGAGACCTTCGAGCGATTGGGCGTAGCGATTCAGATCGGTGCCTA
Organism: Pseudomonas sp. W15Feb34; assembly: GCF_023127765.1. Taxonomy (NCBI): domain Bacteria; kingdom Pseudomonadati; phylum Pseudomonadota; class Gammaproteobacteria; order Pseudomonadales; family Pseudomonadaceae; genus Pseudomonas; species Pseudomonas sp. W15Feb34. Next base: position 195,723 of record NZ_SPKN01000003.1, read on the forward strand.
CGCCAACGCCTTCCCGCCGCAACCCAAGGAAGCCACGGCCAACGATGGCCTGGACCCGTTGCGCGACGACCTCGACCCGCCGGGTTACCTGCATTGGGCTGCGAATTGGCAGGCGCGTGGCGCCAGCCATTTGGGTGGGTGCTGTGGCATCGGGCCGGAGCATATTGCGGTGCTGGCGCAGCGCCTGACCAACTGATCCACCGCAGATTAAAGTGTGGGAGGGGCGGTGCGAGTGAGATCTAGATTCGGCAGTCGGCCAGCGTTCTCAGCTGGCCCGAACCACTCTGGTTCGCCTCAGACAACCAGGCCTCAAACCCCGCACCCACTTTGGGCCATTCCGAATCCAGGATCGAATACCACGCCGTATCCCGGTTCTGCCCCTTGACCACCATATGCTGGCGGAACACCCCCTCAAAACTGAACCCCAATCGCTCGGCCGCATACCTGGAGCGCGCATTGCTGTTGTTGCACTTCCACTCCAGGCGGCGGTAGCCCTGTTCGAACGCGTACTTGGCCAGCAGGTAAACCGCTTCGGTACTTTTTGGCGAGCGCTGCATCGGCGCGCCGAAGGTGACGTGGCCGATTTCAACGCGGCCTTGGGCTGGGACGATGGACATCAGGCTGAGGATGCCCTGGACCTGACCGGTCGCGCGGTCGATCACGCTGAAAAAATACGGGTCGCTATGGGCCGCATGGTTGTTCAGCCAGGTATCAAAGGCGCCGCGCTCGGGAAACGGGCCGTAGGGCAAATAGTCCCATAGCTTCGGGTCAGCACCGGGCCCTTGTAGGGCTTGCCACAGTTGATCGCCGTGGCGCGCCGGATCGAGTTTTTCCAGGCGGATAAAGCGCCCTTCAAGCAGTTGAACCGTGGGGGACGGGACGCCTTTCCAGTCGGCGAGGGAAGTGGACATGCTGGGCTCCTTAAAGACCTTGGCGAAATTGGATGAAACCAGGGCGTTCGGCGATGCGTTCGTAGAGTTGGATCGCGGTGGCGTTGGTCTCGTGGGTCAACCAGTGCACTTTGCAGCAGCCATCGGCCTTGGCGGTGGCGTAGACGAACTCGATCAGCTTACGGCCTACGCCGGTGCCGCGTTGGGATGGGTCCACTAAAAGATCCTGCAGGTAGCACGAGTTCTCGATGCTCCAATTGGAGCGGTGATAGATGAAGTTAACCATGCCCACCGCCTTCCCGTCCTGCCAAGCCAACGCCGAGTGGGTCGGCTCGCGGGCGTCTATCAGGCGTTGCCAGGTGCTTTGGCTGACGGTGTCCGGCAGTTCGGTGTTGTAGAACTTCAAGTAGGCCAGCCACAACGGTAGCCAGGCGGCGTGGTCCGCGGCGGTGACTTGGCGGATGTCGATCGGGGTCATTCTGCAACTCCTTGGGGAATGAAACGGGCGAGATTCTGGTCGCGCAGATCAGCGCTGCCGGCCAGGGCTTCACGTACGCCGGCCATATCGGCTGCGCTGCGGTTCTGGCTGAGCTTGCGTTTGCCGACCAGGCGGTCGATAGGCAGGGCAAAGCCAACGATGGCCTTGAGCATGGCGTCGATGTAGTCGGCCGGCGCGTCGCCGACGGCCCAAGGTTGGGCGCGGCCGCGTTCGTGGTGATCAGTGAGGGCGCCGACGACCTTGAGTAATCGCTCGCCGTCGTTGAACACGTCGGCCTTGCCGTAGGCGTGCACGGCGAGGTAATTCCAGGTGGGCACCACTTTGCCGTGCTCGGCCTTGGAGGGGTAAAACGCCGGGCTGACATACGCCTCGGCGCCAGCAAAGATGACCAGTGCTTCACTGCCGTTTTGCAGGTCGCGCCACTGCGGATTGGCCTTGGCCAGATGCCCATAAAGCGTACCGTTGGGTCCTTCGTCGGGATTGAGCAGTAACGGCAGGTGGCTGGCCTGCAGGCCGTTTTCACCCACGGTCACCAACTGCGCAAGGCGCGTGTGCTGGATCAGTTGCTGGATTTGGGGCAAATCATCAAGGGCGAAGGCGCGAGGTGTGTACATGGAAAATTTTCCTTGGCGAATACCTGCATCCTAGGCAGGCTAATGGCTCGTTGTAAGAGCCATCTAGCCCTCATTTCATAGGTCCAATATGCCGCCCGTCATCCCCTCGATGTCGTTCGACCCTGCTGGCATCGAGTTGGATCGCCGCCAGGGCCTGACACGCCAGCTGTACGACGCCCTGCGCCAGCGCGTGCTGGATGGGCGGCTGGTCAGTGGCACGCGCTTGCCTGCCACCCGTGATATGGCGGCGGCGTTGTCGATCTCGCGCAACAGCGTGGTACGCGCATACGATCAGTTGTATGCCGAGGGGTTTATTGAAAGCCGGGTGGGAGACGGCACCTACGTCTCACAGCTGCCCACAGCAAAAAAACTATCCACAAAACTATCCACAGGGTTTTCAACAGGCTTACCCACAGCCTTATCCACAAATCGTCTGGATAATGCGCACACTCAGGCCAGCGAAGTTATCCACAGTGGTGGCCTGGACAGGGTCAGACATAACCATTTGGTCCAGCCTCCTTGCGGTCCGCCACGGGCTTTTCGGGTGGGGGTACCGGCCTTCGATCTATTTCCTTTTGAGGTGTGGGCCAAGCTTAATGGGGCGTTCTGGCGCAAGCCGGACCTGGCGCAGTTATGCTACGGCGACCCGGCCGGTGACGAGCGTCTACGTGGCCTGATCGCCGCTTACCTGCGCACTGCGCGAGGTCTGCAGTGCACGACTGAGCAAATAGTGATCACCAGTGGCGCGCAACAGGCAATCAGCCTTTGTGCACAGTTGCTGGTGGAGCCTGGGGATTGCGTGGCGGTGGAAAACCCGGGTTATCGCGCGGCAGGCCATGCCTTTGCGTTGGCAGGTGGACGATTGAAGGGTGTGCCGGTGAATGGCGATGGTATTGACTGCGAGGTCTTGAACCGCCTGAAGGATTGCCGGGTGACCTATGTCACGCCGTCCCATCAGTACCCGTTGGGCGTGGTGATGAGCCTGGCGCGACGCCTGCAATTGCTGGCCTGGGCCGAGCGTACTGGCGGTTGGATCGTCGAAGACGACTATGACGGTGAGTACCGTTACACCGGAGCCCCCTTGTCGCCCTTGGCGGCGCTGGACCGTAGTGGGCGCGTGCTTTATGTCGGCACATTCGGCAAGGTGGCATTCCCGGCTTTGCGCCTGGGTTACCTGGTATTGCCGCCAGGTCTGGTAGAGGCCTTTGCTCAGCGCCGCGCCGTGGACATGCGTCATTCCGAAGTCAGCACTCAGGCCGTAATGGCCGAATTCATGGCGGCGGGGCATTTCCAGCGCCATATTCGGCGTATGCGCCGTGCGGCCCTGAACCGCCGCAACGCTTTGTTGGTCGGCTGGCCCAGCGAATTGCCAGGTGTCGGGGCCTTGCCCAGCGTTGCGGCAGGCTTACACCTGACGGTGCGCGTGGACAGCCTGGCCCGTGAGCAAGCGCTGCTTGCCCAAGCCCGCGCGGTAGATGTCGAGATCAACGGCTTGAGCGGCTACTGGCTGGCAGATACCGGCCCACCACCGGACCAGCGTGCCGGACTGGTGCTGGGGTTCGCTGCCGTGCCTGAGGCGGCCATCGCACAGGCGCTGGCCCGCTTGCGTCGGGCGTGGCTGGCTTGAATACGATCCGGCACTGAGGTTACTTCACCTTGAAAAACAACCGCTGGGCCTGGTCCCGGTTTATTTCGCTGAGGTAGAACGCGGTTTTTTGCTGTTCGTTGAGGCCGTCAAGACTGTCGGCATCTACTCCCCGGGTGTGCTCTTGCGGGGTTTTCAAGCGGCCCCTGAGAAAAGCCCTGGCGGGCACCCATTCGGCCGAATAATGGAAGTGTGCATACCACAGCACAGTTTTATCACTGCGGTTACTCAGGGTGTACTCATCCAGGTAGACCTTGACAGGCCCTTTGAGCCGGCGGCGCTTGACGGTTCTCTTGATTACGATCTCGTTGTTTTGCTTAAGCCATTCCACGCTACTGATGGTGGGTGGGCGTTTCTTGATCATTTGCAGTTTCTGGCGAGCCGCCTCTTGATAGAGTGCCTGCGCCGCTTCGCTCAGTTGTTTGTTGACCAGAGCCGCAGAGCCCCCGTTGCTCTCGGTGGAGTTGCTTTGGGTCAGAGCCTGCTCAATGTTTGCAGAGGCCTGTTCCAGTTTTAACGCATGTTGGTGGTACAGCCATTCAATGCCAGTAGCGCTGCGCTCCGGTTTGATCGCCTGTTGGCCAGTGCGCTGCTTGAAGGCCCCCAACCCGTCCAGAAGCTCCTGGGCCTGGCTGATACTGGTGGCGACGTCCAGAGTAGTGGTGGTAGTGGTGGTCTCGACGGGATTGACGTGCTGCACCCACACACCTGGGGTTTTTTCGTGAAAGGTCGCCATGATCTGCTGGTTGAGAGGAGAGATGACATCCACCATGCCGGTTTCATCGCCGGCCTCTGTCAGTCGTGGTACTCCCACCAATACCCCGTTGTAGCGCGTGTGAATGATTTTTTTCTTTGCTCTTGGCGGTGTTGAAGGCGGTGTCGGGCGGCTTCTGAGCGTGTCCCGATCCGCGTGCAGCAGTTCCAGGCTACCCAGGGTTTCGCGGTAGAAATCGCGGATTTTTTCGCGCAGGGTCGTGATACGTGCAGGCAGCGCTGCGTCAGGAAACTCGTCGGGGAAATCCTGCAGGCGTTCGTCGATGATCTTGAACTGTTCGACCAGGCTGCCAAGGGTTTCGATGCGTTCATCCAAGCGCGCCTGGCTACGCTCCATCGACGTTTCATGCAAGGCCTGAATCGACAGGTTGGCGGTGTCGACGATGGTGTCAATGGCACTCCAGGCTGACGAGGCTGTGGCGATGCTGTCGCCGTCCAGGCATAAGTTGCGCGCCAAAGACACTTGCAAGGCCCTGAGGTCGCGGGCGGTGTAGCTTGGCAATTGACTCCGGTAGTTGCGAATTTGCTCGAATCCCAGCTCACCCAGCGCTTTGAGTTCGGTAAGCCGCGATTGGCTGTAGTTCAGGCGCTGGATCATGTCCTGGCTCAATTCGCTCATGATGCGGGCATCGTCGATATGACGTTCCTGGGGATGGCTGATTTGATGTTCGACCTGGTCCAGCACGGTTTTGAGTTTAGGTGTGAAGGCAACTTGCGCTTCGGTGATACCGGTCCGGGCCAGCTCCAGTTGGGCCTTCACGTAGCGGAGTGCGTGTTGCTGATAGTCCGCGCTGGGCGAGAACACGTTTAATATCTTGAGCTGTTGCAGTGCCTTTTCGTAGTCGCTGCTCTGGCTTTTGAGTTTTTGCAGGTAGGTTTGGCGTCTGACCTCGGATGAAGTGGATGACGCGGTGTCCGACATCGCCAGATGGGCCTGCTGCAACTCCAATTGCGCAGTGGGTTTGTTTTGTTCAAATAGCGTCAGGCGTCTTTGGGCTTCTATCGCGTTGATCTCAGCTTTGGATTTTGACTGTTCCTGCAGCTGCTTGGAACCGGCGCCGCGCAGGCGCAGACGAGTGTCGATGAACCATTGGCCCTGAGCGTTGTGAATCAACGCAGGTCCTGTTCGACCGGGCTGCTTCGGGTCGATGATGAATACCGCTTCATCTTCACCGGCACTGACCTCAAACCAGCGTTCCCCCACAGGGGCGTAGTATTTTTGTGCCTGATGAAAGAGATGCTGGTACTGGTTTTTTGCGGTTTGCGCCGCGCCGAGGCCTTGCGGTTTGCTGACCTTGAAGCTGTCGAGCACGGTTGCGAGTTCGCTGGGTATGCGCTTGATTGCGCCGCTGGTGTGCAGGTGCGGTAAATGTGTGGCCGGCAACTCCTTGGTCAGGGTCACCTCTTGTTTGATCGTGACCTGCTTTGTGCTGGTCGCTTTGGTCAGCTTTGGCGTGGTCTTGCGTGGGTAGCCGGTACGGTGGCTGCGGCTGGCGGCGTGCAACGTGATCGCCATGCCGAGGTTCAACAGGACATCGGTGAGTGCCGACCACTCGGCTTGTTTTTCGTCGTGGTCATGCGCTTGCACAAAGGTTTGCAGTTGATCGACCACCTGCCAGATCCAGGCGCCCGTGCCGATGGTGCGCCCCAGAAACGGCAGCACCCCATTGAAGATCACCCAGCCGGCGTGTTTAAAGGTCGCCCAACGGCTTTCGGCGTTGGACACCGATTGGCGGTTGGCCAGTTCTATCAGGGCCTGGGCATTGGCCTTGAACATTGTGGTGAATCGATCACCGTTGAGTACTTCGGTGCCCAGGGTCATTGGCCCGCTCATGGTCCATAGCTTGTCGGGCTCCGCCAGGTAATCGGCGACCGCCCAAGGTGAAGGCAGCGAGCCGGGAAATACATAGTTGGTATAGTCGCTGCGGACCGCATCCGGCAGCCAGGCCAAGACCGACTCGCACAAGCTGCTCGATTGCGCGATCGTATAGATGAGGTTGGCCGGCGACGGGAACTGCATCAGGGCTGGCGTGAACAGCGGCCGGTACAAGAGGCATGGCCCGGCCGCCGGGTCTTCGGGGCCTATCACGTACATGTTGGCGACCGTGTCCACAGAGGTGTCCGTGCGCCGGGTGGGCACGAAGGCCAAGGGCCTGAGTACGATGGTTTGCCCGTCCACTTTGCTGTCAGTGGCCTGTTCTTGCATCACCGCGGTCACATAACGGTAGCCCCGCTCGTCAATGCTGCCTTCCTGGCGGATCTTGGCTTGCAAGGCTTGCATCGGCAGTTGGATACGCAGGTGTTGGCTATATAGCGTATTGCGGCGTGCAGATTCCCGAGTGTCATCCAGCAGCTTTTCCTTGATCAGCGCAGGGTAGGTACGGCCAATATCGGCATCGGTGGCCAGCGATTCAAAATAGGCAGGGGTCATCCACTCAGGCAAGTTGGAGCCATTGCTGGTCTTGACCACTTTGTTACCGACGGGCACTGCAATCAGGTTTTGCAGGGCCAGTTCAACCAGGCTGAACGTGTTGCTCTCAACCTGGCCCGGGACGACGAAAGCGCCCCACACGACCGGGCTCTCTATTTGCAGGAAGATCTTCTCCAAGGGCAGGTTAGTGCTATCCGGGTGGTCCTTGATCACCTTTGCCTTGATGACCTTCAACGCGTACGCCTCGATAGTAGGGACGTCGTCCAGGAACGACCGACCGGCATTCTGGTTATGCAGCGCGGCGAGGTCTTTGAGGTGCCGAGCATAGAAATTCGAGTCGCTGGGTGAAGCGTTTGTCAGCCAGTCGGGCATCTGCTCGCGGTACCAGGCCAGATCCGGGCTGCTTTGCGCAGGCGGCGGGGCAGCAGCAGGTGGCGTGCCCAGTGCCATATCGACGTTGTTGGTTTTGCGCAGGTCGGAGAAGTCGATTTCAGCGATGGTATCGATCTGCAATGACACCAAGGCACAGGCTTGGTGATCAAAGAAGTTGCCGTCCGGTTCAAACAGACGCCATTGGATTTGCGGGTCCGTGACAGAGCCCGACAGGTGCGCGGGCAAGGATTGGCCCAGGTGCTCCAGCGAAGGAAACTTTTCATAACCCTTGAGCAGCGAATGCGTGAGGACTGTGGTTTTGCCTTCGTGTTCGCCGATCAATACCGCGATGATCACATCATTGACGTGCTTGACCTGCCCTTCATCGTCGACTCGGTCGATATCAACCAGGCAAGCCCTGAGCTTGTAGAGGTCGTTGCCCTTTCTGTCGGCTTTGTCGGGGTGAGTGAACAGGGCGCGAGCCATGGCACACTCGGTGGCGGTCCAGTCATCGGCGGCCTCGACATCCCACACCGTGCGCAGCAGGTTCGACAGCTCGTGCCAATGTGGGCCGCTGCCGTTGGTTTGATTCCAATAGTTGATCGTTTGTTGCTGGTAGGCCCGCAGCATCGAAGGCGCAAGTTGGTTGATGGTCTTGGCGATTTCAGTCACGCGCACGGGCAGGTGTACCGCCGGCTCGATGATCGGTTGCTGCGTGAGAAAGTGCTCGCCCTGAAGGTACAGGATCGGCACCGCCAGCACTGCCTGCCTGGCAAGGATGTCACTCAGGGCCTGGTACTCGGTGGGGCCGGCGCTGACCCGGTCGTCATCCAGGTTCCAGGTGGGCGTTGCGAGCATGACGGTGTCCGGGTCGATATCCAGCGTCGGGTACTGCTCCTGGAGCGCCTCGCGCAGCAGCAGGGTTGCAGTCTCCCTGAACGAAGGACCTGTAGAGAATTGGGTGAGCAGCGCTATGCGTGCATCCGGACGCGATGTGTTCGAGGGCGTGGTAGTTGAAGCGGGGGCGTTCATGGTGAGGCTTCCCTGTCTGGCCGTTTGGTGGAACCAGCCCTGAGGTCAAGGCTAGAAATTTCCATGCTAGGGCGCGGCCACACAGAGAGGCGGTGCTTAGATAGGCCACCTTCACAAGCGCATTCGAAGGTACACGTCAAACCAAGGTGCTTCAGGTGCCGGATTTGATCCTGGTCCAGGCCCTTGTCCTGGCGCGTTCGGCTTTGCTGTCCAGGGGGATGAGGGTGTAGAGCGTGGCCATGGCGGTGTCGGTCGGATACAGGTTGGGGTTGTGGCGAATGGTCGGGTCGACCCTCTCGGTAGCGTCCCTGTTTGGATTGGGGTACCCGACGAAGTCACTGATGGGTGCGATCACTGTGGGTTGCAGCAGGTAGTTGATGAAGGTGTAGGCGTCGTTCGGGTTTTTGGCGCCTTTGGGAATGGCGAGCATGTCGAACCAGATCGGCGCGCCTTCCTTGGGCAGGCGCATGTCCACGGTCACGCCATTCTTGGCGTCTTTGGCACGGTTGGCGGCTTGGGAAAAACTGCCGGAATAGCCCACCGCCACGCAAATATCCCCGTTGGCGATGTCGGCCATGTACTTGGAGGAGTGAAAGTAAGTGATGTACGGGCGGATCTTCATCATTAGTGCTTCGGCCTTGTCGTAGTCCTTGGGATTGCCGCTGTTGGGGTCCAGGCCAAGGTGTTGTAACGCCAGGGGCAGTATTTCCGAGGGCGAGTCCAGCAGTGCGACGCCGCATTGCTTGAGCTTGCTGAGGTTTTCCTCCTTGAAGATCAGGTCCCAGCTGTCCACGGGGGCGTTGTCGCCCAGGGCCGCCTTGACCTTGGCTGGGTTGAAGCCGATCAGGATGGTGCCGTACATGTAGGGCACGGCGTATTGATTGCCGGGGTCGTTGGCTTCGATCAGCTTCATCAGCTTGGGGTCCAGGTGCTTCCAGTTGGGCAACTGGCTTCGATCCAGGGGCTGGAACACACCGGCTTCGATCTGCTTGGCCAGGAACACATTGGACGGCACCACCACGTCATAGCCGGAGTTGCCGGTGAGCAACTTGGCTTCCAGGGCTTCGTTGGTGTCGAAGATGTCATACACCAGCTTGATCGACGGGTTCTGTGCCTTGAAGTCTTCCAGCGCCTTGGGCGTGATGTAGTCGAACCAGTTGTAGACCTTCAGGGTTTTTTCTTCGGCCTGGGCTGCGCCACTGACAACCACGGCGCACAGGGCGAGCGACTTGAGTATGTTCATTGGGCTGCTTCCTCGAAACCTTCCAGCACGTTGACGGCGTTGATGCCGATTTCCTCCACCGCGTAGCCGCCTTCCATCACGAACAGCGTGGGCTTGCCCAGGCGGGCAATGCGCGCGCCCATGGCCAGGTAGTCCGGGCTGTCGAGCTTGAACTGCGAGATAGGGTCGTCCTTGAAGGTGTCCACGCCCAGGGACACCACGATGATGTCGGCGGCGTAGCGCTCGATCTCTGTGCAGGCTTGTTCAAGCGCTGCGCTCCAAGCCTCCCAGCCTGAACCTGCGGATAGCGGGTAATTGAAGTTGAAACCTTCTCCGATGCCTTCTCCCTGCTCATCTGCATACCCGAGGAAGAACGGAAACTCTGCCTCCGGATGGCCGTGGATCGAGGTGAACAGCACGTCGCTGCGCGCATAAAAAATCGACTGTGTGCCGTTGCCGTGGTGGTAATCCACGTCGAGGATCGCGACCTTTTTGCAGCCCTGATCAAGGAACGCCTGGGCCGCGATGGCTGCGTTGTTGAGGTAGCAATAACCGCCCATCAAATCGCTGGCGGCGTGATGCCCAGGCGGGCGGCACAGCGCGAAGGCACTGTGGGCGCCTTGCGCGATGGCGGCCTGGGCTGTGAGGGCGACTTGCGCGGCGCTGTAGGCCGCTTGCCAGGTGCCGGCGGTAATCGGCGCGCCACCGTCGAAACTGTAATAGCCCAACTGGCCGTGCAGGCTGGTGGGAATCACGCGGCGCAACGTGCGGGCGGGCCAGGTGTAGGGCAGCAGGTCGCCGTCCTGGCCGTATTCGGTCCAGCGTTGCCAGGCGCCTTTGAAGAAATCCAGATAGTCGCGGCTATGGACGCGTTGCAGCGGCGCCAGGCCAAAATCCTGCGGGGCCTGCACGGGGCCCAGTTCCCGCGTCTTGACCCGTTGCAGCACGTGGTCGGCACGCGAGGGCATTTCAAAGCAGGGCATCAGTTGCCCGTCCATCAGTTCACAACGGCCGTGGTGCAGGTGGTGATCGTCCGAGTAGATCGTCAGCATTTGTTGTTCTCCGCAGGCTGTATCGGTGTATGCAGTCTTGCGGTGGGCGCGGTTTATGAGAACGTCAGGAGCGGCCAAAAGGGGATCAATATGGCCAAAGTGTGTGTCCGCAATTCGCCCCTCATTGGCGCGTCATGCACGAAATTGGCTCGGCGTTACGCCGCTCCAGCGCACGAAGGCATGTCTGAAACTCGCCGTTTCGCTGAACCCCAGCGTCTCGGCAATTCGGTGGATCGGCCACAGGTTGTCAGCCAACAACTGTTTGGCGCGTTCAAAGCGCAACTCATCGAGCAGTTCCTGATAGCTGCAGCCCAGGTCATGCAGGTGCCGGCGCAGGGTGCGCGCCGAACAGTTCATCTGCTGCGCCAGGCCATCGAGCCCAGGGGCGGCGTGCAGTTGTGCGGCCAGCAACTGGCGGATTCGCCCCAGCCAGGCCTCGCGCCCGGTGAATTCGGTGTTTTGTTTGCGGCAACGTTCGACCATGGCCTGGTGGGTGACCGTGTCGGCCAGGGGCAACGGTTGGGCAAGCCAGCGTTTATCAAAGGCGAACGCGTTGGCAATAGCCTGAAACTGTAGCGGGCAGTCGAAGCTCTCGGCGTAGCGCGCCTGATAATCCGGCGCGTCGTGCTCAAAACGAGCGCCCAGCAAGGGCAGGGGATGGCCGAGCAGGTCGTCACAGATGACCTTCAGTGATCCCAGACACAACTCGACATTGAAGGCGGTCAGGGCCGGGTTTTCGCGGTAGTCGCCGGCCGTGAACCAGATACGTTCGCCGTCTTCCTCCAGGCTCAGTTCGAAGAGTGTTCCCAACAGCGCCGGATACCGCAGGGCCAGATGCAAAGCGTCACCGAAAGTGGCACTGGTGAGCAGGGCATAGCCCAGTATGCCGTAGGAAGAAACATGCATACGCCGGCCAACGATCAAGCCGATATCGCGCTGACGGGCCACGGCATTGGCGCACACTTGCATCTCCTGGTGCGTGGCGATGCGCGTGTCGGCGCGGCTCAAGTCCGCCGCGCAGATGCCGCTGCCGGCCAGCAACGCTTCGTGGGACAAGCCTTCGGCTTCGAAGGTACTGAGTACCAAGGACACGGCATTGAGGGTGGTGAGGTGGGAGTGCAGCATGGGAACTTCCAGCCAGGAGAGGCTGGAAGTGGAGCAAGTTACATGCCGGTCAGCTCAGTTCGCCGCACAGGTCCAATTCCACCAGGCGACGGATTTCGCTGGTCTCCAGCCCGGCACCGAGCAGGGCGTTGAGCTTGCCGAACGCTGCCTCGCGGGTCATGCCGCCACCGGACAGTACGCCCACATCGCGCAGGCGGCTGCCGGCCTCGTAGACGTCCAGTTCTACACCGCCTTCATGGCATTGGGTGATAGCAACCACCACCACATCCTGGTCCTGCGCACGTTGAAGGCTGGCCAGGAAGGCTGGGTTGTCACTTGGCCCGGTGCCGCTTCCGAAGCACTCCAGTACCAACGCCTGAATGCCGCTGCCAATTACAGCGTCCAGTTGCGCGGCATCAATACCCGGCACCAACGGCAGTACGGCGACATTCGCCAAGGCTTTGGGCTGACGGTAATCCAGCGCGGCCGGCAGGGACTCGGCGCGGGCAATGCCACCCTGGCGTTGCAAGGTCGCAAACGGATTGCGCCCGAAACTGCGAATTTTCGCGCAACGGGTCGGCGCCATCAGCGCGCCGTGGAAGTACAGGTGTACACCCGCTGCCAGGCCTTCGCCCAATGCCGCCAAAGCACCACTGACATTTTCCCAGGCATCACTGTCCGGCACGCCGGCCGGCAACATCGAGCCGGTGAACACCACCGGTGCGGGCAAGCCCAGCAATTGGAAACTCATGGCCGCCGCGCTGTACGCCAGGGTGTCAGTGCCGTGCAGGATCAGCACCGCGTCGCAGCCGTCGTCCACGGCTTCAACCACGGCGGTACGCAGGCGCTGCCAGTAGGCGGGGGTCATGTTGGCGCTGTCGATCAGTGGCGACATTTCCCGGAACCGCCACGTGGGCACTGGCGCGTCGGCAAGCTGTTCGCGCATACGCGCCTCAAAACCTGAAGCGGGCGCAAGGCCATTGGCGCTGGCCTGCATACCGATGGTGCCGCCGGTGTAGAGCACCATCACGTTGTTAGCTGGTTGCATGAGAAATCTCCTGAACGAAAAACGCCGCCGGGCCCAGAGCATGCCCAAGGCCGGGCGGCGTGTCATCTAGCGGTGATCAACGTTGCGCTTGAGCGCTCAGTTCAGCCGAGGGTGCTGCTTCAGGCTTCACCGGATTGGCCGGCCAGGCCTTGCGGTCCAGGTCCAGGTCAGGGAACTGGCTGGAGTCGAACACCGGGGTCTTGATGCCCGCTGCACGCTGGTTGTCGTAGTCGTTGAGGATGCGCATGGCGATCTTGAACAGGAATGCCAGGGCGAACAGGTTGACGAACGCGAGCATGGTCATGGTGATGTCGGCGAAGGCGAACACGGTGCTCAGGTTCTCGATCGAACCCCAGAAAATCAGCACCAGCACCAGTGCGCGATAGCCCATCAGCACCTTGCGGTTATTGCCGACCAGAAAGCGCAGGTTGCTCTCGCCCAAGTAGTAGTTGTACATGATCGAGGTGAACACGAACAACGCCAGGGCCACCGAGATGAACATGCGGCCCCAGTCACCGACCACCGCCGCCAGGGAGTTCTGGGTCAGGGCAATGCCGTCGCCTTCAAAGCCTGGGGTGTAGAAACCCGACAGCAGGATCAGCAACGCAGTACAGGTGCAGATCACGAAGGTGTCGAGGAACACGCTGAACGCTTGCACCACGCCCTGGGCGATCGGATGCTCTACCGAAGCCACCGCGGCTACGTTAGGCGCACTGCCCAGACCTGCTTCGTTGGCGAACACGCCGCGCTTTACACCCATGATGATCGCGCTGCCCACCAGGCCACCGAAGGCTTGGTCGAGGCCGAACGCGCTCTTGACGATGGTCGCGAGCATGGCCGGTACGTGGTCGAATTGCAGCACGATCACGTACAGGGTCACGGCGATGTACACCAGGGTCTTGACCGGTACCAGCAGGTCGGCAATCGACGCAATACGCTTGATCCCGCCGATGAACACCAGGCCCAACAACACCGCCAGCGCGAGGCCGGTGTAAGTGGTGTCGAGGCCAAAGGCGTTATTGAGCGAGTGGGTCACGGCGTGGGCTTGCAGGCCGTTGAAGGCAAAACCGAAGGTCACCAGCAGCAGGAACGCCATGACCATCCCCAGCCAACGCTTCTGCAGGCCGTGCTGGATGTAATAGGCCGGGCCACCACGGTAGGTGCCTTCAGCGTCGGTGCGCTTGTACAACTGGCCGAGGGAGCACTCGATAAAGCTCGAAGACATGCCCACCAGCGCGGTGACCCACATCCAGAACACCGCCCCCGGACCACCCAGGGTCACAGCAATACCGACACCCGCGATGTTACCGGCACCCACGCGGCCGGCCAGGCTGAGCATCAGCGCCTGGAACGAGCTGAGTTGACCGGCGCTGCTCTTGAGGCTGTCTTTAAACACCGAGAACATGTGGAAAAAGTGACGCAATTGAACGAAACGCGAGCGGATCGTGAAATAACCGCCGAGCCCGACTATGAGCACGATCAGTACTTTCCCTGAGAGGAAGTCGTTGATGACTTCGAGCATGGAGTGTTCCTCGCTGATTTTTCTGATGGCAAACGCAGGACGGTCCGACGCATCGCTCGGCACCAGGCAGTGCACGACGCTTCGATCCCCATCCTTTTGCGGGTGTTGTTATTCATGCGGTTTCGCGTGGTACCCGGGCCTCGTTACCGATGGCCGCAGACGCGAGAGGGGCGGCACTATACCTAGGCGAGACTGATCCGTCTGCACGGGCTGATTAAAGGTTTCAGCCACGCGGTGGCAAGCAAGGTGGGTTTGCAGGGCGATATTGGAGTTTTTATGGGCTTCATTTCACAACCTTGAGGCAAAAAAAAGGGCCTGAAGAACGAGCCTTCAGGCCCTCAAAAGGTGAGAGGTGTCTAGTCCCTCAGCCTGGTGAGCGGTGCAACAAACGCTTAGGCCTTCAGCGGGACCAAGCGTGGAGCGATCATGTTTTCCGGGCGCAGGATGTCGTCGAGCATGGCGTCGTCGAGCAAGCCTTCTTCACGCACCAGTTCCAGCACGCCGCGGCCGCTTTCAAGAGCGATACGCGCGATGCGGGTGGCGTTTTCATAGCCGATGTAGGGGTTCAGCGCGGTGACCAGGCCGATGGAGTGCTCCACCAGTTCGCGGCAGCGTGCTTCGTTGGCGGTGATGCCGACGATGCAATGCTCGCGCAGCATGTCCATGGCGCGTTGCAGCAGGCGGATCGAGTCGAAGATCTTGAAGGCGATCAGCGGCTCCATCACGTTCAGTTGCAATTGGCCGCCTTCGGCCGCCATGGTCAGGGCCAGGTCGTTGCCGATGACCTGGAATGCCACCTGGTTAACGGCTTCCGGAATCACCGGGTTGACCTTGCCGGGCATGATCGAGCTGCCTGGCTGGCGCGCCGGCAGGTTGATCTCATTGATGCCGGTGCGTGGGCCGCTGGACAGCAGGCGCAAGTCGTTGCAGATCTTCGACAGCTTCACCGCGGTACGCTTGAGCATGCCGGAGAACAGCACGAAGGCGCCCATGTCGGAGGTGGCTTCGATCAGGTCGGCCGCCGGTACCAGCGGCTGACCGCTGATGGTGGCCAGGCGTTGTACGGCCAGGGCCTGGTAGCGTGGGTCGGCGTTGATGCCGGTGCCGATGGCGGTGCCGCCCAGGTTCACTTCGGTGAGCAGCTCCGGCGCCAGGGTCTTCAAGCGCGCCAGGTCTTCACCCAGGGTGGTGGCGAAGGCGCGGAATTCCTGACCGAGGGTCATCGGCACGGCGTCTTGCAATTGGGTACGGCCCATTTTCAGCACATGGCTGAACTCGGCGCCTTTGGCGGCGAACGCCTGGATCAGGCTGTCGAGGCTGGCCAGCAGCGCGTCATGGCCCAGCAGCAGACCCAAGCGGATCGCGGTCGGGTAGGCGTCGTTGGTCGACTGCGCCATGTTCACGTCGTTGTTGGGGTGCAGGTACTGGTATTCGCCTTTCTGATGGCCCATGGCCTCCAGCGCGATGTTGGCGATGACTTCGTTGGCATTCATGTTGGTTGAAGTGCCAGCGCCGCCTTGAATCATGTCCACCACGAACTCTTCGTGGAAATCGCCGCGGATCAGGCGGGCACAGGCTTCGCTGATGGCAGCGTGCTTGGCTTCGCTGAGCTGGCCCAACTCGCGGTTGGCGTCAGCCGCTGCTTGCTTGACCATTGCCAGGCCGACCACCAATTTCGGGTAATGCGAAATCGGAACGCCCGAGAGGCGGAAGTTGTTCACCGCTCGCAGGGTCTGGATGCCGTAATACGCTTGAGCAGGTACTTCGAGTACGCCAAGCAGGTCTTTTTCTGTACGGAAAGATGCAGCAGAGGACATGACGGAAATCATCTCGATATGGACCCGGAACTGGCCGGAACGCTGCGAATGCTAGGCTTGTAGAAGTTTTTGGGCCAATGCTGTTAAACACTGGGCTATGCACAAACGGCATAATGTGGATGTGACCCAGCCATGATGGCGGGCGTGTGTGCCAAAATGGTGCATTCGGCGTGGGAGGCAATGATGAACCTTGAAAGCAAATGGCTGGAAGACTTCAGCGCCCTGGCGGCGACGCGCAGCTTTTCCCAGGCGGCGGAACGGCGCTTTGTGACCCAGCCGGCGTTCAGTCGCCGTATTCGCAGCCTTGAAGCCGCGTTGGGCCTGACGCTGGTCAACCGCTCGCGCACGCCCGTGGAGCTGACAGCGGCGGGGCAGTTGTTCCTGGTGACGGCGCGCACCGTGGTCGAACAGCTCGGCGAAGTACTGCGGCATTTGCATCATCTGGAAGGCGGGCAGGGTGAAGTCATGCAGGTGGCGGCCGCACACTCGCTGGCACTGGGGTTCTTTCCACGTTGGATCGCACAGCTGCGCAACGAGGGGCTGAACATCGCCACGCGATTGGTTGCCACTAACGTCGGCGACGCTGTGCACGCCCTGCGCGAAGGCGGTTGCGACCTGATGCTGGCGTTCTACGACCCGGATGCCGCCATGCAGATGGACGCCGAGATATTCCCATCGCTGCACCTGGGCAACACCGAAATGCTCCCGGTGTGCGCCGCCGATGCCGATGGCAAGCCGCTGTTCGACCTGGAAAGCGAGGGCAGTGTGCCGTTGCTGGCCTACAGTGCCGGGGCGTTCCTCGGCCGCTCGGTGAATTTGCTGCTGCGCCAGCGGGCCCTGCGGTTCACCACCATTTACGAAACCGCCATGGCTGACAGCCTCAAGAGCATGGCTCTTGAAGGCTTGGGCATCGCCTGGGTGCCTCAACTGAGCGTGCGTGCCGAACTGGCTCGCGGCGAACTGGTGGTGTGCGGCGGGCCGCAATGGCACGTGCCCCTGGAGATTCGCTTGTATCGCTGTGCGTTGGTGCGCAAGGCGAATGTGCGGTTGCTGTGGCGCAAACTGGAAGGAGGCGCGGCGCAAAGTACCTGAGCCTGACACAGATCCAATGTGGGAGGGGGCTTGCTCCCGATAGCGGTGTGTCAGGTGCTGATTAGGCCACTGAAACACCGCTATCGGGAGCAAGCCCCCTCCCACAAGGTTTTGCGGTGTAGGGGACTGACTCAAGAGTCAATAAAACCGCCGGTTTGAGCGGCTAGACAGATGGTCATTCCAGGGGCTGTTTATCTGGATTATTACGGTATACTGCGCGGCCTTCGGCCGGTTCAACCGGCCGCGTTTCGAGGTCAGAACTCGCCGAGCGAAGATCAGGCAAGGCAAAAACAAGCGAGGAAGCGGAGTTGGCTTTAGCCAATGAGCATTCCGAGTTTGTTTTTAACGCAGCCTGATTGAGCGCAGGCAGTTCTGGCCCGAAACTAATTCGTACAACAAGCCACGCCGGTCTCCTGCGTGGCTTGTTGTTTTTTGACGCGCCTGCGGGCGCCCAGAGAGAAGAGGCACGACGATGAGTGCATTGGTTGGCGTGATCATGGGCTCCAAGTCCGATTGGTCCACCCTTAGCCACACCGCCGATATGCTGGAAAAACTCGGCATTCCGTATGAAGTGAAGGTGGTCTCCGCCCACCGCACCCCGGATTTGCTGTTCCAGTATGCCGATGAAGCAGAATCCCGTGGCATCGAGGTGATCATCGCCGGTGCCGGCGGCGCGGCGCACTTGCCAGGTATGTGTGCGGCCAAGACGCACCTGCCGGTGCTTGGCGTGCCGGTGCAGTCGTCGATGCTCTCGGGCGTGGATTCGCTGTTGTCCATCGTGCAGATGCCGGCCGGTATCCCGGTAGCGACCCTGGCGATCGGCAAGGCCGGCGCGATCAACGCTGCATTGCTGTCGGCCAGCATCCTGGGCGCCAAGCACCCGCAGTTCCACGCGGTGCTGAAAAAATTCCGTGCTGAGCAGACAGACAGTGTGCTGGACAATCCAGACCCACGCATCGCCTGAGGTTGTTGACGATGAAAATCGGTGTAATCGGTGGTGGCCAACTCGGTCGCATGCTGGCCCTGGCGGGCACTCCGCTGGGGATGAACTTCGCTTTCCTGGACCCGGCGCCAGATGCCTGCGCCGCCGCCCTGGGTGAACACCTGCGCGCTGACTACAGCGACCCGGATCACCTGCGCCAACTGGCCGACGAAGTCGACCTGGTGACGTTCGAGTTTGAAAGCGTCCCGGCCGAAACCGTGGCCTTCCTGTCGCAGTTCGTACCGGTGTACCCGAGCGCTGAAGCCTTGCGCATCGCCCGGGACCGCTGGTTCGAGAAGAGTATGTTCAAGGACTTGGGCATCCCCACCCCGGCCTTCGCCGACATCCAGTCCCAGGCAGACCTGGACGCCGCTGTCGCCAGCATCGGCCTGCCGGCCGTGTTGAAAACCCGCACCCTGGGTTACGACGGCAAGGGCCAGAAAGTGCTGCGTACCGCCGCCGATGTGGTTGGCACCTTCGCTGAGCTGGGCAGCGTCGGCTGCCTGCTGGAAGGCTTTGTGCCATTCACCGGTGAAGTATCGCTGATCGCCGTGCGTGCCCGTGATGGTGAGACGCGCTTTTACCCGCTGGTGCACAACACCCACGACAGCGGCATCCTCAAGCTGTCCGTGGCCAGCACCGACCACCCACTGCAGGCCCTGGCCGAAGATTATTCCAGCCGCGTGCTCAAGCAACTGGATTACGTCGGCGTGATGGCGTTCGAGTTCTTTGAAGTCGACGGCGGCCTCAAGGCCAACGAAATCGCCCCGCGTGTTCACAACTCCGGGCACTGGACCACCGAAGGCGCCGAGTGCAGCCAGTTCGAAAACCACCTGCGGGCGGTGGCGGGCTTGCCGTTGGGCTCCACGGCCAAGGTCGGCGAGAGCGCCATGCTCAACTTCATCGGCGTAGTCCCGCCGGTTGAGCGGGTGATTGCCATCGATGACTGCCACCTGCATCACTACGGCAAGGCGTTCAAGGCCGGGCGCAAGGTCGGGCATGCAAACCTGCGCTGCGAGGATCGCGCAACGCTGCAGGCGCAGATCCTCAAGGTCGAAGCGCTGATCGCCGAGTAATAAGCCGGGAGTCGGCGGGAACCATTGGTCACCGTCGTCTCTCTGATTGCAGGATGATAAAGCCTGACTAGGCTTTGTCATGACTCACATTCAATCAGAGGGAAATGCCATGGGTATCATTGGAACCATCTTTATCGGCTTGATCGTTGGCCTGCTGGCGCGTTTCCTCAAGCCGGGTGACGACAGCATGGGCTGGATCATGACCATTCTGCTGGGTATCGCCGGCTCCCTGGCCGCGACCTATGGCGGTCAGGCACTGGGGATCTACCAGGCAGGCCAGGGCGCGGGCTTCATCGGCGCGCTGGTAGGTGCCATCGTGTTGCTGGTGATCTACGGCCTGATCAAAAAGAAGTAATCAGCCGACAAAGTCCTCTGCGCTGCGCAGGCGCAGAGGGCTAGAATGCTCGGCACTTGTATTTGCCGAGCCTCTCCATGCGCCGTCTATTCTTCACTCTCCTCCTGCTGGGCTCTGGCCTGGCGCACGCTGGCGAACTGCCGGAAACCGACTGGCTCGACCTGATGCCGCTTTCGGACCAGAAAGCCCTCGAAGCCATGCCCGAGATCGACCATAACTCCCCCGAAGCCCAAGGCACGTTCACTGAAAAAGGTGGCTTGAAGCAGAGCAAAGGCTTGCCCGCGGTGATGTATTCCACCAAGACCGTAGCGGCCATGAACGGCAAGAATATCCGCATTGGTGGGTATCCGGTGCCGTTGGAAACCGATGCCAAAGGCCGCAGCACGCTGTTCTTCCTGGTGCCGTATCCGGGCGCCTGCATCCATGTGCCGCCACCGCCGCCTAACCAACTGGTGCTGGTGCGGTATCCCAAGGGGTTGAAGCTGGATGATATCTACACGCCGCTGTGGGTCACGGGCATGTTGAAGGTGGAGAAGGTCAACAATGACTTGGCCGATGCAGCGTATGCGCTGGAGGCGGGGAAGGTGCGGGTGGTGAAGGAGTCCGATCTCTAACTGGCGCTACCAATCCCTGTGGGAGCTGGCTTGATCTGCGATGCAGGCGACTCGGTGTGTCAGTTGCACTGAGGCGATGCTATCGCAGGCAAGCCAGCTCCCACATTCTGACTGGGTTTACAAAGTGATATTGGTGATACGAACGCCCAAGGTGTGGCTTTTACCGGGGGCCAGGCTTACCACATCATTCAGCACATTCGCCGTCTCGATGCACAACATGCCCTGCCAGCCGTCATCGGCCATGTCATCAAGTGCCTTGGCCCGTTCGGTCCAGGGGTTCCAGATCACGGTGGACTTCGAGCCTTCGCTGATGAGTTGGACGCGGCGCTGCCAGTCTTTATCGACAATGCTCAACTGCGCCGGTGTATCCAGGTAGATACGATCAGTTTCGCCAGTGAAGTGCAGCAAGCCGGATTGCTGCTTCTCGGTCCACCCATCAGCAGTATCGATATAGGCCAAGCCATCCACCCCCTCGACCTGCACGTTGCGCACGTCGCTCACAGCGAAGTAGGTGTGCAGTGCCTGGCTGAAGGTCACGGTGTCGGTGCCACGGTTGTGGCTGGTGAGGCGGATATGCAGTTGCTCGTCCAGCAGCAGGCTCAACTTCAAGTCGACCTCATGGGGCCAGCCGGGGAAGCCGCCTGCGGGAACCGGCAGCACCAGCTCGATGCGCAGGGCTTCACCCTCGATTGCTGTTTCGGCCAACTCCCAAATCGCGGTACGCACAAAACCATGGGCTCCGGCAGGCTGCTCGCTCTGGCGCATGGCTTTTACACTTTGCGGGTTGCGGTCGAACACACCAAACCACGGCCAGCACACCGGTACGCCGGTACGAATACCTTTGCCCTGCTTGAACACCGCCGCAGGGTTCGGCCAGATCAGCGGCTGTTCGCCCTCGCGCTGGTAACTGAAGATATGCGCACCCTGTTGGGCCACCATCAGCTCGGCGCCGTTGTGGCGGATGCGCCAGCAGTCCAGCTCGTCGATTTTCATCGTCTCAACGTGAGGCGTAGGCATAACAAAGCTCTCTCAAGTGGCAGGCAATGGGGCAATTGACCGTTAAAACCCGGCGAGGTTTAACGCGCCCGTGACGGTACCGAACGGGTGCGACCGCTGCCGTCGATGGCGACGAACACAAATACCGCTTCGGTGACCTTGCGCCATTCGCTCGAAAGCGGGTCATCGCTCCACACTTCGACCATCATCTGGATCGAGCTGCGGCCAATTTCCAGAGCCTGGGTATAGAAGGAAAGCTGTGCACCCACGGCTACCGGTACCAGGAAGGCCATGCGATCAATGGCGACGGTGGCTACGCGCCCGCCGGCGACCTTGCTGGCCATTGCCGTGCCTGCCAGGTCCATCTGCGCGACCAGCCAGCCGCCGAAGATATCGCCAAAACCATTGGTTTCACGCGGCAGTGCAGTGATTTGCAGGGCGAGATCGCCTTGCGGGATAGGATCTTCTTGTTCGAGTTCGATCATGCCGGGGGTGCCTCTGACCCGTGACTCTTTGACTATGTAATCGGTGAGTAGCCGTCTTGGAAAAACGATTCAGCCCCGAACATACTACGTTCGTCACGTTTTTCGAAAGGCGTCTGAAGGGAAACTCTGCGAAATCGGCTGGCCGGTGCCAACGACGTTTTCGCGCAACTTCCACTGATAGATAGGTGCACGGCTGGGAGTATATCGGTCGATAGCCTGCGCGACGACTCTCCTGGCTCCATTTTGTACATCTACGTGGGCTTGTTTACAGGCGTCAAAAAAATGGCCAAACCAGTCATGCAACTTGAGGGGTTTGACCATTGTTTCTTTTTAACGCTGCCGTTCAGTATCTGAGGGCGTTTTGGGACCTGACAGTAATTCGAGAGGGAATAAGCCGGCTTGGCAAGTGGGGGTTGCTTGCGAATCGATGCTGACGCGGGGCAGGTGTTTGGACTGTGCTTTTCCGGGCAATTTGCTATCGTGCCGGACCTGCCAGGCCATACCAGCGCTGTTGCGGATTCCTGATCTGACTAATAAGAGAAGCCTTGCCATGACCACAGTGCCTTCAAGCATTGCGCCGCCCGCACGACCGCTTAACCGCAACGACTACAAAACCCTGTCGCTGTCTGCCTTGGGCGGGGCGCTGGAGTTCTACGACTTCATCATCTTCGTGTTTTTCGCCACCGTGGTCGGGAAACTGTTCTTCCCCGTCGACATGCCCGAATGGTTGCGCATGATGCAGACCTTCGGCATCTTCGCCGCCGGCTACCTGGCCCGCCCGCTGGGCGGCATCATCATGGCGCACTTTGGTGACCTGCTGGGGCGCAAGAAGATGTTCACCCTGAGCATCTTCATGATGGCCGTGCCGACCCTCATCATGGGCTTGCTGCCGACTTATGCGCAGATCGGCCTATGGGCGCCGGTCCTGTTGCTGCTGATGCGCATCATCCAGGGCGCTGCAATTGGTGGCGAAGTGCCCGGCGCCTGGGTGTTTGTGTCCGAACACGTCCCGCCGCGCCACATCGGCTACGCCTGCGGCACCCTGACCAGCGGCCTCACTGCGGGTATTTTGCTGGGTTCGCTGGTGGCTACCGCCATCAATACGGCCTATACCCCGGAGCAGGTCTCCGATTACGCCTGGCGAATCCCGTTCCTGCTCGGCGGTGTATTCGGCTTGCTGGCGGTGTATCTGCGCCGCTGGCTGCATGAAACGCCGATCTTCGCTGAAATGCAGCAACGCAAGAGCCTGGCCGCTGAGCTGCCGTTGCGCGCAGTGCTGCGTGACCATCGTGGCGCCATTGTGCTGTCGATGCTGCTGACCTGGCTGCTCTCGGCCGGTGTCGTGGTGGTCATTCTCATGACCCCGACCGTGTTGCAAACGGTCTATCACTTCAACCCTACGGTTGCCCTGCAGGCCAACAGCCTGGCCATCGTGACCCTGAGCTTCGGTTGCATTGTCTCGGGTGCCTTGGCTGACCGTTTTGGCGCCGGTCGCGTGCTGGTTACCGGTTGCGCACTGTTGCTGGCGACCTCGTGGACGCTGTATCACAGCCTGATGGCCCACCCGGACTGGCTGTTTCCGTTGTACGCATTGACCGGTTTGTTCGTGGGCACCATCGGCGTGGTGCCCTACGTGATGGTCAAGGCCTTCCCGCCGGTGGTGCGTTTCAGCGGGCTGTCGTTCTCCTACAACGTCGCCTATGCCGTGTTTGGTGGGTTGACGCCATTGGTGGTGTCGCTGCTGATGAAGGAGAGCCCGATGGGCCCGGCTTACTATGTAGCCGTCTTGTGTGTGATGGGGATGTTGGTGGGTGGGTATCTGTGGAAACGCGGCCGCTGAAACCAATTTGATCTAATGTGGCGAGGCGTTCATTCAACGTCTCGCTCCTCATCAGCCTTTGCTTCCCGATAGTGGCCTTTCATCTAATTGTCATATTTCAGACATAGAGTGTTCACACGGCCTCCCGATACTTGGCCCCGATCCAATTATCCCTATCTGCTAGGAGCAAGGCATGAAACTGAAACGTTTGATGGCGGCAATGACTTTTGTCGCTGCTGGCGTTGCGACCGCCAACGCGGTGGCCGCTGGTGTTGATCCGGCAATTCCGGCTTACGTCAAGACCACTGGTGTGTCGGGCAACCTGTCCAGCGTCGGTTCCGATACCCTGGCCAACCTGATGACCCTGTGGGCCGAGGGTTACAAAAAGGAATACCCGAACGTCAACATCCAGATTCAAGCTGCCGGCTCCGCCACCGCGCCA
The DNA here is from genome assembly GCF_023127765.1 of Pseudomonas sp. W15Feb34. NCBI lineage: Bacteria > Pseudomonadati > Pseudomonadota > Gammaproteobacteria > Pseudomonadales > Pseudomonadaceae > Pseudomonas > Pseudomonas sp. W15Feb34. The sequence goes on from NZ_SPKN01000003.1 coordinate 219,606, forward strand.
CCTGCGCTGACTGAAGGCACCTCCAACCTGGGCCCGATGAGCCGCAAGATGAAGGACACCGAACTGGCGGCCTTCGAGCAGAAGTACGGCTACAAGCCAACCGCTATCCCGGTTGCCGTGGACGCCTTGGCGGTGTTCGTGCACAAGGACAACCCGATCCAGCACCTGACCATGGAGCAAGTCGACGCGATCTTCTCCTCGACTCGCCTGTGCGGCGCCAAAGCTGACGTTAAAACCTGGGGCGACCTGGGCGTGACCGGCGACCTGGCCAACAAGCCAGTGCAACTGTTCGGGCGTAACTCGGTATCCGGCACCTACGGCTACTTCAAGGAAGAAGCCCTGTGCAAAGGCGACTACAAGCCAAACGTGAACGAACAACCGGGCTCGGCTTCGGTCGTGCAGTCGATCAGCTCCTCGCTGAACGGCATCGGTTACTCGGGCATCGGCTACAAGACCGCCAGCGTGAAGACCGTGGCCCTGGCCAAGAAAGGCAGCACTGACTTCATCGAAGACAGCGAAGAAAACGCCCTGAACGGCAAATACCCGCTGTCGCGCTTCCTCTACGTGTATGTCAACAAAGCCCCGAACAAGCCTCTGGCCCCGCTGGAAGCCGAGTTCGTGAAACTGGTGCTGTCCAAGCAGGGCCAGGAAGTTGTCGTCAAGGACGGCTACATCCCACTGCCTGCCAAAGTGGCCGCCAAGGCCTTGGCTGAGCTGGGTCTGAAAGAAGGCAACTAAGCCTGCGATACCTGATGTAGACGCATGCTTTTCTGTGGGAGCGGGCTTGCCCGCGATGCTGGCGACGCGGTTTAGCGTTGAAATCGTGTTGATGCCATCGCGGGCAAGCCCGCTCCCACATAAGCAGTCTGCATCCCTAATTTTTAATCCGCTGCCAGCCCTGCTTCGCGGCGGATTTGTTGCGTCACTGCACTGTCATCTTTCTGTCATACAGGATCGCTAGGGTGTGCGCATGAATGATCTGGCCAATTCCACCATGACGACAACTTCTCCCCCCAAGCGCATTGATTTCAATACGCCTGAGCTGCAACGCAAGCGCCGCATTCGCGCGCTCAAGGATCGCCTGACCCGCTGGTATGTGCTGGTCGGTGGCCTCGCCGTCCTTGGCGCCATCACCCTGATCTTCTTCTTCCTCGCCTACGTCGTTGCACCTCTGTTCCAGGGCGCCTCGTTGACCAAGGAAGACGCGCTGACACCCGCCTGGATGCAGGACGCCGGCAAGCCGTTGATGATCTCCCTTGAAGAACAGAACCAGGTCGCCATGCGGGTTTCCGACAAGGGCCAGGCGCTGTTCTTTGAAGTGGACTCCGGCGCTGAGCTCAAGCGTGTCGACTTGCCGCTTCCGGCCGGTGCCAGCGTTGTTTCTATTGGTGAAGACCAGCCGGGCAGCCCGCTGGTTATCCTTGGTTTGTCCAATGGCCAGTCCCTGGTGTTCCGCCACACCTATAAAGTGTCGTACCCGGACGGCAAGAAGACCATCACCCCAGCGATTGAATACCCTTACGGCGAAACGCCGATCGTGTTGGATGAGGCCGGTCGCCCACTGGAGCATGTCGCCCTCAACGCCACTGACTCCACCTTGGTGGTGGCCGGTTCGGCGGGTTCGTACCTGAACGTGCTGTCGTTGAGCCGCGAAGAAAACATGATGACCGGTGAAGTCACCAGCGAGCAGAAGCGCATCGAGCTGCCGCAGATGACCGAACCGGTGAAAGCCATCTTTGTCGACCCACGCCAGCAATGGCTTTACGTGATCAACGGTCGCGCCCTGGCCGATGTGTTCAGCCTGCGCGACAACAGCCTCAACGGTCGCTACAAACTCCTGGAAGACGGCGCAGCCGAAGTCACCGCCAGCACTCAGTTGGTGGGCGGTATCTCGCTGATCGTCGGCAACTCCAAGGGCGGCCTGGCCCAGTGGTTCATGGCCCGCGACCCGGATGGCGAGCAACGCCTGAAACAGATCCGCACCTTCCAGATGGGCACTGCGCCCATTGTCGAAATCGGTGCTGAAGAGCGCCGCAAAGGCTTCACCGCGCTCGATGCCTCCGGCCAGTTCGGCGTTTTCCACAGCACCGCTCACCGTACCCTGCTGGTCGACCCGGTGGTCGACGGCCAGGGCCTGTTCGGCATGTCGCCACGGGCCAACCGCGTGATCGTCGAGGCCGGCGGCAAGCTGCAACCGCTGTTGCTCGACAACCCGCACCCGGAAGTCTCGTGGAGCGCGTTGTGGAGCAAGGTCTGGTACGAGAACTACGACGAGCCTAAATACGTCTGGCAGTCCACCGCCGCCAACACCGACTTCGAACCCAAGATGAGCCTGGCCCCGCTGACCTTCGGCACGTTGAAGGCTGCGTTCTACGCCATGCTGCTGGCCGCGCCACTGGCGGTTGCGGCGGCGATCTACACCGCGTACTTCATGGCCCCGAGCCTGCGCCGCAAGGTCAAACCGGTGATCGAACTGATGGAAGCCATGCCGACCGTGATCCTCGGCTTCTTCGCCGGCCTGTTCCTGGCGCCGTACGTGGAAGGGCACTTGCCGGGCATTTTCAGCCTGCTGATGCTATTGCCGATCGGCATCCTGGTCGCCGGTTTTGTCTTCAGTCGCTTGCCCGAGTCGATTCGCCTGCGGGTGCCGGACGGCTGGGAAAGCGCGATCCTGATCCCGGTGATCCTGCTGGTGGGCTGGCTCTCGCTGTACATGAGCCCGTACCTGGAAACCTGGTTCTTTGGCGGCGACATGCGCATGTGGATCTCCCATGACCTGGGGATCACCTACGACCAGCGCAACGCCCTGGTGGTCGGCCTGGCCATGGGTTTTGCGGTGATCCCGAACATCTACTCGATCGCCGAAGACGCCGTGTTCAGCGTACCCCGCGGCCTGACCCTGGGCTCCCTGGCCCTGGGCGCCACGCCGTGGCAGACCATGACCCGCGTGGTGATCCTGACCGCCAGCCCGGGCATCTTCTCTGCACTGATGATCGGCATGGGCCGTGCAGTGGGTGAAACCATGATTGTGCTGATGGCCACCGGTAACACCCCGGTGATGGAGATGAACCTGTTCGAGGGCTTGCGCACCCTGGCGGCCAACGTCGCGGTGGAAATGCCCGAGTCGGAAGTCGGTGGCAGTCACTACCGCGTGCTGTTCCTCTCGGCACTGGTACTGCTGCTGTTCACGTTCATCATGAACACCCTCGCCGAACTGATTCGTCAGCGTCTGCGCAAGAAATACTCGTCGCTTTAAGAAAGGTAGAAGTCTGTGAAACAGAACTCCCTGAATGGATGGTTCAAGAGCGGCGCCCCAGGCGTCTGGATCAGCGGTGGCGCGGTGTCCATCGCGGTCATCATGACCATTGGTTTGCTGGCTGTGATTGCCGTGCGTGGCCTGGGCCACTTCTGGCCGGCCGACCTGATCCAGGCCAACTACAACGTGCCGGGCCAGGCCAACCATATCGTCATCGGCGAAGTGGTACAGAAAGAAGAAGTGCCGCGTGAGCGCCTCAAGAGCGCCGGCCTGCCGGTGCCGGACCAGGGCCCGGAATTCATGACCCGCGAGCTGATCAAGGTCGGCAACCGCGACTTGAACGGCAACGACTTCACCTGGATCGTCGGCGAATGGTTGAAGGACCAGACCAAGCCGGCCAACCTGATGGCCATTGAGCGTCGTGAGTGGGGCAACTTTTACGGCACCCTGGTCAACGTCAAGCAGGACGGCAAGGTCATCGCTGAAGGCGAAGCCGCATGGCCAGAGCTGCAAGCTCGCGTGGACCGTGTCAACAAGCTCGCCGCCCAGCTCAAGACCCTGGAAAAAACCGATATCGGTGCGATCAACGCCGGCCTGGAACGCATCCGCCTGCACGGGCGCAAACTGGAACTGGAAGGCAAGCTCGACGCCGCCGCCCAGGCCGATATGGACGCCGACCGCGCCGAACTCAACGCCCGCTATCAAGATATCGAGGCGCGCCTGGCTGACCTGCACGCTCAGTTCAACCGCGACGCCCTGACTGCCCGCGACGGCAACGGCAAGGAAGTGGAGATCGGCATCGGCAAGGTGGTGCACGCCTACCAGCCTAACGCCATGGGCACCCTGACCAAGATCGGCTTCTACTTCAGCAAGGTCTGGGAGTTTCTCAGCGATGACCCACGGGAAGCCAACACCGAAGGCGGGATTTTCCCGGCCATCTTCGGCACCGTGATGATGACCCTGATCATGGCGATGATCGTGACCCCGTTTGGCGTGCTGGCGGCCGTGTACCTGCGTGAGTACGCCAAGCAGAACACCCTGACGCGGATCATCCGTATCGCCGTGAACAACCTGGCGGGCGTACCGGCCATTGTCTACGGCGTATTCGGCCTGGGCTTCTTCGTCTATGTATTGGGTGGCTCGGTTGACCGTCTGTTCTTCGCCGAAGCCCTGCCGGCACCGACCTTCGGTACTCCGGGCCTGCTCTGGGCCTCGCTGACCCTGGCGCTGCTGGCGGTGCCGGTGGTGATCGTGGCCACCGAAGAAGGCCTCGCGAGGATTCCTCGCACGGTGCGTGAAGGCTCCCTGGCACTGGGCGCGACCAAGGCGGAAACGCTGTGGAAGATCGTGCTGCCGATGGCCAGCCCGGCCATGATGACCGGCATGATCCTCGCCGTGGCCCGCGCCGCCGGCGAAGTGGCGCCGCTGATGCTGGTGGGCGTAGTAAAGCTGGCGCCGTCGCTGCCGCTGGACGGCAACTATCCGTACCTGCACCTGGACCAGAAAATCATGCACCTGGGCTTCCATATCTATGACGTCGGCTTCCAGAGCCCCAACGTCGAAGCCGCACGGCCGCTGGTGTACGCCACCGCGTTGCTGCTGGTGCTGGTGATCGCCACGCTCAACCTGTCGGCGGTGTGGATTCGTAACCACCTGCGCGAAAAATACAAGGCGCTGGACAGCTAACACCATTCAATGTGGGAGCTGGCTTGCCTGCGATGCAGACGACGCGGTGTATCAGTAAGACCGCAGTGATGCCATCGCAGGCAAGCCAGCTCCCACAGACACAGAATTTGAGTAAGCCGCCCCGGCGGTTCAACGAAACGAATTGGTAGCACAGGGAGCATCCCATGCAACACGAAAACCAACCTCACGGCATCAACATGTCTGCCCTGGGTCGCGACAAACAGAGCCTGAGCCTGGCCCAGGAAACCGTGGCCATCGAAGTCCCGGGCCTGAGCCTGTACTACGGCGAAAAACAAGCGCTGTTCGACGTCAGCATGAACATCCCCAAGCAGCGCGTGACCGCCTTTATCGGCCCGTCCGGCTGCGGCAAGTCGACATTACTGCGCACGTTCAACCGTATGAATGACCTGGTGGACGGTTGCCGTGTGGAAGGTGCGATCAATCTCTACGGCACCAATATTTACCGCAAGGGTGAAGACGTGGCCGAGTTGCGACGCCGGGTGGGCATGGTGTTCCAGAAGCCCAACCCGTTCCCCAAGACCATTTATGAAAACGTGGTCTATGGCCTGCGCATCCAGGGCATCAACAAGAAGCGCGTCCTCGACGAAGCGGTTGAATGGGCTCTCAAGGGCGCCGCGTTGTGGGACGAGGTCAAGGACCGTCTGCACGAGTCGGCACTTGGCTTGTCCGGCGGCCAGCAGCAGCGTCTGGTGATCGCCCGTACCATCGCCGTAGAGCCGGAAGTGCTGCTGCTCGACGAACCGTGCTCGGCGCTCGACCCGATCTCGACCTTGAAAGTCGAAGAGCTGATCTACGAGCTCAAGTCCAAGTTCACCATCGTTATCGTGACCCACAACATGCAACAGGCGGCGCGGGTTTCGGACTACACCGCGTTCATGTACATGGGCAAGCTGGTGGAGTTCGGCGATACCGATACCCTGTTCACCAATCCGGCGAAGAAGCAGACCGAAGACTACATCACCGGTCGCTACGGCTAGGAAGCTGTGGTTCTGATTGCACTGACGCTGCGGTTCTCCGCACCTTACCGGACGCTCCAAGGACGCCAACATGATTAGCAAAGAAGGCCTTACCCATCACATCTCCGCGCAGTTCAACGCCGAGCTTGAGGAAGTGCGCAGCCACCTCCTGGCGATGGGCGGGCTGGTGGAGAAGCAAGTCAACGATGCCGTCACCGCGCTGATCGAGGCCGACTCGGGCCTGGCCCAGCAGGTGCGCGAGATCGATGACCAGATCAACCAGATGGAACGCAATATCGATGAAGAGTGCCTGCGCATTCTTGCCCGTCGCCAGCCGGCGGCCTCGGACCTGCGTTTGATCATCAGCATCTCCAAGTCGGTGATTGACCTGGAGCGCATTGGCGACGAAGCCACCAAGATCGCCCGCCGTGCCATCCAACTGTGCGAAGAAGGTGAAGCGCCACGCGGTTACGTGGAAGTGCGCCATATCGGCGACCAGGTGCGCAACATGGTGCGCGATGCCCTCGACGCGTTTGCGCGTTTCGATGCAGACCTGGCGTTGTCGGTGGCTCAGTACGACAAGGTCATCGACCGCGAGTACAAGACCGCCTTGCGTGAGCTGGCCACCTACATGATGGAAGATCCACGCTCTATCTCGCGGGTCTTGAGCATTATCTGGGTGCTGCGCTCCCTGGAGCGGATCGGCGATCACGCGCGTAATATCTCGGAACTGGTGATCTACCTGGTGCGCGGCACCGACGTTCGGCACATGGGCCTCAAGCGCATGAAGGCCGAAGTTGAAGGCTCCGCCGATCAAACGCCTAATGTTCCAGGCGAACCTGACGATAAGTAAGGTTGCCCGTGAAATTAACGCCCGGCCATTGGCCGGGCGTTTTCGTTTGTGGCAGCTGAATTTTTTGCGCGGGCGGCGAATAAAGTCCGAACGTGACTGCAAGGTTTTGGCAAAATGCCATCAGTCAGGCGTACTGCCAGCCGAGGTTTTTATAGGATGAAGGGTCGATGAGCAAAGTCAGTGTATTGGTGGTGGATGACGCCTCGTTTATTCGCGACCTGGTGAAGAAGTGCCTGCGCAATTACTTCCCCGGAATCAAGATCGAAGATGCGGTGAACGGCAAAAAGGCGCAATCCATCCTGATGCGCGAAACCTTCGACCTGGTGCTGTGTGACTGGGAAATGCCTGAGATGTCCGGTCTTGAGCTCTTGACCTGGTGCCGCGAGCAAGCGCATCTGAAGGCCATGCCGTTCGTGATGGTGACCAGCCGTGGCGATAAGGAAAACGTGGTTCAGGCGATCCAGGCCGGCGTTTCCGGCTATGTCAGCAAACCGTTCACCAACGAGCAACTGCTCAACAAGGTCAAGCAGGCCCTGCACAAGATCGGCCGCCTCGACGCACTGATCGCCAGCGCGCCGACCAAGATGAACTCGGCCTTCGGCAACGACTCCCTGAGCGCCCTGACCGGCGGCAGACCCGAAGCGGTCAAGCCGGCTCCGATGGCGGCACCCAGTCAAGGTCTGCTCAACACCCCACCCGTGAAGGCCCCAGCAGCAGCGGCGCCGGCTGGCAGTCGCGGTCAGGGCCAGTTGCGCCTCTCCAGCGGCACTCAGCAATGCGTGATCAAGGCCCTGAGCATCAAGGAAGCGTTGCTGGTGGTAAAACGCGGCGACGTCCTGCCTCAGGTACTGGAAAGCGCCGTGCTCGACCTTGAGCAGGGCGACAACGCCGAAGTCGCACGCCTCAACGGCTACCTGCATGCCATCGTCGCCTACGAGCCCAAGCCCGACAGCGACTGGTTGCAACTGACCTTTCGCTTTATCGACCAGGATGCGCAGAAGCTGGACTACATCTCGCGCCTGATTGCGCGCGGTACGGCGCAGAAGCATTTTGTGCCGGGTGCCTGATGGCCTGAATCAAGCAATCGACCGGTTGTCTGATTCCTGCTGGATGGCTTGATTTATATCTGTTCCGATATAGGCTCTCGATAACGCTTCAGTGTTGTCGAGCCTTTGCTATGCCTTGAAACAAAGCTGCACCGCCTTTGGTTGAGTCGTCGATTACGCTTTTTCTTTCCAGGAAAGGAGAAGTCAATGCCAAGGCACAAGGATGTGGTGTTTCTAGGAAGCTCGCTCAAGGATCTCAAGGATTTTCCTCTCGACGCCCGAAGGGCAGCCGGTTTTCAGTTGGATCTGTTGCAACAGGGTGAGCAGCCCTTCGATTGCAAGCCGATGAAAACGATCGGAAGGGGCGTCAATGAGATTCGGATCACTGAAGAGTCGGGAGCGTTTCGAGTGTTCTACGTGGTCAATCGGCCTGAAGCTGTCTATGTGCTGCACGCGTTGCGCAAGACCACACGGAAAACCGAAGGGCGGGATATCGAATTGGCGCGTGCCAGATTGCAGGAATTAGGTTAAGCCCATGACAAATCAAAAGTTACATACCGAACGTTTCAACTCTGTGTGGGATGCTCTGGAGGACACGCCAGCGCAAGCCGCCAATATGCGCCTACGCTCAAAGCTGCTGTTGGAGTTGTGCAACACCATTCGTAGCTGGGAGCTGTCCCAGAAGGATGCGGCGCTAAGGCTGGGTATCAGCCAGCCTCGCCTGAACGACGTACTTAACGGCAAGATCGACAAGTGTTCTCTTGATGCGTTAGTCAATCTGTCGGCCGCGGCGCAGATGAATGTGGATATCTGTTTCAACGCGCTGCCTGCGTGACGATCGTTTAGGTCGTCACGACGCTTGGGATATTGCCCAATTTTGCATTGGGCAATCGAAGGTCAGTCCAGCAGCAAGACCTTGGCCAGTACTATCTTGGGCCCTTTCATCTTCTTGATGATGATCCGCAAGCCTTCCACTTCCAGCACTTCCTCTTCTTCCGGCACGCGCTTGAGGGTGTCGTAGATCAGGCCGGCCAGGGTTTCGGCTTCGATGTGGTCCAGGTCGACGCCCAGCAGGCGTTCGACTTTGAACAGCGGCGTGTCGCCACGTACCAGCAGTTTGCCGGGCTGGTAGGCGAGGATGCCGCGCTCGGCCTTGCGGTGTTCATCCTGGATATCGCCCACCAGTACTTCCAGCACGTCTTCCATGGTCAGGTAGCCGATGATCTTGCCGTCGGCTTCCTCCACCAGGGCGAAGTGCGCGCCGCCTTTGCGGAACTGCTCCAGCAGTTGCGACAACGGCATGTGCCGCGAGACGCGTTCCAGCGGGCGGGTCAGTTCGGCCAGGTTGAAGGATTCGGGAATATGGTCCAGGGCGGCCAGTTCCAGCAGCAGATCCTTGATGTGCAACAGGCCCACGAACTCATTGCGCACCGCGTCATACACCGGGTACCGGCTGAATTTGTGGCGACGGAACAGCGCAAGAATCTCTTTGAGCGGGGCGTTGAAATCCAGGGTCACCAGGTCTTCCCGGGAGTTGGCCCAGTCCACCACTTCCAGTTCGCCCATTTCCACCGCAGAGGCCAGTACGCGCATACCTTGGTCGCTCGGGTCCTGGCCACGGCTGGAGTGCAGGATCAGTTTGAGCTCTTCGCGGCTGTAATGGTGCTCATGGTGGGGGCCAGGCTCGCCTTGGCCGGCGATGCGCAGGATGGCGTTGGCGCTGGCGTTGAGCAGGTAGATGGCCGGGTACATCGCCCAGTAGAACAGGTACAGCGGCACTGCCGTCCATAGCGACAGCAGCTCGGGCTTGCGAATCGCCCAGGACTTGGGCGCCAGCTCACCGACCACGATGTGCAGGTAGGAAATCACGAAGAAGGCGGCAAAGAACGACACGCCCTTGATCACTTCCGGCGACTGCACGCCGATCGCGCCCAGCATTGGCTCGAGGATGTGCGCAAAGGCCGGTTCACCGACCCAGCCCAGGCCCAGGGACGCCAGGGTGATACCCAGCTGACAGGCCGACAGGTAGGCGTCGAGCTGGCTGTGTACGGTACGCAGGATCTGCCCGCGCCAGCCGTTTTTGTGGGCGATGGCCTCGACCCGCGTGGCGCGCAGTTTGACCATGGCAAATTCCGCCGCAACAAAGAAACCGTTGAGCAGTACCAGGATCAGTGCAAAAAGAATCATGCCGAAATCGGCGAAGAGTGTAGCGAGGGTAATGCCAGGGGAAGGGTCCATGATGGGGTTTTGCAGGTTCCGTGTGTTCAATAAGGGATGACAGGTGAGCCTGAAAGGCAGGCGCAAGTCGGCCAATGTAGCGGCTGACGGGGCGCTTGCCTAGTGCCCGCTGCCGGGCGGGGCAAGGAACCTGTTCTCCAAAAGCATACAAATCCAATGTGGGAGGGGGCTTGCCCCCTCCCACATTTAGATTTGTGCTGTATTTGAGTTATTCATCATTGTCGATCACTGGCGAACGCGTTACCTGCGTTGTCGGAAAATGGCAGGTAAACGTACTGCCATGCCCCAGCACGCTGCTGATTTCCAGGCGCGCCCGATGGCGCAACAACACATGCTTGACGATCGCCAGGCCGAGCCCCGTGCCGCCGGTGTTGGAGTTGCGGCTGGAGTCAACGCGGTAGAAACGTTCGGTGAGGCGCGGCAGATGCTTGGCGTCGATGCCGATACCCGAGTCCTGCACGCTCAGGTGCGCGCCCTGTTCGTCGGCCCACCAGCGAATACGGATATTGCCCTTGTCCTGGGTGTACTTCACCGCGTTGAACACCAAATTGGAGAACGCGCTGCGTAACTCGCCCTCACTGCCCTTGAGCAGCACCGTCGGGTCGGCTTCCAGGGTGATCTGCTGGCCGCGTTCGCCGGAGAGCGCCTGGGCGTCATTCTTGATGGTGTGCAGCAGGCTTTGCACTGCCACCGGGTGGTTATCCGAAGGGTAATCGGTGGCTTCAAGCTTGGCCAAAAGCAGCAAGTCGTTGAGCAGGGTCTGCATCCGCGAGCCTTGCTGCTGCATCTGCTGCAGGGCGCGGCTCCAGCGCGGGTTGATCTCGTCGACGTTGTCCAGCAGCGTCTCCAGGTAGCCGCAGATCACCGTCAGCGGTGTGCGAAGCTCGTGGGAGACGTTGGCGACGAAGTCCTTGCGCATCTGTTCAAGCTGATGGATGCGGGTCACATCACGCACCAGCATCAAGTGCTCATTGTTGCCATAGCGCGTCAGGTACAGCTGGATGCGTACGCGGTCGTTGGTGGGCGACGGGATTTCCAGGGCTTCTTCGTAGTTGTCCTGCTCGAAGTATTCCTTGAAGCGCGGGTGGCGCACCAGGTTGGTCACCGGCTGGCCGCTGTCCTGTGGCGTCTTGAGACCCAGCAGGGTTTCGGCGGCGCGGTTCCACCATTCCAGGTTGCCGTCGCTGTCGAGCATGATCACGGCGTCCTTGAGCGCCGCGGTGGATTCCTGCACCCGGTCGATCACCGCTTGCAGGCGCCCGCGTACCCGTTGGTCGCGACGTTGCAGGTGGTAGATGCTGTCGAACACCTCACCCCACAGGCCATAGCCATCGGGCGGCGCCTCGTCGGGTTTGTGCTGGCGCAGCCATTCATGCAGGCGCAGCAATTGTTTGAGGGTCCAGCCCAGGTACAACGCGATGCCGGCGGCCAGGCTCCAGCCGTAATAGCCACTGATCAGCCCGACCAGCAGGCAAGCAGTGATCAACAGAAGCATGTGGCGGATCAGGGTGCCATGCCAGTTCTGGTTCACTTAAACATGCGTCCTTGTCAGCTGTTAAGGGAGGAAGGGGCTGGCTCAGCTTTTGGTGGAAAACCGATAGCCGGTGCCGCGCACGGTTTGTACCAGATTCTCGTACGCGTCGCCCAAGGCTTTGCGCAAGCGGCGGATATGCACGTCCACGGTGCGTTCCTCCACATACACATTGCCGCCCCACACCTGGTCCAGCAATTGGCCGCGGGTGTAGGCGCGCTCCTGGTGGGTCATGAAGAATTGCAGCAATCGGTATTCGGTCGGGCCCATCTCGGCGGGCTTGCCGTCGATGGTCACGCGGTGGCTGATCGGGTCCAGAATCAGGCCGTCGACTTCGATCGGCGCTTCGCCATCGGTCGGGCCGGCACGGCGCAATACGGCTTTGAGGCGCGCCACCAGCTCCCGAGGGGAAAAAGGTTTGGTGATGTAGTCATCGGCGCCCACTTCCAGGCCCTGGATCTTGTTGTCCTCTTCACCCTTGGCGGTGAGCATGATGATCGGGATATCCCCGGTCAGTTCGTCACGCTTGAGGCGCCGGGCCAACTCGATGCCGGACGTGCCGGGCAGCATCCAGTCGAGCAGGATCAGGTCCGGCTTGCGGTCGACGATAATGGCGTGGGCCTGCTGGGAGTTTTCCGCCTCCAGGCAGTCATAGCCGGCCATTTCCAACGCAACGGCGATCATCTCGCGAATGGGCGCTTCGTCGTCAACAATCAGAATGCTCCTGCCAACCATGCTCAAAATCCTCTTGTCATTTAACTGTCTTGCGCCGCATTAGATAACGGAATTATTGCAGTCGTGTGACAGTAATTTAGTCGCTTGGGCAATTCAGGGCACTCTGGACTACCCTTTGGGTCCGAATCCTGACAACCACAAAAGGAAGGTTCCGATGACTTACAGCACGATTTCCTGGAAAGCCCTGCTGCTATCCGCAGCCTTGGCGCTGCCAGGCCTGGCGTTTGCGGCAGAGCCTGCGATGACTAAAGAAGGGATGTTGGTGGATCACAAGGGCATGACGCTCTACACCTTCGACAAGGACGCCGATGGCAAGTCAGTGTGCAAGGACCAGTGCGCGACCAACTGGCCACCGCTGAAGGCAGAATCCACCGACACCACGACCGGTGACGGTGATTGGACGGTGATCACCCGCGACGACCAGACAAGCCAGTGGGCCTACAAAGGCAAGCCTGTCTACACCTACAAGGACGACAAGAAAGCCGGTGACAAGACCGGGGATGGCAAGGGTGGCGCCTGGCACATCATCAAGCCTTAAGTCTGCGGTGCTGCTGAATCCATCGGGGGCAAGCCCCCTCCCACACTTGAATGTATTCACACATCAAAATGTGGGAGGGGGCTTGCCCCCGATGGCGTCAGTCCTGCACTACCGAACCGCGTAATCCACCACAATCCCGACAAAAATCGCCAACCCCGCCCAATGGTTATGCAAGAACGCCCTGAAGCACTTCATACGGTCCCTGTCCCGGGTGTACCAGAACTCCCAGGCAAAACAGCCCGCCGCCGCCAGCAACCCCAGTTGGAACCAACCCCCCAGTTCAAACCGCGTGCCGGCCAGCAACAGGCACACCAGCGACAGCCCTTGCAGGGTCAGGATGATCACGCGATCAGCATCACCAAACAGAATGGCGGTGGATTTCACCCCGATCTTCAAGTCGTCATCACGGTCGGTCATGGCGTAATAGGTGTCGTAGCCCACGGTCCACAACAGGTTGGCGATATACAGCAACCACGCGGTAGCGGGCAGATGGCCGGTCTCGGCGGTAAACGCCATCGGCATGCCCCAGGAAAACGCCGCGCCCAGCACTACCTGCGGGTAATAGGTGTAGCGCTTCATGAACGGGTAGCTGGCCGCCAGCGCCAGGCCGCCCAGGGATAGCAGGATAGTGCTGGCGTTGGTCAGCAGCACCAGCAGGAAGCTGGTACCCATCAACACGGCAAAAAACACCAATGCCTCTTTCGAGCTGATCTTGCCGCTCACCAGTGGGCGTTGCTCGGTGCGCTTCACATGGCCATCGACCTTGCGGTCAGCCCAATCATTGATCACGCAGCCACCGGCGCGGGTCAGCACCACGCCCAACACGAAAATCACGATATTAAGCAGCGACGGCGAGCCCTCGCCGGCGATCCACAGTGCCCACAATGTCGGCCACAGCAACAGGTAGATGCCAATGGGCTTGTCCATGCGCGTCAACTGAATGAAATCCCAGGCCCTGGGGTTCAGGCGGTTCAAGGACTTGAGCAGACGTTGATACATCAGCAGTTCTCCGGATGGTCATGCAGCGCGTGCCAGAAACTCGGCAGGAAGACTTCTGCCACCAGCACGCTCAGCGCGCCGCGATCGAAGCGAGAGCGGCGCGCCCACAAACCGTCGGTCTGGTCCGCTGCCGGCAGGCATGGGCGAGGGTAATGGCACACTTCGATGGCCTGGCGGGTAAAGGCGCGGTCGCAGAACAACAGCTCCCCCAGCGAGCGACTGCCCAGCTCGTCCATATGCAGCCCGTCGCCCTGCAAGGCACTGCGCGCCGCCACGCTGCGGGCAAACACCCACGGCTGGTCATGCCCACGCAGGTACACCTCGCGCACCCAGCCGATGCTGGCCGGGGCCAGGCCCAGGGCGGCACATTCATCGTCGCGCAATGGCTGCCAGCCTTCGAACAGCGGCGTCACGCTGAAACCGTCGTTGGACAGCCCTGTCAGCCGTCGCGTCAGCGAGCCTTCGTCAAACAGCCAGTTGAGGGTCAAGGGCGTGGGCAAGGGACTCAGAAGGCTCTGGGTCAGCCATTGGCAAGCATCGGAAGGGGCGATTGAGTGCGGCACGGTGAGTCAGTATTGGCAGCAAAAGAGGCGGCGAGCTTACCATGGCACCCTGAACTTTTGCCGCGCCAAACCGGCCGTTTGCGCCGATCGTGCTTGCATCTGCCGGCCCCGATCAGTACAAAACGCCCTGAGCCGTGCGGCAACGCTGGATCCATCGACCGCCGGCCAACATGCCTGGACTTGAGGAAGCACGTAATGAAGAAGTGGCAATGTATCGTCTGTGGCTTGATCTACAACGAAGCGGACGGCTGGCCGGATGACGGAATCGCTCCGGGCACGCTGTGGCAAGACGTCCCGGAAGACTGGCTGTGCCCGGACTGCGGCGTGGGCAAAATGGATTTCGAAATGATCGAAATCGGCTAATTCTTAGTTTAAGACACGTACTACAAGGAGAAAGGAATGAACGCACCCGTCGTGATCATCGGCACAGGATTGGCCGGTTACAACGTAGCCCGGGAGTTTCGCAAGCTCGACAGCGAGACCCCATTGCTGCTGATCACCGCGGATGACGGGCGCTCCTACTCCAAGCCCATGCTCTCCACCGGCTTTGGCAAGAACAAGGAAGCCGATGGCCTGAGCATGGCCGAACCCGGCGCCATGGCCGAGCAGCTCAAGGCCGAAGTGCGCACCCATACACGTGTCAGCGGCATCGACGCAGGCCACAAGCGCCTGTGGATCGGCGAGGAAGCGGTGGCCTACCGCGACCTGATCCTGGCCTGGGGCGCAGAAACCGTGCGCGTACCGGTTGAAGGCGATGGGGCTGAACTGATTTTTCCGATCAACGACCTGGAAGACTACGCGCGCTTCCGCGCCGCGGCTGCCGGCAAACGTCGCGTGTTGTTGCTTGGCGCTGGCCTGATCGGCTGCGAATTTGCCAACGACCTGATCCTCGGCGGCTATGAAATCGACCTGGTCGCACCCTGTGAGCAGGTCATGCCGACCCTGCTGCACCCGGCGGCTGCCGCAGCGGTGCAAGCCGGGCTGGAAGGCATCGGCGCGCGTTTCCACCTGGGCCCGGTGCTCAATCGCCTGCAACGCACGGCTGATGGCCTTGAGGCGCACCTGTCGGACGGTGATGTGATCCACTGTGACCTGGTGGTGTCCGCCATCGGCCTGCGTCCTCGTGTAGACCTGGCCGCCGCCGCCGGCCTGCAAATCAATCGCGGGATCATGGTGGACCGTCACCTCAAGACGTCCCACGCCAACATCTACGCCCTGGGCGACTGCGCCGAGGTCGACGGCTTGAACCTGCTGTACGTGATGCCACTGATGAGCTGCGCCCGTGCCCTGGCGCAAACCTTGGCCGGCAACGCCACGGCGGTGAGCTATGGGCCTATGCCGATCACCGTGAAAACCCCGGTCTGCCCGCTGGTGGTGTCACCTGCGCCACGGGGCACCGAAGGTGTGTGGAGCGTCGAAGGGCAGGGCGCCGACATCAAGGCCCTGTGTCGCGACGCCAGCGGCCGCCTGCTGGGATACGCGCTGACCGGCAGCGCCGTCATGGAAAAACTGGCCCTGAACAAAGAACTTCCGCCATTGCTGGCGTAAATGCCAGCTGTTCTGTCGGAATCAGCACCGTTTCGCCTGTAGAAAGGTCGCCGGGAGACTGGCGGAGCGTGCGAGGGCGTGCCATCCTCACTCCCGTCTGCCGCAGAGTAGAGCCTGCGGCGCCTTGGGCGCTGCTCCACCAGAGAGCAGCACGGACATAACAACAAAAAACCGTCAAAGAGGCTTCATTTATGCGTAAACCAGATCTCGCAGCCGCCATCGCTGAAAAAGCAGACCTCACCAAAGAGCAGGCCAACCGCGTCCTTAACGCCGTACTCGAAGAAATCACCGGCGCCCTGCACCGCAAGGACAGCGTCACCCTGGTGGGTTTCGGCACCTTCCTGCAACGCCACCGCGGCGCCCGCACCGGCAAAAACCCGCAAACCGGTGAGCCTGTGAAGATCAAGGCAAGCAACACCGTCGCGTTCAAACCGGGCAAGTCGCTCAAAGACAGCGTCAACCCGTAAGTTAAGCGGTACCGTCTCGAAGGGAGGCGGGGCGGTAAAGAAAATGGGCACGCCGACTGGGTCGGGTGCCCATTTTTGTTGGGGGTGAAAAAAGGGTAGTGGGGAATATAAGTAGTTGTCTCTTGCAGAATTATTAATGGTTGAAGTGGAAGCTGAGTTGTAGCGAGTTTTTATTGAGTAATAATCGAATTATATAGTTGATATGGAACTACATCGGTACAGATATGACACATATGGCATGAGACAGCAGGGAGCGCGCTCTAAACTAATTTTTAGAGGTGTATATATGAAAATATTCGATCAGTCCCGTGTTCCATTGCTCACGCCATTAACCCAGCAAAAAAAGACGGAGATCAAATCGCCGTCGACGTCGGGTAGTACGGGGGGCGAGGCAAATAGTTCAAACGATAAACCGGATTACAGTCAGAACAAAGGGAGCGCTCAATACCCTCAAGCGACCCCTGAGGAACTCGTTAGTCGAAGCAAAAGGACTGCAGAAAGATTCGGCGCGCCAAGGGCCAGCATCAATCACAAGGGCAAGCCTCCCAAGTCTCGCAACCCTTCCAGGCGTCCACCTGGCAAGCCTGGCAAGTCTGGCAATACGCCTATTAAAAAGCCAGCGGGAGGATCGAACGGTCCCGGGGCGGCACGTAACACTGGAAATGACATTGCCGGCTTGCAACAGAACAACGCTTTCCCACCGGTTTCGCCGTCAGTCGCGATTACTATACGTAATGCGCTTCTAACGTCAGGGACCAGTAATTTGGTCAATAGCGGTTTTACCGTGGGGCAGCATTTCGTTTCCAAAGGCCTAGAAGAAAGGGTTGCAGCACAGGCAAAGATGCCTAGAGCAGAAGTAAAGAAACCAGACGGCACGACGGGTACCGTAGACCCTGCCGCGACGGAGGAGCAAAAAATGCAGGCGCGTCTTACAGGCGCAGAAATAAACACTGAGTCTCTGACCAACAGCATCATTTTCATCAACGAAGGCCCAGACGCGAAGGCTGTGGTAGCTAGCCCCGACGCGCCAACGGATACACAGGGGCGTTTGACCAACCTTGAGAAGCGGATGGACGCGATAGAAAGCCAAATGCCCGACATCGCTAAGCGTTACGGGCTTATCTATACCCCGTATGAGGCGTCTGAGTCATCGGAGGCGCCGACTGACAAGGCGCGTATGGAAAATGTTGAAAAGCGCTACGCGTTTATGAATAAGATGATTAAAACATTGGTCACACTTAAGCAGAACGAAGCTGACGCTGACTAGATTTGTAAATGCAATGAGGGCGGATTTAGCTGAATAAATCCGTCCCGTCCTCTTTTTAGATTTTTTATGTGGAATAAAACCTTGAGGTTACTTGAGGATTTCCCACGTTGTTTCCCCCTCGTAAGTTTGCACAGCCATCCGATAGATATCGGTCCATATATCCCCTGATGGCCTTTTAACAAGGTGTTTTGCACCAAATACATAAACAGTTTCACCTAGCGATATCCTTTCTTTGATGTGCTGCGCTGTAGGGGGTACCAGGAATTGATGCAAAAAGACCATAGGGAGACCCTGATGATATAGCCAGGCAGGTTCGCCTACCCATACGGGTTTATCCTTCATGCAAAGGTATTCGTTATCGAGTCGCTCCGTTAGCCATTTTTTTTTATTTTTTGGTGCGCCTTGCGCTACATATTCCTCGTAAAGCTTGCGAGCAAAATCCTCCGCGCTTTCATCTTCCATCGAGGCAGATTTTTTTTCCGCGACAGTCATTGCCGTGCCCCAGAAAACGTGAAAATCAGTCAACTCACTCATATCTGCTGCTCCTGAAAGGGTTCTCTAAAATTGCCCTGTGGTTTTTACAATTCTCACCAAATCCCAGCCGGTATGGCGATACTTGTCCATTGACTCATGCCCCCAAGGCGTCGCCTTGGTCAAGTTCCAATCTTCATGAGCCACTTTTGATCCGGCGCGTTGTGGAATGTATTGATGATTCAGCTCCATCGACACCGTGATTTCCTTGGTCGTGCCAACACGTCCCTTTAGTCGGCTTCTCAGAGTATTACGATAACGAACCTCTATTCTCATCTGCGGTGCCTTGCCTAGGGCCATTCGAGCCAGGTTTCTAGTTGAGTACTGGCCTGGCCGGGCATTGGCACCCGCGGCTTTCCAAACACCTTTCCTTGCTGTGCTCCAACATTTCCAGCCCCACGGGTCGATCCAGGCGATCGGATTCGGCCCATATTGATAGAGATTGATCCCTCCCGCCAACCCAAGAGGATCCGGTGTGGTAAACCGCCCGATATCCGGGTCGTAAAACCGGAATGTATTAAAATGCAGTCCCGTTTCTCGATCTAGATATTGCCCCTGAAACCGTAAGTTCTGCTCTTCGATGTAGGTAGGCTCGCGCACTTCCTCCACCGTACCGCCCCACATTCGATAACTGGTCCGCCAGATGACTTCGCCGTCTTCTTCGGTTAGCTGCTCCGGCTGGCTATTGAGGTCGTTATGGTAGTGACGGATTTTTTGCACAGGCCCCGTGCCGTCGACCCGGGCTACGGGCTTGTAGCCTTCATCTTCATAGATATAAAGGCTGGACTGACTATGCCTGGATTCCTGCAAGAGACGCAGCTCGTCCCAGAGGAAGCGCGTCATCCCCAACTGATAGCCATCGCTGCCATACTCGGCTTTTTCAATGCGACGCCCCAGGGGGTCATAGGTCATCCTTATCCTGTTGCCGCTATCATTTCGTACTTCAATCAGACGACTTTCCGCATCGTAGACAAAGCGCTGTAAACCGCGAGAGGCACTGCGCTTTTCGACCATGCGACCCAAGGCGTCGTACCGGTAACGCTTATCTTGATAGGTCAGCAGCCGGTTATGTTTTACCAAGCCACCTTGATGTGAACTATCGAGCAGGTTGGCTGCGGCATCATAGGCGCAGGTTTCGCTCCGTCCTGCCTGGTGGCTGACAAGAATCCGTTCGGTACTGTCGTAACCCAGATGCTCTTGATGATCGTGCACGCGATCAACACGATGACGTCCAATCACGTTGTCGCTGGGATCGTAGCTATAGTCGGTCTCTACCAGTGGTGGCAGCTGCCATGGTTGGTCGATGCTGCGACGCTGTCGGGACCGAACCCTTCCGCTACGGTCGTACGCAGTGCTTGTCTTGAGTTGACCCTGAGTACGCTGCACTTCGCGATGCAAGCGATCACGCTCGAAGTCGCTGATAACCTTTCCATCGAGATTCAACTGATGCAGGTGGCCACTGCCGTAATACAGGCGGTTCAGCCATCGACCATCAGGCAAGCCGGTTTGAATCAGATTTCCCAGTTCGTCGTAACGATGCTGCACAGACCCTGCCGAGCTTTTCTCCTCAAGGAGCTGCCCCATGGCGTCATAGCTGAAGCCAAGTAATTGCTCACTACCATCAGGCGCCGTGAAAGTAACACCGACCAGTTGGTCGTTGAGGTCGTGCGCGTAGCTGGTGGTACCGTCCGCAGTTATTTTGCTGACCAGGCGTCCCACGGGATCTCGCTGAAACTGATGTGACAGCGGCGCTACCGGCTCACCTTCCGTTCCCGGCAGGTAGTCAACGGCGACGACATCATCCAGCGGATCATAGGTGTAGCAGCGCCGGCTTTTATCCAGGTCCTGCTGCTGCACCATGCGGTCGGCTGCGTCCCACTCAAAGCGATAACTCTCACCGTTCTCGTTGGTCAGCTTGCTCAGACGTCCGTAGGCATCATGATCGAACATGACCGAACGGTTATGCGCGTCCCAGCGCTGTTTGACCAGACCGCGAATGTCATAGGCATAGCGTGTGGTGCTGCCGGCAGGGTCTACGTGGGCAGTCAGATAACCACTTGCGCTGCGTTGGAATTGTTCGACGCGGCCGTCCGGAAGCTGACATTCCAGAAGCAGCGCCTGAGGGCCGTATCGGTAACGCACCGATTCACCTTCGGCATTGGTCTGCACCACCAGATTGCCAAACGCGTCATATTGATAACGCGTCGGATAACCGGAACAATCGACTTCTTCGACCAGTTGGCTCCACTCGTTCCAATGCAATGTTCTGGATTTTTCCGTCGCATCGATGATGCGCACCGGCTGGCCGAAACCGTCATAGACATAGCGCGTGCGGTTGCCCAGTGGATCGACTTCCTCAATGCAGTTACCACGTTGGTCGTAGCGGTAATGCCAACTATTGCCCGCAGGGTCGGTTTCAATCTGAGGCAATGCCCAATGCGCAAGCCATTGTGTGCCACGGGTCCTGCCCAGCGGATCGGTCACTGTACTCAGGTTGCCGGAGTCGTCGTAACAGAAGCGCCATCTGCCGTTCTTTGGGTCAATCGCGCCTGCAAACTGGCGATCTTCGTTCCATTCGAATTCCCAGATACTGCCCGCGTTATCAACGTATCGGGTGATCTGATATTGCGGGTTCCAATGCCGAGTGCTGACGCGCATCAACCCATCGGTTACGCGTGTAATGCCCGCATCCAAGTCGTAGTCGAAGGTGTATTCATCACCCGCATCTGTCCAGTGCCGACTGACGCGCCATTCCGGGCCGTTTGGCCCAGGTACTTCAACCCATTGGTAGAAGCAACGCAGACCACTCGCCAATTGGTGCTCGACCATGCGTCTGCTGCTGTCGTAGGCAAAGCGCCGTAGGGTTGTGCCTTGGGCATCCAATACTTCGGCAAGATCGCCGTTGCTGTCATAGCGATAACTGACAAGTACGTCGCTGCGTGCATCGAAATGGTCCTGGCGCAGGTAACGCCGCTCGATGTGGCTCACACGACGCGGATGCTGAGTTGTATAACTCAACTCGACGTGCATGAAATCATGGGTGTCACGCAAGCGGTGAAGCCTTCCCTGGGCATCGTAATCGAGAAAGATCCGCCCTTCATTGCGATCACCCAGCAGGTGCAAGCGCATCCGTGAGTTGTTCTGCGGGTCGATTTCGAACAGCCGATACAGACCGTCGATGCTCTCGATCAATACCGCGCCTTCACCGCTGCGTCTCACCGCAAGGCCTTCGCCCGGATCGAACGCTCCACCGGACAACGGGATATAACCGATCTCCAGGCGCCGTCCCTGCTCATCGATATAGAACAGGTTTTCGTCGGCATCTATTTCGACCGACACCTCATAGTCGACGCTCCAGCCTGCGCCGAAGAGGCCGTTGCGACGTGTATCGAGACTGTTGTAGAAACGTTGCCAATCGATAGGGAGCAGGCCGGGCAGAACAAAGTCCAACTCCTCCTCTTCGCCCAAGACCTTGGCCCCTGTCGCGCTGTGCACCGGATTGGGCGAGCCATTCATGGCGCTCTTGAGCGCAGAGGTGACCTTGCTGGTCGCATACGAGACGGCGCCACCGAATACTAAGCCACCCACTAGACACGGCAACTTGGTCCAAAAACATTTCAAGTTGCCCCGCAATGCCATCACCACGGCAATGGCCAGCCCCACCCCCGGCGTTTTGCCGCTACGAATCTCCTGCACTACGATGGTCTCGCCACCAATGCGCACATCCGGCGAAATCAGGCCCTTGGCCGTGCCAATCTTGGCGTCACAGGTACTGCGATCCCCGCTGCGTGCCGCCGGCTGACCATTGATGAATACCGAACTGGAACCCTCGGCAATGAACTGCAGCGGCATGGGCGGATGCTTGTTGCACGCCACGGTATCCAGCGGGCAAGGCTCGGTGCCAGGGGCGGGCGAGGCGACGGTCGGGCGCCACATCTGCGAGAAAAACTCTCCGGCCATATCCAGGAAGCTCGGCGCTGCCGGCTCGCTGGGCGCGACGGGTACAGCCGTCATCTTGCCCGCGGCGCGGGCGGCCTTTTTGCCATTGATGAACACGTTGTGCGAACCGCTGGTGATGAAGGCATCAATCACCGGCGGAAACACCCAGTTGGCGGCGGACTCGCACCAACTGGATATCTTCAAGTCCGCCCCCGTGAGGCCAGCGGTAATACCGACGACCGCGCCCACCACCAACACCAGGGCTACACCGCCGGTGGCGATGGTTGCACCAGTCGCAAGGAACACCGCCCCGGCAACGGCCAGGCAGCCCACAGTAGTGATCGCCGCATAGGCGGCCACTTCCAGCACACCGCCGAGAATGTCGGCCATCACCGAGGTGTGCAGCAGTGCGTCGCCTTCGCGGGCAGCCCAAAGATCGTCACTCATCGCTCAGGCTCGACTCAGGGCGTAGCAGTAAAATTGAGCGTGTTTTTGAGTGTCGCCCAATGAGCTGCCTCGGCAGAGCCCAGGGGCTGGGTCTTGACGTAGCTCAGTGCAATCAGTTGGCGGGTGCCGGGTATCTGCATTGCCAGCTGATATTGGTAAATGTTGTCGCTGCCTTTGTTGAAACGGTTCTGTACTTCAAACGCGTCGATGTCCTGCGCCGGACCGACCTTGACCGCTTGTGCGGGGGAATAGCGCAGATCCTTGACCTGCTGCTCGAGCTTTTTCAGCTGGCCCTCGAAATTGCTTTGCAGGCTCTCGCCATCGGCCAAGGGGCTGCGGCTCACCACCAGGGTAGTGCCCAGCTTGGCGAACCTGAGGATATTGATCGAGGTGTCCTGTACCTCGGCATCGGGCAGGGTGAATTGGGCTTCGTTGATCAGGTAGTTCATGGTGGCGAAATCTCGTTATTGACCAGCACCGGGCTTACCGGGAAATTTTGATTCGACGGCGGACTTGATCGTGCTTTGCACGCCTTGGGCACCGGGCGATGTGCCCTTGTCACTGCCCAGGTTGATGTCCAATTTTCCCTTTGTCTGGATCTTGCTGCTGCCGGTGGAAAACAGGTTGAACGAGCCACAGGTCAGGTTGATGTCGCCGCCAGCCTTGAGCTCAATCACGCTGTCGCCGCACACCAGGCGAATACTCTCGCCGGCCTCGATGGTGTAACTCGTGGCGGCGCTGTCGGACTTGGCTGCGCCCACGATCACCGTGTCGTTATTGCGCACAACCCGCAGGCGGTTGCTGCCGATGGTCACCGTCTCGTTATGGCCAATACTTTTATTCCGGTCATGCCCCACCGAGTGGCTTTCATCCACCTCCACGACGATGTCCTGGTTACGCTCGGCATGGATGTACAACTGCTCCAGCCCCTTCTTGTCTTCCATGCGGATTTCATTGAAGTTGGCCGGTGTGCCGCCTTTGCTGGAGCGGCTTTTCATGCCGCTCTGGGTGGCGTTTTCCGGTAGGTCGTAAGGCACCGTCTGCTCGGCGTTGTAGACGCGACCGGTGATGATCGGTCGGTCCGGGTCGCCTTCAAGGAAGCTGACAATCACTTCCTGGCCGATGCGTGGAATCTGCATCGAGCCCCAGTTCTTGCCGGCCCAGGATTGCGACACACGAATCCAGCACGAGCTGTTTTCGTTGGATTGGTCGTGGCGGTCCCAATAGAAATGCACCTTCACGCGGCCGTACTGGTCGGTCCAGATTTCCTCGCCCTTGGGGCCTACCACCAAGGCGGTCTGCGGGCCTTTGACGATGGGGCGGTGAGTATTGGCCAGCGGGCGGAAACTTTGTTGGGCGTCGATGCAGGTCAGGCTGCTTTCAAACTGCGCCGAGCCTGAGCCGCCACCGCTTTCCAGGCTTTCCTGCACGATGAAGTAGCGGCAACCGACGATCAGGTACTCGCGGTTCTGGTCCTGGCGGCTGAAGCCGGTGAGGCTGAACAGATGGCCCGAGCCCAGGCCACGCGCATTGCCGCTGAACTCGATCTGTTCATGCAGGGTTTGCAGGGCTTCGATGCGGGTGCGCGCATAGTGTTCGCCGTCGGCGCTTTGCACGTAGGTGCCGGGGTAGTCGTACAGCGGGTAGTCGCCGGCGGTGTGCGGGCGCGGCATGGCCGAGCGCACGTCGATGCTCGCGCTGGGGCGCTGGAAGTCGTAGTCGTTCAGCTCCAGCGAGCCCGGCTGCACCTCCTGCGCCAGGTGCCAATTGTGCATATGGTCGCGTTCGCGCTGCTGCTCGTCCTTGGGGTAGTAGGGGATCGACGCATAGCCAGGCACGTTGGTGTGAGCGCCATAGGCGTCGGCCAGCACCAGCACATGGCGGTCCTGTTCATGGCGGAAGAAGTAGTAGATGCCTTCCTGTTCCATCAGCCGGCTGACGAAATCGAAGCTGGTCTCGCGGTACTGCACGCAGTACTCCCACTCGCGATATGGCCGGCTCAGGGCGTCTTCGAAGTCGGAGAAACCCAGGTCGCGGAACACCTGCTTGATGATCTGCGGGATGCTCAGGTTCTGGAAAATCCGGCAATCGGAGGTGCGGCTGAGCAACCACAGCCATGGGCGCAGGGTGACCTGGTAACTGGCGAACTGACCCTGGTCGATGTTCTGGCTGCAACGCGCGACGATGCCGTGAAAGTGCCGCTCGCCACCGTCCGCCAGTTGCAGGCCCACGCTCATGGGCTTGCCGAGCAACTGGTTGAGGTCGATGTTGGCGTCCAGGGACGTCAGTTGCAGCTCATAGTTGAACAGCCTTCCTAACTCTTCACCGCCGCCCATTTCGTTGAGCAACAGCACATCCGGCCCGAGAGGGCTGGTGATCTTGGCCAGGCGTGAGGCTTGGTTGAATAGCATCGGTTAACCCGTAAGTGTCGTAATAACTGAAGAAACCGAATCCAATGTGGGAGCTGGCTTGCCTGCGATAGCAATTGAACATTCAACATTGATGTTGACTGATACACCGCTATCGCAGGCAAGCCAGCTCCCACATTTTGACCGTGTCCCGTCAGGTCAATCTGCGTCGCTGAAGTCGTAGTGCAATTCATTATCCCGGCTGCTGATCCGCACCCCCGCCAGCGCCTTGCCTTCCAACATGCGCGTGAGGAACTCACGGCTCATGTCCGGCAGCAGGCTGTTGGTGAGGATAGTGTCGATCATGCGCCCACCGCTTTCGGTTTCAGTGCAGCGCGAGACGATCAAATCGACCACCGCATCGTCGTAGTCAAAGGCGACTTTGTGGGTGTTCTCCACGCGCTTCTTGATGCGGTTCAGTTGCAGGCGCGTGATCGCCTTGAGCATCTCGTCGCTCAGCGGGTAGTAGGGAATGGTCACCAAACGTCCCAGCAGCGCCGGTGGGAAAATCTCCAGCAACGGCTGGCGCAGGGCCTTGGCGATTTCTTCCGGCTCGGGAATGTTCGCCGGGTCCTTGCAGACGTGGGAGATCAGCTCGGTACCGGCGTTGGTAGTCAGCAGGATCAGGGTATTCTTGAAGTCGATCACCCGACCCTCACCATCCTCCATCACGCCCTTGTCGAACACCTGGAAGAAGATCTCATGCACGTCCGGGTGAGCTTTTTCCACCTCGTCCAACAGCACCACGCTGTAGGGCTTGCGCCGCACCGCTTCGGTCAGCACACCGCCTTCGCCGTAGCCGATATAGCCCGGTGGCGCGCCCTTGAGGGTGGACACGGTGTGGGCTTCCTGGAACTCGCTCATGTTGATGGTGATGACGTTCTGCTCGCCGCCGTACATGGCTTCGGCCAGTGCCAGGGCGGTTTCGGTCTTGCCCACACCCGAGGTGCCGGCCAGCATGAACACGCCAATCGGCTTGCTCGGATTGTCGAGGCCGGCACGGGAGGTCTGGATGCGCTTGGCGATCATTTGCAGCGCGTGGTCCTGGCCGATGATGCGTTTTTTCAGATGCTGGTCGAGGTTGAGCACGGTCTCCAGTTCGTTGCGCGCCATGCGGCCCACCGGGATGCCGGTCCATTCGGCGACCACCGAGGCCACGGCCTGGTAATCCACGGTCGGCAGGATCAGCGGGGTTTCGCCTTGCAGGGCGGTGAGGCGCTGTTGCAGGTCGATCAGTTGCGTGCGGAGTTCATCGCTGCCGCTGTCTACGACGCCGGCTTTTTCGCGCAAGGTGGCACGGGTGGCGAGCAGTTCATCCACCAGGGCTTTCTCTTCGGCCCAACGGTTTTCCAGGGTCGCCAGGCGCTCGCGCTCGGTGCTCAACAGGGCTTCGCTGTTGCTCTGGCGCGTACCAATGGCAATGCCGATGGCCTGTTCGCGGGCGATGATTTGCAGTTCGGTTTCCAGCGCTTCGATGCGGCGACGGCTGTCGTCCACTTCGGCGGGCACTGCGTGCAGGCTGATGGCGACACGGGCGCAGGCGGTGTCCAGCAGGCTCACGGACTTGTCCGGCAACTGGCGCGCCGGGATGTAGCGGTGCGACAGCTTCACCGAGGCTTCCAGGGCTTCATCGAGGATCTGCACCTGGTGGTGTTTTTCCATGGTCGAGGCCACGCCGCGCATCATCAGCAGCGCCTTGTCTTCCGACGGCTCGGCAACCTGTACCACCTGGAAGCGGCGGGTCAGCGCCGGGTCTTTTTCGATGTGCTTCTTGTACTCGGCCCAGGTGGTGGCGGCCACGGTACGCAAGGTGCCACGGGCGAGGGCGGGCTTGAGCAGGTTGGCCGCGTCGCCAGTGCCTGCCGCACCACCGGCACCCACCAGGGTATGGGCTTCGTCGATAAACAGGATGATCGGCTTGGGCGAAGCCTGCACGTCTTCAATGACCTGGCGCAGGCGCTGTTCGAACTCGCCCTTCATGCTGGCGCCGGCTTGCAGCAGGCCCACGTCGAGGCTACGCAGTTCCACGTCTTTCAAGGCGGGCGGCACATCACCGGCGACGATGCGCAGGGCGAAACCTTCGACCACGGCGGTCTTGCCCACCCCGGCCTCACCGGTGAGGATCGGGTTGTTCTGGCGCCGACGCATGAGGATGTCTACCAGTTGGCGAATCTCTTCGTCACGGCCGACGATAGGGTCGAGCTTGCCGCTGCGGGCCTGTTCGGTCAGGTCAACGGTGAAGCGCTTGAGCGCTTCCTGCTTGCCCATCGCACTCGGCGCCATCGCACCGCTGGCTTCACCCGGCACTGCTCCAGCATTGAAACCATCGCTGGCGCTCAAGGCATTTTCCGGCGAGTCGCCGACATACTCGTCAAAGCGCTCGCTCAAGGCTTCGGCCTTGATTTTGTCGAATTCGGCGGACAAGCCCAGCAGCGCGTGGCGCAGGCTCGGCGTTTTCAGAATGCCCAGCACCAGGTAACCGGTGCGCACCTGGCTTTCGCCAAACATCAGGCTGCCGTACACCCAGCCACGTTCCACCGCTTCCTCCACGTGGGAGGACAGGTCGGTGATGGAGGTCGAGCCGCGTGGCAGGCGGTCCAGGGCCTCGGTAAGGTCACGGGCCAGGCGCGCCGGTTCCAGGTTGAACTGGCGGATGATGCGGTGCAGGTCCGAGTCCTGCAATTGCAGCAACTGGTGAAACCAGTGGGCCAGCTCCACATACGGATTGCCCCGCAACTTGCAGAACACGGTGGCGGCTTCGATGGCCTTGTAGGCCACGCTGTTGAGTTTGCCGAACAGTGCGGCGCGACTGATTTCACCCATGCTCTGGATTCCTTGAGGTGGTGGCGTGGTCGGCGTAATGCCGGGCCAGGATTAGGTCGTTGGCGTCATGCGCAGGTTGGCCGAGCCAGGTATTGAAACCCAGGCGGAACTGGCCGTTGAGTTGCAGTGCCGGAACTTCGGGTTGTTGCAAAACCAGGTTCAGGTCCCAGTCCAGTTCATGGCCCAGGTACTCGGCCACCCAGGCCACCAGTTCGTTGAACGGTTGATGACCAGGCAGCATCCCCATGTAGTCGTCCAGCTTGAGTGGGCCCAGGCGAATGCGGAATTTATGCTGGCGGTCCCACACAAAGCGGCCCAGGCAAAAGTCCACGCCCAACTGGTTGGCGCTCACACCGACGCGGCTGCGCTCGGGCAATTCCAGCCATTGGCCGACATATTCCTCGATCGCTACCGGCAGGCCGAAATACTCGCCGAGGATCGCCTTCAAACCGTCCGGGTAGCGGGTTTGCGCCGACAGGTGGCCGCTGTAGTGCAGCTTGGCGGTATCGGCAATCAACCCCTGATTGAGCAGGCTCGGCATACCCCGCCCACTCAAGGCGGCGAGGCGTGCGGACCAGTAGTCATCGTCCGGCCGGTCGTGGCTGACCGTCGGACGTGCCTCGGCCCAGGCTCGGTAGAACAGCGTCAGCAAGCGATGGTGGAACACATCCAGGAACTGCTTGCTGGTGCTGTCGGCGTTATTGCGCTGACGCTCGCGCACGTACTCGGTGATATGCAGCGGCAGCGGGCCGTTGGGGCCGCCGAGGCCGAAGAAGAACTGCTCCAGGCGCGCCGGCTTGCCGTCGCCGCCGGGGTCGACCGACGCCAGCGTGGCCGGCGCGAAGGTGCAATCGGCCTGTTGCCCGAGGCGCAACGGGTCATCCGCCAGGCGCAGGGAATGGCCCAGGCGCGGCAGGTCCGGCGATTCGCACTCGATACGTCGCAGCGCCTGGAAGAAGTCATATTCCCAGGGCTCCTGATGCATCGCATCCAGGGTACTCACAGGGTCGGACGCCGTCCGGGCTTGGCTTTCCATCGCATGATCTCGCCGCGTTCGGTGGTACGGATCACCGTTTCGGTAAAGCTGTTGATCGACACATAACGTGCCAGGAAGCGCTCCAACACCGCACCGAGTAGAAACACACCGGTGCCGCGAAACGCGTTTTCATCGAATTGCAGGGTGATTTCCAGGCCCCGGCCAAATACGATCGGGCCAGGCATCGGCAGGCGCCGGGTCACCGCCTTGCTGCTGACTTCGCGCAAGCCTTCGATCTGCAATTGCAGGGCGGCGTCGTTGCTGTCGCCGTACAGGCGCAATAACTCACGCAGGGCGCCGGCACCCTGGCCCTGTTCGCTCAAAGACAGGTAATTGAGCGACAGCTGGCTGATCAGGCGCCAGGCCTTGGCATCGTGGGCATGGCTGGCGCGTGGGCGGCTGGGGCCTGCGACGCAACGCACTGAAAGCACCGGGGCGCTGTCGGCCAGGGTGAAATCGGTCTTGCCATTGCCCACGCTCATGAACAGCGGCAAGTCACGGTTGGTGCACAGCGCCGTGACGCCCAACTGGCGCAAATCATGGCCGTAGGGCGCCTGGCGGCTGTCCACCAGGCTGACAAAGGTTTCGCTGCCCACGTAGGTGGAGCGCGGACCGTTGCGGCGCTGGTCGCTGGACAGCACGCGTGGCTCGCGGCGCACCGTGTAGTAAGCCTGGTCACGGCCATAACGCGACGGATCACGCACTGCATAGAAGGGTAAAAACGGCTGCTCCGGCCCGGTGCCGTGGCCGGTGATGCCGCTCAACGAGTGAATCTCGAAATCCATCGGCCGCGTGCGGTCGGCGATCACGTGGTGTTCGTTGACCCGATCAGACAAGTGGATGCGGTCTACACGTTTTGGGAACAGGTTGATCGCGGGGGTGCAGAAGGGCAAAAACTGCGCTGCGCCAACGCTGCCTTCCAGGCTCGGTTCGTGGCGGTCGAACAGCACGATCAGTTCCAGCTCCTGGCCGTCGCAACGCTTGACCGCCCGGCCCAGCTCGGCGAACTCGACGAACAGGAAGCGGTGGGGCAGGGCGAAGTATTCCTGCAACAACCGGTAGCCCTGGAACGCCCGCGCCACTACCGGCATCGCCGCGTCGGCATCGTCAAACCCACGGGAGCGCAACGCGTCTTGGGGCAAACGCTCAACCCAATCGCCGCCGGGTTTGCGTGCAAACACCGCGCAGGCATTGCCCAGCAGTTGTTCGTAGAGGCGGAATGGTTGCTCGTCGGCACCACTGAGGTACAGCGGCAGGTTATCCAGCTCAAGGCTGCTGAACGGCAATTCGGCGCCGGTGCGCAAGGTCAGGCGCAACCCCGCCTTGGCTTTCGGCTCGCTGGCGGCCAGGCGACCGAGCACGGCGGCGGGGTTGCCGAAGTATTCGGCGTGACTGACCTGCAAGGGCCACAGCGTCACCGGATGTGCGGTGCGGTACTCGCAGCAGGTCTGGGTTTCGCGGCCCAGGGCGGCGCGCAATACCGTGTCGCGGGGCAGGGGGAAACCGCTGGCCAGGGAGCCTTCATCCGGGTCGGTCTGCAATTGCACCACGGTCATCGACGGGGTGGGCGCCAGGTAGTGCGGGTAGGCGATTTCCAGCAGGTTGTGGGTGAAGGTCGGGTACTCGGCGTCGAGCTTGAGCTGCACCCGGGCCGTGAGGTAGGCAAAGCCTTCAAGCAAGCGTTCGACGTAGGGGTCGGCGCAGTCCATACCGGACAGGGTCAGCCGACTGGCGATCTTCGGGTATTCCTTGGCGAACTCGGCGGCGCTTTCGCGCACGTGGTGCAGTTCCTGGTTGTACAGCTCCAGCAGGCGCGGATTCATGGGCGTCTCCGCTGATCGGCATTGACCACGCGTACGTGGCCGGACTCCAGGTCCAGGTCGGTTTGCAGCAGCAGGCGCAACGGCACTGGCTGCGCCCACAGGTCACCTTCGATCTCGAAACTCAGGGCGTTGTGGTTCATCTCGCCATGGCCGACACGGGCTTTGACCCGCAGGGTGTGGCGCAGGATGCGTGGCTCGAAGGTGGCGATGGCCTGGTAGATCAGGGCTTCCAGGGCCTTGATGTCGACGCTGGAAACGCTGTTGCCCGCCAGTGCCGGCAGGCCGTAATTGACCACCGAGGTACCGGCCGGGGTGTGCAGCGTCGCATCGGCATCAAGTAACGAGGTGGTGTTGAGCAGCCACGCCAGGTCACGCAGTACCGAGGCTTTCAATTGGGTCAGGGATAGCACGCGTTTGTCGGCGCTTTCCTTGGGATTGGTCGGGTCGTCGTCGGTCAGCCGGTCCAGCAGGGACGGTTGCAGACGGTCGCGGGAAGCGATTTCAGTTACCACCAAAGCAGCTCCACGGACGGGTTGCGAGAGAGACAAGATGCCTGTGGCCGTGGCGCGGGGTCACGGCCACAGGGGCTATCAGCGCTTGGTGTTGGAACGGATGTTCCAGCCAAACTTGATCGCGCCGCCGTCTTTGGTGCCGTCGGCTTTCTGCGGCTGGTAGTCGACCATCACTTGGGCGAAGTTCAGGGTCACGTTCTCGGTCAGGCGATCATCGGTGCCCGAGCCGCCGGTGCTCAGGGAGGTGACCAGCACTTCTTCCAGGTTGATCACCATGTACTCGACCTGGCTTTCGCCACCGGCCTTGCGCACGGTCAGCTTGACCTTGTCGATGTGCTTGCCGCTGGCGCAGTGCATCATCAGGTTGGGCGAAGCCTTGTCGACGTACTTGGTCAGCGACAGGTCCTGGATATTCACCTTGCCCGCACCGCCGCCACCGCCAATGTGCATGTTACCGGACTGGGCCATGCCCCAGCTCCAGTTCAATACGTCGATTTCGTCCTTGTGGGCCTTGTCCATGGACTCGCCCTTGATGTCGCCGATCTTGATGAAAATATCAACAGCCATGTTTTCTCCCTGTGTGGTCTCAGCCACGATATTGGGTTACCGCCAATGGGGCAGTGCTTTTCTGGGGGGCTGGCTTGCCTGCGATAGCATCACCGCGGTCTGGCTGGCAGACCGCGTCGCCTGCATCGCGGGCAAGCCCGGCTCCCACAGAAGAACCGGTTCAACAGTTACTTATGCGCTCTTGGCAGAAGGCAGCTTCGATACCAGTCGCAACGACACCGTCAGCCCTTCAAGCTGGTAGTGCGGGCGCAGGTAGAACTTGGAGTTGTAATACCCCGGGTTGCCTTCGACTTCTTCCACGATCACTTCGGCAGCCGCCAATGGGTGCTGGGCCTTGGTGGTTTCGGTGGAGTGCGCAGGGTCGCCGTCGACGTAGTTGAGGATCCAGTCCTGCAACCAGCGCTGCATCTCGTCCTTCTCTTTGAAGGAGCCGACCTTGTCGCGCACGATGCACTTCAAGTAGTGGGCGAAACGGCAGGTGGCGAACAGGTACGGCAGGCGCGCGGCCAGGTTGGCGTTGGCGGTGGCGTCCGGATCGTCGTATTCGGCCGGTTTCTGCAACGACTGTGCGCCGATGAACGCGGCAAAGTCGGTGTTTTTCTTGTGCAGCAGCGGCATGAAACCGTTCTTCGCCAGTTCCGCTTCACGGCGGTCGCTGATAGCGATTTCGGTCGGGCACTTCATGTCCACACCACCGTCATCGGTAGGGAAGGTGTGGGCCGGCAGGTTTTCCACTTCACCGCCAGACTCGATACCACGGATGCGCGAGCACCAGCCGTAGTGCTTGAACGAACGGTTGATGTTCACCGCCATCGCGTAGGCGGCGTTGGCCCAGGTGTACTTGGAGCTGTCGGCGCCGTCGGTGTTTTCTTCGAAGGCGAAGGCTTCCACTGGGTCGGTCTTGGCGCCATACGGCAGGCGCGCCAGGAAGCGCGGCATGGTCAGGCCGATGTAGCGCGAGTCTTCCGATTCACGCAGCGAGCGCCAGCCGGCGTATTCCGGGGTGGTGAAAATCTTGGTCAGGTCGCGTGGGTTCGACAGTTCCTGCCAGGAGCCCATGCCCATCACGGTTGGCGATGCGGCCGCGATGAACGGCGAGTGCATGGCGGCGCAGACTTTCGACAGCTCGCCCAGCAGTTCCACGTCGGGTGGCGACTGGTCGAAGTAGTAATCGCCCACCAGGCAGCCGTAGGGTTCGCCGCCGAACTGGCCGTATTCTTCTTCGTACATCTTCTTGAAGATCGGGCTCTGGTCCCACGCGGTGCCCTTGAATTTCTTCAGGGTCTTGTGCAGCTCCGGCTTGGAAATGTTGAGCACGCGAATCTTCAGTTGCTCATCGCTCTCGGTGTTGTTGACCAGATAGTGCAGGCCACGCCAGGCGCTTTCCAACTGTTGGAAATCCTGGTGGTGGATGATCTGGTTGACTTGGGCAGTGAGCTTGGCGTCGATGGCGGCGATGATCGATTCGATCGACTTGATCGCATCGTTGGACACCAAGTCGGTTTGCGCCAGGGCTTGTTCAGCCAGGGTGCGCACCGCGGTTTCCACGGCTTCGCGGGCACGCTCGGTCTTGGGTTTGAATTCTTGCAGCAGCAGGTTGGCGAACTCGCTGGCTTCTTCGGTGGCACCCAGGATCTGGCTGCCTTCGCGGGCGGTATTGTCAGTCATGATTACTGCTCCCCTGCAGGCTTGGGCGCGCTGGCAAGTGCCTGAAGCAGTGCCGGGTCCTTGATCGCCTTCATGATGATTTCTTCAGCGCCGGTCTTGCCGTCCATGTAGGTCAGCAGGTTGGCCAACTGAGTGCGGGCTTCGAGCAACTGGTTCAGCGAGTCAACCTTGCGCGCCACGGCGGCCGGGCTGAAGTCGTCCATGCTTTCGAAGGTGATATCCAGGCTCAGGTTGCCTTCGCCGGTCAGCTCGTTGGGTACGTGGAACGCCACGCGTGGCTGCATGGCCTTGAGGCGTGAGTCGAAGTTGTCGACGTCCACTTCAAGGAACTTGCGGTCGGCCACGGGTGCCAGCGGCTCGGCGGGCTTGCCGGCGAGGTCGGCCATCACACCCATTACGAAGGGCAGCTGGACCTTTTTCTCGGCGCCGTAGAGCTCGACGTCGTACTCGATCTGCACTCGAGGCGCACGGTTGCGCGCGATGAATTTCTGAGAACTTTGCTTCGCCACGTTGCTGCTCCTGGTCGCTTGAGCGACGGTGTTGTTACTGCACGGTCCGGCGGCTTACTCGCTGTCCGGGCCGCGCAGGTTTTCAAATTGGGACATGCCGTCGGGAATCAGATTGCGCACGATGGCCGCGAAGTCGGCGTGCACCAGATTTTTCGCTCGGTTCAACAACACCGGCAGCGGGCTCGAAGGCTCGTGTCGGGTGTAGTACGCAAGGATCTTGTCGAGGCTGCGCAACACGTCATCGCGAGTAGCGATGTCGCCCGTCGGGCGCGGGGCTGCGGGTGCGGCGGCGAAATCGACCGAGGGGGCATTGTCTTCACTGACGGCCTCGGGTTCGCTGCTGCTGTCGGTGCCGGGCACCGCTTGATTGAGTATTTGCAGGGCCTGCTTGAGCGGCTGCTTCAAGGCGCTGAGGTCCACGCCCTGGGCGGAACCGACCTGGTCATTGACCTGTTGCTCGATGGCTTCGCAGGCCGTACGCGCTGCGATCAACGCGTCGCGGGTGGCTTGCAGCAGCTCGGGGTCGCTGTCGAGGAATGCAGCGTTGAGCTGCTGGTTGCCCAGTTGCTCATCGGCAAAACTCTGCAGGCCGCTGGCGTTGAGCGCGGCGCGCAGGCTCACGGGCCCGAAGGTGCGTGAGCGTGTCAGGATGCTTTCGCGCAACAGGCGAATATTGGTGTCGCAGGTCAGGCCGGTCAGGGCGTTGATGCGCACGGTGGGGTCGTTGTCGTCGTCGGCATCCAGGCGCGGATGCACGTCGGCCCAGTATTCGCGCAGCAAGGCGTTGATCAGGACAAGGACTTCAGCCAGCCCGGCCACGCCCTGCAAGGCGAGGGAACTTTGCAGCAGGAAATGAGTGATGCGCAGGTCTTTGCTGCGCTGCAACAGGTCGAGGCTCTGCTGCTGGATGCTGCGCCACTCCGGCGGCTCGGCGGGCAGGATCGAGTCGCCCATGCTGCGCTCGGGCTGGCCCTTGGCATCACGTTCCAATTGCAGAAATTGCGCGTCATATTCCATGTCTTCGCCACAGGGCGAAGTTGCAGAAACGGCGGTGAGCAGCAACGGCACATCCACTGAGTTCGATCTCCTTATCAGCCCGCTGGAAGGCGGGCAACGCATGCATTAGTTGCGCAATGAACTGTGCATGTTTTCTTGGTCATACAATCAGAGTGCCACTACTGCGCCATCACTGATGTTCAAGAAGTTGTGCATTTTTGGTGTAGTAGTTATGCCTTGTCAAGGTAAGCTATTCGCCCTCTGTGACAGATGTGCGGTGTTTAACAACCTGTGCGACTGGCGGGTCGAAAGGCGCGCCCATGGAGGATTTTTGTCATGCAAGCCAGTTAAGATCAGCGATCATGCTGGTAAAAGCAGATTTTGGCGGTCGTTTTCGCGACCGCGGGCAAATCTTCAGGGAAGCGTGGCCCGTTGGGTAGACCGCGCGCGATGCATCAGCAAGGAGGCAAGATGTCGCTGTGTTTGACTATCACTAGTTATCACAAGATTACCCCAGGGCAATGCGCTGAAAAGTCCATGGATCAGGGCAGGATAGCTATTGGTCGCAGTTCGGATAATGACTGGGTATTGCCTGATCCTGAGCGTCTCGTCTCCTCCCAGCATTGCGTTATTCAATACAAAGATGGCCGTTATTACTTAACCGATAACAGCACCAATGGTGTGGAGTTGGTCAAGGCCGGTATTCGTATGCGCCGGGGTAACAGCGAGCCGCTGCAAGATGGCGAGTTGATCCGCATCGGCGATTACGAAATCCAGGCGCGCATCGACTTCAACGTGCAAGCCGTCGACAGCCAACCGTTTGCCGGTGAGTCGCCAAACAGCTTCGAAGCGCTGATGGGCGCTGTGGCGAGTCCGCCTGCGCCTACGCCGATGATCGCACCGCAATTCCACGGCGCCTCGTCGATGGAAACCCTGCCAGACCTGTTCGACTTCCTCAGCCCCACCGCCGTGCCGCCGCCCACTGTGGCGGACCATGTGCCATCCGAACAACACGATTTCCGCCCGCCGGCTCCGGTTGCTGTACCGGTAGTCGAGAAACCGGTGGTGCAAGGCGCTGTCATTCCTGAAGACTGGGACCTGTTTGGCGACGCGCCTGCGCCCGCGCCGGTCGCCAATGCCGCGCCTGCACCGACGCCGATTGCCCCAGCACCGATTGCTCCGCCGCCTGTGGTCGAGCCGGTTGCACTTGCCGTGGCCGACACTGCGCAACCTAGCGACCTCTTGCAAGCCTTCCTGCGTGGCGCCGGTCTCGACCAGTTGCGCCTGGACCAGGCCGACGCCAGCGCCCAGATGGAAAGCATCGGCCGCAGCTACCGGCTGATGGTCGAGGGCCTGATCGACGTATTGCGCGCCCGGGCCAGCCTCAAGGGCGAGTTCCGTATGCAGCAGACGATGATCCGCCCCGCCGAAAACAACCCGTTGAAATTCGCTCCAAATGCCGACGAAGCGTTACTGCTGCTGCTTCGTCATGGCAACCAGGCGTTTATGGCGCCGGACATCGCGGTACGGGACAGTTTCGATGACCTGCGCGCCCACCAGTTGGCCGTGATGGCTGGCGTGGAAGCGGCGATCAAACACCTGCTCGCGCGCTTTGAACCGGCGCAGTTGGAGGAACGCATGGGCAAGCCCGGTGGCCTTTCGAGCATTTTCAACGGCTCGCGCCAGGCCCAGTACTGGCAGCAGTTTACCGAGCTCTACAGCAACATTTCGCGCGAGGCCCAGGAGGATTTCCAGGACCTGTTCGGTCGCGAATTCAGCCGGGCCTACGAAGAGCACAGCGCACGACAGCGACGCTAAAGCGCGTCGCACTTATGGATAAAACGGATAGCTAAACACGTCATTGAGGACGCAGGATGATTCCCAGGTTTTTACTCGCAGCCGCTACCGCGCTGCTGCTGACCGCGTGTGCAAACGACGCGGCCAAACCCGAAGCGGCGGCCGACACGCAAGCCAACAGCGCCGCCGTCGAGTTGCATTTCCACGCGATCGCCGGGCTCAACCCCGGTGCCAATGGCCAGGCTGCGCCGGTGCGGGTGCGTATTTTCGAACTGAAAAACGCCGCGACCTTTTCCCGCTCCGATTACTTCGCCCTGGCTGACCGTGCGCAATCCACCCTCGGCCTCGACCTGCTGGACCAGGATGAAGTGGTGGTGCAACCCGGCCAGCAACTGAGCATTCAGCGTGACCTCAACCCGGCCACGCGCCAGATCGGCGTGCTGGTGGGCTATCGCGAGTTGGACCGCGCGCAATGGCGCGCCGTGATCAACGTAGCGCCGCGCCAATCCAGCGAATACCAGATCAGCCTCGATGTGCGTGCCGTGCGCGCCGACGTCGTGGTTTCCCCCTCCAGCCCAGCCCAATAACAAGCAATCGGAGCCCCCATGTCCTGGAACAATCGCGTGGTCTGGTCGGAAGGCATGTTCATCGCAACGCAGCACTTCCAGCAGCATGACCGTTACCTGGAAAACCTGATCGACGCGCGCAGCCGTCCGTTGTCGGCAGGGGCCTGGGGTTTTTCCGAATTGCTGATCGACCAGGGCCTGCTGGCCCAGGGCAAGCTGGCGATCGTATCGGCCCGCGGCCTGTTGCCCGATGGCACGCCCTTCAATATCCCCCAGGATGACCTGGCGCCGAGCCCGTTGAGTATCGACGACAACCTGCGCGACGGCTTGGTGTACCTGGCCCTGCCGCTCAAGCGTGCCGGTGCGCGTGACACGGTTGAGGAAGGCGAAGCCCTGGAAGCTGCGCGTTATGTCAGCCAGGTGCGTGAAGTGCGCGATGACAACGCGCCGTTCGAAAACCGCGCCCCGGTAGCCGTGGGGTCGCGGGCATTGCGCCTGCTGACGGCGCAGGACGGCATCAGCGACTATGCCGCCATTGGTCTGGTACGCATCAAGGAAAAACGCGCCGACCGTGCACTGGTGCTCGACGACACCTACATCCCGCCGGTGCTGAATGTGACCGCAAGCAAACCGCTGACTGCGTTTCGCAGTGAACTGCTCGGCCTGCTGCACCAGCGTGGCGAAGCCCTGGCGGGGCGCGTGGTGGCCTCCGGCGCTGGCGGCGCTTCGGAGATTGCCGACTTCATGCTGCTGCA
This sequence comes from Pseudomonas sp. W15Feb34, assembly GCF_023127765.1. Lineage (NCBI taxonomy): Bacteria > Pseudomonadati > Pseudomonadota > Gammaproteobacteria > Pseudomonadales > Pseudomonadaceae > Pseudomonas > Pseudomonas sp. W15Feb34. The sequence goes on from NZ_SPKN01000003.1 coordinate 257,687, forward strand.
GCTGGTCAATCGCGCCCAGCCGCTGATCCAGCATTTGAGCCAGTTGAGCCCGCTGCACCCGGAGCGCTTCTTCAGCGAACTGGTGAGCCTGGCCGGTGAGTTTTCGACCTTCTCCACTTCAGGTCGCCGCCCGCAGGAATACCCGCAATACCAGCACGATGACTTGGCGCTGAGCTTCACTCCGGTGATGGCGGCCCTGCGTGAAGCGCTGTCGATGCTGATCGACAGCAAGGCCACGCCGATCCCGATTGTGGAGAAGGCCTACGGTATCCACGTGGCGATGCTGGCCGACAAGACCCTGCTCGACAACGCCAGTTTCATCCTCGTGGTGCGTGCCGATGTGCCCGGCGAAACCCTGCGCGCACGCTTTGGCCAGCAGAGCAAAGTCGGTTCGGTGGAGCACATTCGCGACATGGTCAACCTGCAACTGCCAGGCATTGGCTTGCTGCCGTTACCGGTGGCGCCGCGCCAATTGCCGTACCACGCCGGTAGTACCTACTACGAGCTGGACCGAGGCAGCGAGCACTGGCAGCAGTTGAGCAATTCCGGCGGCTTTGCCTTCCATATCGCCGGGCAGTTCCCGGGTTTGAACCTGGCCTTCTGGGCGATCCGAGGATAATCCGCGATGCACCCCAATGATGATGACCGCACCCAGTTCATGCCGCGCCCGGGTGGCCGAGCGCCGGAGCCTGCACGCGCAGAACCGACGCCGCTGTCGATGCCGGCTGCGCCGATCCTCACCGGCAAAAGCCAGGGCCTCAACCCGCTGGAAAGCGCCGCCGGCCCTTTACTGGCGTTGCTGACGCGGCTGCGCAACACCATCGCCCACCCGGCGCCAGCCAGCCTGCGGGCGCAGTTGTTGGCCTATCTGCGTCAGTTCGAAGAGCGCGCCGAAGCGGCTGGTGTGGCGCGCAACGAAGTGCTGCTGGCCCGTTACGCGCTGTGCACCGCCCTGGATGAAGCGGTGTTGAGCACGCCGTGGGGCAGCACCAGTGATTGGGGCAAGCAAAGCCTGCTGATCACCGTGCACAACGAAGCCTGGGGCGGTGAAAAGGTCTTCCAGTTGCTCGACCACTGCCTGCAAAGCCCACGGGAACGCCTGTACCTGTTGGAGCTGTTGTACCTGTGCATGTGCCTGGGTTTCGAAGGCCGCTACCGCGTGATGACCGACGGTCGCAGCCAATTGGAAGCCTTGCGCGAGCGCACCGCCGCAGCGATTCGCAGTGCCCGTGGTGAACACGAGCGTGAGCTGTCGCCGCACTGGCGCGGCGTGACCGTGGCCCGTGATCGCCTGGCGCAGTTCATGCCACCGTGGATCGCCGTGGCGATCGGCGTGGCGCTGCTGCTGGCGTTGCTGTTTGGCCTGCGCATGAAACTGGCCTCGGACGCCGAGCCGGTGTTCAAGAATATCCATGCCCTGGGCGAGATCCCGGTGCAGGCCATCGACCGTCCGGTGGCGCAGCCAAAAGTGATCGAGCGGCCGCGCCTGGCCGGCTTCCTGGCCGAAGACATCAAGGCCGGTCGCGTGGCCGTGGAAGACAAGGTTGACCGTTCGGTGGTGACCATTCGTGGCGATGAGCTGTTCGCCTCCGCCAGCTCCAGCATTGTCGATGCTTACCAGCCGCTGATGCTGCGCATCGCTGATGCCATTCGCAAGGTCAAGGGTCAGGTGCGTGTCACCGGCCATAGCGACAACCGCCCGATCGCCACGCTGCGCTTTCCGTCGAACTGGGCGCTGTCCGAAGCCCGGGCCAAGTCGGTGCTGGAGATCCTCGCGGCCAAGACCGGCCAGGCTGATCGCTTCAGCGCCGAAGGCCGTAGCGACACCGAGCCGCTGGCGAGCAACGGTACTGCCGAAGGCCGTGCCCGCAATCGTCGGGTTGAAATCACCGTACTGGCGGAGGGCGTCGAGTGAAGGCGTTTTTCAGTTTTATGATTCGCTGGGTAATCCCCGTTCTGGGCCTGATTGCCCTGAGCCTGATCATCTGGTTTGTCGGGCCGTTGCTCGACGTGTTGATGCCCGAGGGGCGACGTTGGGCGCTGATCATCCTGGTATTTGCGCTGTGGCTCGCCTACCGCGTGTTCCGTATCATCCAGGCCCGCCGCCAGGCCGCCGAGGTGATGCGCAGCCTGGCCGCCGAAACCCCGGCTGATCCCAACAGTGTTGCCACTGCCGAAGAGTTGTCGACCCTGCGCCAGCGCATGGATGAAGCCCTGACGCTGCTGAAAAAAGCCAAGCTCGGCGGTGACGAACGCCGCAACCTTTACGAGCTGCCATGGTACGTAATCATTGGCCCGCCGGGTTCGGGCAAGACCACCGCACTGGTCAATTCCGGATTGCACTTTCCGCTGGCAGCGCAGTTGGGCGCCGGTGCCGTGCGCGGCGTCGGTGGTACGCGTAACTGCGACTGGTGGTTTACCGATCAGGCCGTTTTGCTTGACACCGCGGGCCGCTACACCACCCAGGACAGCAACTCGACGGTGGATAAAGCCGCGTGGCTGGGCTTTCTTGACCTGCTGAAAAAGCAACGTTCGCGCCGACCCATCGATGGTGCGTTTATCGCCATCAGCCTGTCGGATTTGCTGCTGGGTACAGACGCCGAGCGCGCCGCCCATGCCGCCGCGATTCGCCTGCGTATCCAGGAGGTGTACACCCAGTTGGGCGTGCGTTTCCCCATCTACCTGATGCTGACCAAGCTCGACCTTGTGCCGGGCTTCATGGAGTTCTTCGACAACCTGAGCAAGGAAGAGCGCGCCCAGGTGTGGGGCATGACCTTTGCCCTGGACGACGGCAAAAATAGCGACAGCCCGTTGGCGCACCTGCAAAGCGAATTCGCCGGGCTGGAGCAGCGCCTCAACGAACGCCTGGTCGAGCGTCTGCAACAGGAGCGCGACCCGGCACGCCGCGACCTGATCTACGGTTTCCCGCAGCAGTTCGGCGCGTTGAAGGACTGTCTGCAAAGCTTCCTTGAAGGTGTGTTCAAGCCCAACGCCTTTGAAGAGCGCGTGTTGCTGCGTGGCGTGTATTTCACCAGCGGCACCCAGGAAGGCAGCCCGATTGACCGCCTGATCGGCGCCATGGCCCAGAGCATGAACCTGGACCGCCAGCACCTGGCGCGCCAGAGCGGCACCGGGCGCAGTTACTTCATCGAAAAACTCTTCACCGCAGTGGCTTTCGCCGAGCGTGGCTTGGTGGGGGTGAACCCGAAAATCGAACGGCGCCGCAAGTGGATTGCACGTGGTGTGCTGGCGGCCACCGTAGCGCTGGTCGTGGTGGTCAGCAGCCTGTGGTGGGTGAGTTATCGCGCCAACCAGGCGTATATCGCCCAAGTCGACCAGAAAGTTGCGCCCCTGGGCCAGACCGTGCAGAACCTGAGCCCGGCACAACGAGAAGTGCTCGCGGTGCTACCACTGCTGAACGCGGTGAAGAACCTCGCGGGGGATTCGCCGAGCTGGTCCGAAGGGCTGGGGCTGTATCAGGGCGATATGCTTGAAGCCGAATCCGCCAGTGTCTACCGCAAGCTGTTGATCGCCGTGTTCGCGCCACGCTTGGTGACGCGCATCGAAGAGCAACTGCACGGCGGCGGTAACTCCGACTTTCTCTACGAGGGCCTCAAGGCCTACCTGATGCTCGCCGACACCGAGCATTACGATCCGGACTTTATCAAGGCCTGGATCGCCCTGGACTGGGATCGCAACCTGCCCCGCGACCTTCCGGCCGATCAGCGTCAGGCGCTGGCCGGGCACTTGCAAGCGCTGTTCGAACGGCACCCGCCGAGCGCCCGCCTGGACCCGCGCCTGATCGATGACCTGCGACGCCAGTTGCAGCAACTGCCGGTGGCCCAGCGCGTGTATGACCGGGTCAAGCGCCAGAAACTGCCCGAAGGCATCCCGGACTTTCGTCTCAACGAAGCCGCTGGGCGTGACGCCGCGCTGGTGTTCAGCCGCAAAAGCGGCAAGCCATTGGGTGAGCCGTTGAGTGGTTTCTTCACTGCCAAGGGCTATCGTCAGGCGTTCTTGCTGAGCAGCCTGAACCAGACCGGCACCCTGGCCGAGGAACAATGGGTGCTGGGCCACGAACAGGCCGATCAGCAGAACGTGGTGAGCCTGGCCGCGGATGTGCGTCGCTTGTACTTCCAGGACTACCAGCGTCAGTGGGATGCGCTGCTTGCCGACATCGACTTTGTGCCGATCACCAGCGTGGCCCAGGCCGCCGACGTGCTGCGGGTGATTTCCGGCCCGACCTCGCCGCTGAAAAAGCTGCTGGTGGCGGTCGCCAGGGAAACTGACCTGCAAGCCGAAGAGCGCCAGTTGGCTGCCAAGGGTGTACCGGTGGAAGGTGGCGTCGACAAGCTCAAAGAGCGCCTTGGCAGCTTGCTTGGCCAGGAGCAACCGACGGCGAATGCCCCGGCGGCGTCGGAGGATCCGGTGACCGCGCACTTTGCCGAACTCAACAGCATCGTCAGCAAAAACGAAGGCGAACCGGCGGCCATCGACGGCCTGCTGTCGGACATGAATGCGCTGTATGTGCAGGTCAGCGCCATGGTCGGTGCCAGCGGCGATGCCTTGCTCGGTGAGGCCAAGAACCAGGCGGCGGCTGCGGCCACGCGGGTCAGCCTGAATGCCGAGCGCCAGCCGCCGCTGGTGCAGGGCATGGTCAAGTCGGTGGTCAATTCCACCACCAACAGCATGATGGGCGGGGTGCGTAACCAGCTGAACGCGGCCTGGGTCAGCGAAGTGGTCAACGTGTATCGTCAGTCGTTGGCCGGTCGCTACCCGATGTCGCCGGGCAGTGCGCGGGACGCCACCCTGGATGACTTCGGCCAGTTCTTCGGCGTGGGCGGGGTAATGGATAACTACTTCCGCAAATACTTGCAGCCCTATGTGGATACATCGGCACAGACCTGGCGCTGGCAACCGGGCGCGGCGCAGAAGCTGGGGATTGCCCCGGGCGTGCTGCAAACCTTCCAGCGGGCGGCGACAATTCGCGATGCGTTCTTCAGGTCCGGGGGCACCCAGCCTATCGTGCGTTTCGAGCTCAAGCCGGTGTCGATGGACCCGACCATCACCCAGTTTCTGCTTGATCTGGATGGCCAGCAGTTGAGCTACGACCACGGCCCGAGCCGCCCGGTAGCGATGCAATGGCCGAACCCTGGCAGCATCGGCGTGGTGCGTATTTCCATCATGCCGCCGTCGGCCAGTGGTCGCTCCGGTATCACGCTGGACGGCCCGTGGGCCTGGTTCCGTCTGCTGGAGCAATCGGACCTCACCGCGGGCAACTCGCCGGACCGCTTCAACCTGCGCCTGCGGGTTGATGGTGCGAGCATCGCCTACGAGCTGCGCGCCAACAGTGCCTTCAACCCGTTCAGAAGCCGCGTGCTCAGCGGTTTCAGCCTGCCGGAGCGGCTATGACGACTGTGGGTTTCTACGGCAAGCTGGCCAGTCGCGGGGACTTTGTCAGCCGCGCCTTGCCCCAGAGCTTTATCGGCCCATGGGACAGCTGGCTGGCGGCGGGTTTGCTCGCCAGCCAGAACAGCCTGGGCGGTGACTGGCTCAACGTGTATCTGGTCAGCCCGTTGTGGCGCTTCGTACTGGCGCCAGGCGTATGCGGGCCCGATGCCGCGGCGGGCGTGGTGATGCCGAGCATTGATCGGGTCGGGCGGTATTTTCCGCTGGCCGTGGTCACCTTGCTGGATCACGACACCAACCCCGCCTCCCTGGTGGGCGGGCCGGACACCTGGTTCGAGCAGGCCGAAGAGCTGTTGCTCAGCACCCTGGACAGTGGCGCTACCTTCGAAAGTTTCAACGCGGGTCTCGACGCCCTGGGCTTTCCGGCGAGTGAGCCGCGTGCGGTCGACAGCCGTTTCGCCGGCCTGCAGCGCGTGGCCGCCATCGTGCCCCATCAGCGCATGACCGCACTGGCCGAACAGGCGTGCGAGGGCGCGAGCCTGTGGTGGGGCCGTGGTTCGCAACGTATTTCACCTGGTTTATTACGGTGCCAGGGCTTGCCTGCCGCCAATGATTTTGCGCAGTTTTTGCTCGGACAAGAAGGTGTGGTGTAGATGGGCGCGACGTACAAATCCGCGAGCAAAAGCCATGTGGGCATGGTTCGCCAAGTCAACGAAGATGCCTTTCTGGACCTGCCGGAAAACCGCCTGTGGGTGGTGGCCGATGGCATGGGCGGGCACGCCGCGGGGGACTATGTCAGCAGCTTGATCGTCGACAGCCTGCGCCATGTACCGCTGGGCCGCTCCCTCGACGAATACACCGCGGCGCTGCGCAATGACCTGCTGCGCATCAACACCGCTGTACGCGAAGAAACCGCCAACCGTGGCGTGACCATGATGGGCAGTACGGTAGTGGTATTTGCCGCCCGCGGCTTGCGCGGTGTGTGCCTGTGGGCCGGCGACAGTCGTTTGTATCGCCTGCGTGACGGCGTGCTGGAAAGCATCTCTCGCGACCACAGCTACGTGCAGGACCTGCAAGACAGCGGCTTGCTCAGCGAAGCTGACGCCCGCACCCATCCGCGCTCCAATATCGTCACCCGCGCTGTCGGCGTGGAAGCGCAACTGGACGTGGCGTCGGTCGAACTGTTGATCGCTCCCGGCGACAGCTACCTGTTGTGCAGCGACGGCCTGAACAAGACCGTCGAAGACCGCGAAATCCGCGACGTGCTCAGCCATGACGCACCGGACGAAATCGTGCGCAGCCTGGTGCACCTGGGGCTCAATCGCGGCGCACCGGACAACATCACCACCCTCGTCGTGAAGGTCTCGTCATGAACATTGTCATTCCAGGTTATGACATCGAAGGCGAGATCGGCGAAGGCGCCATGGCCAGCGTGTACCTGGCGACCCAGCGGTCGCTGGAGCGCAAGGTAGCGTTGAAGGTGATGGCCGCGGCGCTGGCAGCCGATCCGAGTTTCTGCGAGCGCTTCCTGCGTGAGGGCAAGACCCTGGCGCGCCTGTCGCACCCGCACACGGTGACCATCCATGACATCGGCAACGTCGGTGAGCTGTATTACATGGCCATGGAATACCTGCCCAACGGCACGCTCAAGGAGCGCATCGCTGCCGGCCTGACGCCGGAGCAGGGGGTGACGCTGATCCGCCAGATCGCCTCGGCGCTGGGTTATGCCCATGCCCAGGGCTTGGTGCACCGCGACGTCAAGCCGGCGAACATTCTGTTCCGCGCCGATGGTACCGCAGTACTTTCCGACTTTGGTATCGCCAAGTCGCTGGACGACCGCACCCAATTCACCCAGGCCGGGTTTGCCGTGGGTACACCCAGCTACATGAGCCCCGAGCAGGCGCGGGGTCAGGAGATCGACGGGCGCGCCGATCTCTACGCACTCGGTGTGGTGCTGTACGAAATCCTCGTCGGCAAGCTGCCCTACAGCGGCACCGATGCGCTTTCCACTGCGCTGGCGCACCTGACTGAGCCGTTGCCGGAATTGCCTGTGCATCACGGGCGTTACCAGGGTGTGCTGCGCAAGTTGTTGGCCAAACACCCGGCGCAGCGTTATCCGGATGCGGCAGCGTTGTTGTTGGCGCTGGATCAACTGCCGGCGGATGAATCGGACGCCACGCTGGTACGGCCGCTGCCGATTCCTCTGAGCTTTGATCTGGCGGGCATGACCCCTGTCACCATCGACATTCCGACTGATAAACCGCAGCCGCAGCCAATAGTGCGCCAACCGGTGGTCACGCCGACCCAGCACAGTGCGCCCTCCGAGCAGCGCCGTGGTCCGGTATTGGCCTTGGCCGCCGTGGCGGTCGCCGTCGCGTTGGCCATTGGTGGCGCCAGCTACTGGTGGTTGAGTGGCAGCGATGAACCGGCTCAGCCGCCAGCCGCCGTGGTGCCCACGGTGACGCCACCGGTGGCTGTCGCTGCAGTGGATGGCGGTCAACGTCCGTTGCTGATGGCGGGCAAGAAGACCCTGTTCCAGCGCGTACTCAGCAAGCCCGGCGCCCAGCTTTCAGCAGACGCGGGCAGCGCGCCGGGTAAAGCGTTGCCGGCGTTTTCCGTGCTCTACGTGTACCAGCGCAAGGAAGTGGATGGCAGCCCGTGGGTACGCGTGGGCGCCGCCACCGATGGGCGCAGCGACGGTTGGTTGCCGGCCGCCCAGGTCAGCGACTGGAAACAAAGCCTGGTGCTCAAGTTCACCGAGCGCTCGGGGCGTGCGCCCGTGATGTTCCTGCGCCAATCCGGCGAGGTGGAGAAACTGTTGGCCGATCCTGCCGCCGCGAAAAGCGTGCTGGCCAAGGCGCAGAGTAACCCTGAGGACAACCAGCAAGTCCTGGCCCTTGAGCCGGCCGCCAGCGCGGTGCCGCAAAACCAGTTCTACCTGTTGCCGATTTTCGACTCAAAAGAGAGCTTCGATGAAAACGGCCAGCCGGTGCAGTTGCTCAACGTGGCCTCTATCGACCCAGGCCGCAGCGCGGCTGCCACACCGGCGACCCCGACACTCAGCGCCAATGCCGATGCATTCCGCACCGCCGTGGTGCTGGTGGTGGATACCACGGTATCGATGCAGCCCTACATCGACCAGATCCGCGACGTGGTACACGAGTTGCAAACCCGTATCGCAGAGCGCGGCGAACTGGACAGCGTCAGCTTCGGCCTGGTCGGCTTTCGCAGCAGCATCAAGAAAACCCCTGGCCTTGAGTACGTCGCCAAGACCCTGATCAGCCTCGACCAGGGGCGCGATCCGCAGCGCTTCCTCGATATGGCGCGCCAGGTCAAAGCCTCAACCGTCTCCAGCCATTCCTTCAACGAAGATGCGTTTGCCGGGGTGATGCAGGCGGTGGATGGCATGGACTGGTCGGGCTATGGCGGGCGCATCATCCTGCTGGTCACCGACGCGGGTGCGCTGCGCAAGAACGACCCGTTCGCCGCTACCCAGATGAACGAAGCCGAAGTGCGACAGGCCGCACTCGGCAAGCAGATCAAGATCTACGCGCTGCATCTGCGCACCGATGTCGGCAAGAAAACCCACGCCGGTGCCGAGAGCCAGTACCGCATCCTTACCGCCGACGCCAACCCGCAGATCGGTGACCTGTACACGCCAGTGCCGGGAGGCGATGTGCGCAAGCTGGGTGAGCGCGTCGATGAGATCGGTACAGTGTTCGCCGACCTGGTGCATCAGGTGCGCAACAACACGCCGCAACCGGTGCCGCTGCTCGGTTCGGCGCCAAGCCTGGCGGACAAATCCGCCGCGGTCGGCTATGCCATGCACATGGACTTCCTCGGGCGCAAAACCGCCAGTCAGGCGCCGCAACTGGTCAGCGCCTGGACCGCCGACCGCGACCTGACCAACCCGGCACTGCCAGCGTTCCAGGTGTGCGTGATGCTGACCAAGCTGCAACTCAATGACCTGCAACAGTCGCTGAAGTTGATCGTGGATGCGGCGCGCAAGACCCAAAGCTCGCCCAAGGATTTCTTCCAGGAAATCGCCAGCGCCTCGGCTTACATGAGCCGAGACCCCCAAGCCCTGCGCAAGGGCGGTAACCTGGCCGACGGCGGTCTGCTCGGTGAATACCTGGAGGGCCTGCCGTACCGCAGCAAGTCGCTGAACATGACCCAGGATTTGTGGTTGTCGTTGAGCGTGGCCGAGCAGGAAGACTTTATCGACGAGCTGGATTCGAAAATCCGCCTGTATGAAACCTTCCATAACGACGTGGCCAACTGGGTCCGTTTCGGCGATGCCGAACCGGGTGATGCGTTGTACCGCGTGCCGCTGTCGACGCTGCCGTAATGTTGAACCTGAGCGCAGTGCACAAGAGCCGGGGCGTTGGTAGCCAGCGCTACAGCCTGGTGATTCCGGCGTTGCACCTGCAAGTGGGCGAACAACTGGCGATTGTCGGCCCCAGTGGTTGCGGCAAAAGCACGTTGCTGGATCTGCTGGCGCTGGTGTTGGCGCCGGATCAGGTCGGGCAGTTTGCGTTCAACCAGCAGGACATCGGCGCGCTGTGGCGTGCCGACCGGCAATCCGCCCTGGCCGCGTTGCGCAGCCAGCACTTGGGCTATGTACCGCAAACCGGTGGGCTGCTGGGGTTTCTGGATGTGCGCGGCAATATCGCTTTGTCCCGGCAATTGCTGGGCTTGAAGGACGACGGCAGCGTGGCGCGTCTGGCCGAGCAGTTGCAGGTCAGCGATCAGTTGGCCAAGCGCCCGGCGGCGTTGTCGGTGGGCCAGCGCCAGCGCGTGAGTTGCGCCCGCGCCCTGGCCCATGCGCCGCAACTGGTGCTGGCGGATGAGCCGACCGCTTCCCTCGACCCGCTCAACGCCGAGCGGGTGATGCAGGCGCTGCTGGCCCGGGCCCGTGAACAGCGGGCGGCCTGTGTGATCGCCACCCATGACGAACCCCTGGCCCGCGCCAGTGGCTTGCAGGTGCGGCGTATCGGGTGCCGTCGCGATGCTGACGGCGGCGTCACCGCAACCCTCGGGGAGGCGTGCTGATGCGCATCGGTCTGCTTGCCTCACTCGCCTGGCAGGACTATCGCAACGACGGTTGGCTGTCGGCCTGTTCGGTGCTGGCGCTGGTAGCGGTTATCGCGCCATTGCTGGTGTTATTCGGCCTGAAATTTGGACTGGTTAGCAGTTTGACCGAACGCTTGGAGACCGATCCGGCTACCCGTGAAATTATCCCGTTGGGCGGTGGCCGATTCAGCGCAGCGTTTATCCAGCAGTTGGGGCAGCGCAGCGATGTGGCGTTTGCTTTGCCGCGTACACGGCAGATTGCGGCAACGGCCCAAGTGGGCGCGCTGACCCTGGAAATGTTGCCAACCGCAGCGGGTGATCCGTTGTTGGCAGGCTTACCGATGCCTCACGGTTTGGATCAGATTGTGCTCAGCCATACCGCTGCCGAAAAGCTTGCGGCAAGGCCCGGTGACTGGCTGGAAACCAGCTTTGCGCGGCAAGTGGCGGGGCGCGTCGAGGCCCAGCGCACGCGGTTGCAAGTGCTGGCGGTGTTGCCGTTGGAAGCCTTTGCCCGTGATGGACTGTTAACTGATTTGGCGCTGCTGGAAGCGGCGGAAGATTATCGCGATGGCCGTGCGGTGCCGGCGTTGCATTGGGACGGCGAGGTGGCGGGCGTGAGCGAACAGCGTATCTATCCGGCGTTTCGCCTGTATGCGCGCAGCCTCAGTGATGTGGAACCGCTGCGGGTGTATTTCGCCGGGCAGAACCTGCTGGTGTCGACCCAGGCGCACACTATCGCCCAAGTGCAGTCGTTGAGCCGCAACCTGTCGATTGTATTCTGGATCATCGCCGGGTTGGCCCTGGCCGGAGCCTTTGCGGCGATATTTGCCGGCGCGTTGGCGGCGGTCGCGCGCAAGCGGCGGGAATTGTCAGTGTTGCGCCTGCTGGGGTTTTCCACCGGCGCGCTGTTGCTGTTCGTGCTGTTGCAGGCGCTGTACAGCGCCGGTTTTGCGGGCTTGCTCAGTGTTGGGCTCTATGGCCTGGCCGAAGCGGGTTTGAATCAACTCTTCGTGCAGGTGCCGGGCGAGTACGCCAGCCATCTGTTGGCGCGTCACTACGGCCTGGCCCTGGCTGCCGTGCTCGGCGTCAGCGCCGTGGCGGCGGCCTGTGGGGGGTGGCGGGTGGCGCGTATCCAGGCTTCTGAAGGAATCAGAGATGTATAAGTTACTGGGCGCCTGCGTGGCGCTGAGCCTGGCCTCGCTGGCCTGGGCGGATGAGGCAAGCGACAAGCTCGACAACCCGAAACCGTTGCCGGATGACGTGAGCTTGCCGCTGCCGTGCGAAGGCAACATGGTGTTCCGCTATGCCTACGTGCTGGCCCAGGGCACCCTGGATGACCGCGAAGTCAGCCTCGGCTACCCCTTTGCCGAAGGCGAGGCCGGTTACCAGCAGTCGTTTATTTCCGGTTATCGCCGCGACTTCATCAACGGCCAGTTCACCCTCAAGGACTTGCCCAAGGCCTGGAACAAGGTCATCGCGCCGCTGATGCCCAAGACCGACGCCAAGACCCCACTCAAGCCCATGCTGTACTTCATCGGCAAGTACGAAGTGACTGCACGCCAATATGCCCAGGTGATGGGCCAGGCGCAGTCCCTGGCCAGCGGTGAACCGGCACCGGCGTGTGACGCGCCCACCGGCATGGCCGGGCGGTTGCCCAAGGTGAAGCTGTCGCGTTTTGAAGCCGAGCGTTTTTCGGCGGTGTACAGCGCCTGGCTGATGAAGTACCACCGCGAGTTGTTGCCGGTGAGCGGGCGCGGTTCGTCAGCCGAAGACGGCGGCCTGGGCTTTGTGCGCCTGCCTACCGAGGTTGAGTGGGAATACGCCGCACGCGGCGGCCAGGCGGTGAGCCGTCAGGACCTGGAAAGCCGCTTGTATCCACGGCGCGCCGAGGGCAGCGAAAGCGATGGCCCGCTGGCTGATTACGCGGTGTTCAACCAGGTCGCCGGCGGCACCGGTCAGGCGGCACGGCTGATGCCCATCGGCACCAAATTGCCCAACCCCATCGGCCTGTTCGACGTGATCGGCAACGCTGCGGAAATGGTCCAGGAATCGTTCCAGCTGGTACATGCCGGCCGACGCCAGGGCACCTATGGCGGCTTTGTGGTCAAGGGCGGCAATTATCTGGAAGGCGAGGGCACCTTGTTTACCGGTATGCGCCGCGAATACCCATTGTTTGCAGCCGATGGCACCGAGCAAAGCAACGAGACCACCGGCTTTCGCGTGGCGATCGGCGCGTTGTCGGCGCCGCGTTCGCGCTACAAGGAGTTGTTTGCCCAATGGCAGAAGGAAGGCCGCCTCGCTGCGCTGACCGACGCCATCGACGACGCCCAGGACCCGACCAAGCGCCTGGACAGCATCATCGCCGCCAGCGTCGACCCCAAGCTGCAGGCCGAGCTGGGTCTGGTCAACGAAGAGCTCAAGCGCAACGTTTCGCTGATCGCCCAGCAGCGCGAAGAGGCCGCGGGCAACCTGATCCAGTCGGCGGCGTTGGTGGCCGAGACCATCAGCAACTACAACATTCGCCTGGCCAACCTGCAGAAGAGTCGCCAGCAGGCCGTCGACAGCAAGGACGAAGCCAGCGCGCAGCTGTTCGCCACCGCCATTGCCAATGGACGCAGCGCCCTCGACGGCGCGGTGGCGATTTATATCGACAACCTGGCCACCGGCACGCGCTACACCGATGCGGTGATCCAGGCGCAGTTTCAACGGGTCAAGGAAGAGTTGGATCGCAAGCCAGTGCTCGGCAAGAGCCTGGTGACGCGCGCGACACTGTTCGTTCGCCATGTCGGCAACTACCGCAAGCAACAGCGGGCCGACCCGGCAACGATCTTGAAGGAATTGCTCGCAGCGAGCGGTCAGCGGTCTTGATCGTTGGCTGTCTAGCGAGCTTGGAAGGGACTCAGGCGGCGGTGGGCCGTGCTGGGCAAGTCAAACTTAACAGAGATCACATCTATGCTTTTTTCCCGTAAGTCGGTTTCCAAGCGTCACCTGCTGCTGATCGCGGCCGGTTTCAGCACCGTGTTGACCGGTTGCGCTACGTCGCCTGCGTCCAAGGTCGCGTCGAGCACCAAGGTCGAGTACTACCCCAACTGCTACGAGCCGGTGCAGCATCTGCGTGCCACCGACTCGAACATGACCAAGTCGGTGGTGACCGGTGCCGCCATCGGCGCGGCCGGCGGTGCGTTGCTGGGCGCGCTGACCGGCGACAAGGAAAAACGTGGCCGTAATGCCGCCATCGGTGCTGCCGGTGGCGCCCTGGCCGGCGGCGCGGCGGGTTACTACACCGAACGTCAGAAGCAGATCGCCGATGACAACCAGCGCATCGCCTCCTATGCCGCTGACGTGAATAAAAGCGTCTCCGACATCGACCGCAGCACCGCCTACGCCAAGGCGTCGCAGCAGTGCTACCAGAGTGCGTTCACCAAGCTTGTGGCCGACCGCAAGGCCAAGACCGTCAACGATACCGAAGGCCGCAAGCGCCTGGCGGAAATCGTCTCGGGCTTGAAGGAATCCAATGACCTGATCGTCGCAGTCAACGGCAAAGCCAGCGAAGACCTGAACAACTACACTCAGGCTTACGAAAAAGACCTGCAGCAAGTCGGCGTGCAGCGTGCCGACGTGGTCACCGTGGCCCAGGCCGATGCGGCGCCTGTCGTGACGCCGACCAAGAAGAAAGGCGCGGGCACCAAGCCACCGAAAAAGCCGGTGCTGCCAACCGTGCCGAAAGAAGCGGTCACCACCGAGAAGACCTTGCAAACGGCCCAGGCCAAGCAAGCTGAAAGCAAGCAGGTAGCCAACGCGGGTGATTCCCAGCTCAAGCTCAACTGCACCAACCCGAACCTGGTTGACTGGGCGCCGGTACCTTGCCCTAACGTCTAAGCACTTGTTGCTATAAGCGTTAAACGCCAGCCGATCTGCGCCTAAAGCGCAAGATCGGTGGCGTTCTATTTGCAAATCGTTACACTGCTGCGGCCACTCCAATAAATACACCGAGGCCGTGTGCATGAAATTTCGTCTTCTTCTGTGGGTGCTTGGCCTGATGATGGGCAAAGCCAGCCGCACCAATCCCGCCTTCCAGCAGCAACTGGGTGACAAAGACCTGGCCTTCCAGCTGCAGACCCTCGACGGCAAGGTTGCCCGTCACTTCATTGTCAAAGACCAGCGCATCACCAGCCGTTCAGGTGTTCACCCTGAGCCTGCCTTTGCGATTGCTTTCAAGGATGCCGCCTACGGTTTTGCCACGATGCAGGCGAAGAACAAGCAACTGGCGTTCATGACGGGGATTCAGGACAAGTCGATCCAGATCAAGGGCAACCCGGCGCTGGTGATCTGGTTTCAAGGGCTGACCAAGTATTTGAAGCCGAAGAAAAAGAAGTAGGGTTTTCAGGTATACCGAGTTGGATTCATCGCAGGCAAGCCAGCTCCCACAGTCTGGCTGCGCTCCAACGCTGGAACTCGGTCAACTGTGGGAGCTGGCTTGCCTGCGATAGCGGTTTATCAGGTGAAAGATTTAGCCCTGGCTGAACTGCGATGCCAACTCGCGCAACAGCACCTCGGCATCCAACACCTTGGCGACCACTTCCTCAGCTTTTTCCCGGCTCAAGCCCAAACGCTCCAGCAACGCATCCGGAATCGCCTCATCTGGCCCCGATCCAATTCCCCGGCTACGCAACAATCGCACCGCCAGACACACCAAGTTCGGATACTCGGCATATTGCCCGTCATAGGTCGGATCGTGCTGAAAGCGCAGGGCTGTGGACAGTTCGTCCGGCATGTCCCAGTAGCGCATCAGCCACGCACCAATCTGTTCGCGGCTGATCCCCAGCAAATGTTGCTCGACATAGCTGTGGCACAGGTGCGGGTTGACCTCCAGGTGTCGGCAGATCAGCGAGAAATGCGGTGGGAACACATGGGCCAGCAGCAGGTAGCCGAAGTTGTGCAACAGCCCGGCCAGGTAGGTCAGGCCGGCTTCCGGGCGCTGGGCACGGGGCATGGCGCGGGTCAGCCCCTCGATCACGGCAGCGGTGTAGATCGACTGATGCCAGTACGGGGTGGACTGATGCGGACGGTCTTTGGGCAGGCTCAGGGTTTTGCCCAGTGCCAGGCCGAGCGCCAGGTTGATCACCAGATCGAAGCCCAGTACGCGCACGATGGCGTCTTCGACTGAACGGATCTTGCCCGGCGAGGCGTAGTAGGGCGACGCGGCCCAACTCACCACCTGGGCGGCCAGCGCCGGGTCGGTTTCCACCACGCCGGTGATGTCATCGATGGTGGCGTTGGGATCTACGCGCAGCTTGATGATCTTTTGCGCCGTGTCGGCCAGCGGTGGAATCTCGATGGTCGCTTCCAGGCGTTGCTGAATGCGGCGGGCTGTGAACGCCTGCATCGCCTGGGTGATTTCCTCGCGGTCATCATTGGGGCGGTCCAGGTTCGGGCGAATGTTGCTCAATGGCTCGCCGAACTGGGCGGCACTGGCCTTGGTGAGCAGGCTCTTGAAGGCGTCACTGGGGATTTCCAGCAACAACCCGGCTTCGCCCGAATGCACCAGCAGGCTCGGCTCGTTGAGCAGGCTGCCTTCATACAGGCAAGGTGAACTGGTGAGCGGCGGCAGCCCGGGCAGCAGGCTCAGGTCATGCTTGCCAAGCATACGCTCGACCCGCTCCGGGGCTACGGCCGTGAGACGGCGACCAGTGAGTTCGGTGAGGCGGTTGAGGTCAAGCAACTGGCTTTGAGGGAACAGCACCATGAGTGCACCGACCGCATCCTCAAGCAACACCGCCTGGACCTTTCGCGCAGGGTTCAGGCCCGCGTGTTCGGCGACTTCCGTGTAGGGGACGGCGAGCTTTGCGAGCAGCGCCCGAATGACCGGCGGGGCGGTCAGTGGGGCTGTGGCGAGGGCAACTTCTGACATGGCCTGATCCAATTTCTTACAGTCATTGGAGTATAACCAGCTTGATACGGGTGATGGTCGGATAAGTGCGTCGGGCGTCACACTTGGCCGTATTGCTGCCCGTGCCGCAGCCAGCGATCCAGCAGCGGGCTGACATGTTCGGGCCAGCGTTCCAACAAGGCTTGCGCGGCGTCGCGCACAGCAGGCAACAAGTCGGCGTCACGCATCAGGTCAGCGACCTTGAATTGCAGCAGACCGGTCTGGCGTGTGCCGAGCATTTCACCCGGGCCGCGCAGTTCGAGGTCTTTTTCGGCGATGACAAACCCGTCGTTGGTTTCGCGCATGATGCCCAGGCGCTGGCGGCCGATCTGCGACAGCGGCGGGTGATACAACAGCACGCAATGGCTGGCAGCGCTGCCCCGGCCGACCCGGCCGCGCAATTGGTGCAGTTGCGCCAGGCCCAGGCGTTCGGGGTTTTCGATGATCATCAGGCTGGCGTTGGGCACGTCCACGCCCACTTCGATCACCGTGGTAGCCACCAGCAATTGCAGGTTGCCGGCCTTGAACTCGGCCATCACTGCGGCTTTCTCTGCCGGTTTCATGCGGCCATGGATCAGCCCGACCTTGAGTTCGCCCAGGGCGCTGGTGAGGTCTTCGTAAGTGGTTTCGGCGGCTTGGCAGGTCAGCTCTTCGGACTCTTCAATCAAGGTACAGACCCAGTACGCCTGCCGGCCTTCGGCGCAGGCGCCGCGCACGCGCTCGATCACCTCCACGCGCCGGGTGTCGGTGACCAGCACGGTGTTGACCGGCGTACGCCCGGGCGGCAATTCATCGAGGATCGAGGTGTCGAGATCGGCGTAGGCGCTCATGGCCAGGGTGCGCGGGATCGGGGTGGCGGTCATGATCAACTGGTGCGGGTTCATGCGCCCGCCCACGCCTTTCTGGCGCAGGGCCAGGCGCTGTTGCACGCCGAAGCGATGCTGCTCGTCGATGATCACCAGCGCGAGGTTCTTGAACTGCACTTCGTCCTGGAACAGCGCATGGGTGCCCACCACCATCGGCGCGCCGGCAGCGATTTGCTCCAGGGCGCTCGCACGGTTCTTGCCTTTGAGCTTGCCGGCCAGCCACGCCACTTCCAGGCCCAGCGGCTCGAGCCAGCGCTTGAAGGTGATGAAGTGTTGTTCGGCGAGAATTTCTGTCGGCGCCATCAGCGCGACTTGGTAACCCGCCTCCAGTGCTTGCAAGGCGGCGAGGGCGGCGACCACGGTTTTGCCTGCGCCCACGTCGCCCTGGATCAGGCGCAGCATGGGTTCTTGCTGGCTGAGGTCGTAGGCGATCTCATTGCCCACGCGCTGCTGTGCTCCGGTCGGCGCAAAGCCGAGGTTGGCCAGGTATTGCGCGGGCAGCCGCGTAGCCTTGGGCATCGCCGGCGCACGCAGGGAGCGCATGCTTTCACGCAGGCGCTGCTGGGACAGTTGGTGGGTCAACAGCTCTTCGAAGGCCAGGCGATGCTGGGCCCAGTGATGGCCGAGGGCGAGTTCGTCCACATCGGCATCGGCGGGCGGGTGATGCAGGTAGCGGATCGCATCGGCCAGGGGCGCCAGTTGATAGTCGCGGGCCAGCTCCAGGGGCAGCCAGTCGGGCAGGCTTTGCGGGCCGAGCATGGTCAGGGTTTGCATGCACAGTTGGCGCAGGCGTTGCTGGGTCAGGCCCTCGGTCAGCGGGTAGATCGGCGTGAGGGTGGTGTCCACCGGTGGCGGTTCGTCGCCGGTGATGGCGCGGTATTCCGGGTGGTAGATCTCCAGGCCCGATGCACCGGGACGTGCCTCACCGTAGCAGCGCACACGGGTGCCACGCTTGAGGCCTTCTTTCTGCGCGTTGCTGAAATGGTAGAAGCGCAGGCTCAAGCCGCCAGTACCATCCTGCAGGCGCACCACCAGGCTGCGGCGCTTGCCCATCACCACGTCAGCGCCGCTGACAGTGCCTTCGACCACCGCATCCTGGCCTGGGCGCAAATGGCCGATGGGCACGACGCGGGTGCGGTCCTGATAACGCAGGGGCAAGTGGAACAGCACGTCCTGGAGGTTTTCCAGGCCGACCTTGGCCAACTTCTCGGCCATGGCGTCACCGACACCCTTGAGTGCCGTCACCGACACCTGCGACAGCTCAGTCATACGGTTGCTTAGCTCGCAGCGGGCGGCTTGGCCACCGAACACAGGCGAATCGAGTCGGCGAGGATCTCAATTGCCTTGGGGCGTGGGAAGCTGGCGCGCCAGGCGATCGCCACGGTACGGAACGGCACCGGAGGCGTGAGTGGGCGAACTTCGATCACGCCTTGAGCGTAGTGATGGCTGTCCACCGCTGACAGCGGCAGGATCGAAATACCCAGGCCGGAAGCGACCATATGGCGAATGGTTTCCAGGGAGCTGGATTCCACCGTGGTGTGCTTGGCGCCGTCGTTGCCCTTGGTCAGGGTCGGGCAGGCTTCCAGTACCTGGTCGCGGAAGCAGTGGCCTTCGCCGAGCAGCAGCAGGCTCTTGTCGTTGAGCAGGCCGGCATCGATGGTGTCCTTTTTGGTCCACGGGTGCGAGGCCGGCATCAGCACGTAGAACGGCTCGTCGTAGAGCGGCAGGGTCAGCACGTCCGCCTCGTTGAACGGCAGGGCGATGATGATCGCGTCCAACTCGCCGTTGCGCAGTTTGTCGCGCAGCACGTGAGTGAAGTTTTCTTCGATATACAGCGGCATCTGCGGCGCGACGCGGTGCAGTTGCGGGATCAGGTGCGGGAACAGGTAAGGGCCGACAGTGTAGATCGCGCCGACTTTGAGCGGTGCGGTCAGCTGGTTCTTGCCGGCCTGGGCCAGCTCGCGAATGCTTTGCGCCTGCTCCAGGACCTTCTGGGCCTGGGCAACGATGCCTTCGCCCACTGGGGTGAGGCGCACGGCGCTCTTGCTGCGCTCGAAAATCAGCACACCGAGTTCGTCTTCAAGCTTTTTCACGCCCACCGACAGCGTCGGCTGGCTGACGTGGCAACGCTCGGCGGCATGGCCGAAGTGCTGTTCTTGGGCGAGGGTCACGATGTAGCGTAATTCTGTAAGAGTCATAGCGGGCGTCCATGAAGTTGCGGGCCAAGCATACCGGCTGCAATCGATAGACGCACGTTATCAGAACTTTGCTGGGGATTGAGTGGGGAATGTCGGAAATTGTTGTCGCGGTGAAAGTCAGTGCGGGAGGGGGGCAAGCCCCTCCCACATTGCTCCGCTAGCGGCGACGTTTATCGATGTTGTAAACGAAGGGTGCGACCAGTTCGACACTGCCGTTTTTCAACAAGTCGGCTGGCGGTTTGGGCAAGGGTTGAGCCTTGCGGATCATCTCCAGAGTCGCGCGATCCAGGTCGGCGTTGCCGGAGCGGCCTTCCAGTTCGTAGGACAGTACATTGCCTTCGCCATCGACCACGAAACGCAAGCGGTTCATGCCTTCCTTGCCACGTTGCTGGGCGCCCGGCGGGTACTTCTTGTACTTCTGCAGGTGCGCCAGCAGGGTACTTTGCCAGGATGCCTGGGCAGCAAGCTGCTGTGCCGATGGCCCGGGCGCAGGCTGGGCGGATTTTTGCGCAGGCGCGTTGCTCGGCGGCGTTTCGCTTGGAGGCTCCTCGGAAGGTTTCTCCTTGGGCGGATCGGGCTTCTTCTCCACTGGCTTGGGCGGTTGCGGCTTGGGTTTGGGCTTGACCGGCTTGGGCACCTGGATCGTTGGTTTGGGCGCCTCGGCCAATTTCGGCAGCGGCAGCTCCTCAACTGGCGGCGGCGGTGGCGCCACGACCTTGGGCGGTGCCGGAGGCGGCGGTGGCGCTGGCAGCGGCGCCAGGTCGATGACCATCGCGGCAGGCGGTAACTGGATCACCTGCGGCGCGGACCATTGGAGCGCGATGATGATCGCGACGGCATGCACGCCCAGCACGACGGCGAGGCTGGTGCCGTAACGCGTCAGTTTGTGGCGCGTCGTGATCATTTCTTGGCTGCCGTCTCAAGTCCGACCAGGCCTACCTTGAGGTAGCCGGCTGCCCGCAGGGCATCCATCACACTCATCAGGTCGCCGTAGTCCACGCCCTTGTCGGCCTGGAAGAAGATTGTCGTGTCTTTCTTGCCCTGGGTCTTGGCGTCGAGCACCGGCCCCAGGGTTTCAGCCTTGACTTCTTCTTCGCCCAGGAACAGGCGTTGGTCCGCCTTGACGCTGAGGAAAATCGGCTTCTCCGGCCGCGGCGCCGGCTTGGCGCTGGAGGCGGGCAGGTCAACCTTGATGTCCACGGTGGCCAACGGTGCAGCCACCATGAAGATGATCAGCAGCACCAGCATCACGTCGATAAACGGCGTAACGTTGATTTCGTGGTTCTCGACGAGTTCGTCGTCGCCTTGATTCAAATGCAGGCCCATGGCCGATTACCCCACTTTCACCATGTGCGGTTGCGAGCTGCGCTCGGTAGGCAGGTGATCGAGGTCACGGCTGACCAGCAGCAGGACTTCTGCCGACGCATCCGATACCTGAGCCTTGTAGCCGGCGATCGAACGGGCGAAGACGTTGTAGATCACCACCGCAGGGATCGCGGCAACCAGGCCCAGGGCAGTAGCCAGCAGGGCTTCGGCGATGCCGGGGGCAACGACGGCGAGGTTGGTGGTCTGGGTTTTGGCGATGCCGATGAAGCTGTTCATGATGCCCCATACGGTGCCGAACAGGCCGACAAACGGCGCGGTGGAACCGATGGTGGCGAGTACGCCGGTGCCGCTGCTCATGTTACGGCCGCAGGCGGCAACCAGGCGCTCCAGGCGGAAAGCCACGCGTTCCTTGATGCCTTCTTTTTCGCGGGTGTTGGCCGACAGGCGCATTTCTTCCAGCGCGTCGTGCACCAGGGTGTTGGCCAGGGTGCCCTTTTTGGTTGCGGTTTCGCTCGCTTCCTTGAGGGTAGTGGCTTTTTTCAGGTGGACGATTTCAGCGCGCAGACGACGCTTGGCGCCCAGCAGCTCGAAGCCTTTGGCAATCCAGATGGTCCAGGTGATGATCGAGGCGATGGCCAGGCCGATCATCACAGCCTTCACCACTACGTCGGCATTCTGGTACATGCCCCATGGCGACAGGTCATGGGCCATACCCAGGGTGTTGTCTTCTTCCAGCACAACGCCGGTTTCGTTGGCAGGTGCGGCGTCGCCCGTGGCCTGGGCCGGGTCGGTAGCCACTGGAGCAACGGCAGGTGTCGTCGGGGTCGCAGCATTCTGCTCGGTAGCCGCCGGAGTGGCGGGGGCGGTGGCATCAGCGAATGCGGCGGTCGGTGCCAGCAGGACGCTGAACAGCATCGCAGCAATCGCACGCCAGGCGCGGGATGGGCTGTGAGGCTTGGTTGGCGAAGCGGGGGTTGTATTACATGTCATGCTGGCCGGACCTGAGAGAAAAAATGGGTGATCGTCCTTCCAGACCGAGGGGGGTCGAGGACAAATGGGTGGTTATTATTGCAAGTAATTCTTGTTAACTAAAGTGGCACTGTTACTTTATTTCGCTTTTCACTGGCCGTTGATCCACTCGCGCGGCTAATCTGCGCCTTTGAGAATGGAGTTTTATGATGTCTGCGCCTTCTGTTGTGATTGCCGGTTGCGGTGATGTGGGTAGTCGGCTGGCTAGCCAATTGCTGGCCTCGGAATGGGAGGTCCACGGCCTGCGCCGCGATATTTCACGCCTGCCCGACGGCGTGATCGGCATCGCTGGCGATCTGTTCAAAAAGGATTGCCCGGACACCTGGCCGATCGGCGGGGTGGATTATCTGGTGTACTGCGCCGCTGCCACCGACCACGACGAGGCCGGCTATCGCGCCGCCTACGTGCAAGGGTTGCAGCATGTACTGGAGTGGCTGGACGACTACGGCCAGGCGCCCAAGCATTTGCTGTTTGTCTCCAGCAGCAGTGTGTATGGGCAGCAGAACGGCGAGTGGGTCGACGAAACGTCAGAGACGCAAGCGAAGGGTTATTCCGGGCAGGTGATGCTGGAAGCTGAGCAAATGGCGCTCAATAGTGGTATTCCGGCCACCATCGTGCGGCTGACCGGGATTTACGGCCCGGGTCGTGAATGGCTGCTGACCCAGGTGCGTCAAGGCTACCGCGTAGCGGTTGACCCGCCTTTATATGGCAACCGGATTCACGCTGATGATGCGGCCGGGCTGCTGGCGTTTTTACTGCGGCACGTAGAGCAGGGCGGTACATTGGACAAAGTCTACATCGGTGTCGACGATGCGCCGGCGCCATTGGCCGAGGTGGTGGGCTGGTTGCGCGAGTACCTGGGTGTGACCGAATGGGCTGATGACGCCAGTGTGCGGCGTGCGGGGAGCAAGCAGTGCAGTAATGCGCGTATCAAGGCGTTGGGCTGGGTGCCGACTTACCCGACTTACCGGGAAGGCTATGCCGCCATCCTGAAAGAATGAAACCCGGTCAAAAATGTGGGAGGGGGCTTGCTCCCGATAGCGGTGAGTCAGCCAAGGAAATATTGACTGGTGTGATGCTATCGGGGGCAAGCCCCCTCCCACCTTTAGATCCAGGTGACGTTGTTATTACTTTTCAAGCAGCCATTGGCGCGGGCCTGGGGTAAACGAAGGCACTTCATCGGCCTGGGCGGTGTTGATCGCCTGGAAGATTTCCAGTTGCTCACCCTTGCGTACGAAGATCCATGGGTTGCCCTGGCCGTTCAGTTGCAGCCAGATGCTGTCGTAGCCGCCGCTCATGGAGGCGCAATCACCCGCCAGGCACAGTGAGTAACGGTCAACGCCAGGCAGACCGGCGATCTTGCCGTCAGCCTGGAACTGCACTGTGGCGCCGTTGCCGGTGCCGTCGGTTATCTTCCAGTCGCCGCCCATGTAGGCCGCATACAGCGCCCGTTCGAAGTTGGCACCCAGTGGTGCGCCTTCGGGGGCCGGGTCTTTGGCGCGGGCGAACAGCTGCTCTGGCTCATTGTCGTTGGCCACTTGCAGCAATTGTTTGCCTTTGCGCTTGAGTTCGGTGGCGGAGCTGCCGTAGAAGTCCACGCTCCACGCGCCGGGTTTTTCACCCGACAACTTGCCTTCCGCTACTTCAAAACCGTTGTAGTAGCGCGCCTGCAACGCCTTGGTGTTGACCTCCCACTCAAGGTTGGGGCCATAGGATTGCAGGGCTTCACGCAAAGGGCCGCCCTTGGCTGCCGCGTCGATGGCGGCCTGGTTGATCCAGGTACCGCTTACGTCCAGATCGGCCGGGTTGCTGGCACAACCGCCGAGCAACAGTGCGAGCAACGAAGAGGCTACAAGCGCTTTGCGCATTACGAAATCCTTATGAAGCGAAGCCGGCGCAGCCTTTTGGGGCTGCGCCGGGTGTTTTACTCGATGACCAGAATGGCGTCCATCTCAACCTGTGCGCCCTTTGGCAGGGCGGCAACGCCGATGGCGGCGCGGGCTGGGTAGGGTTGTTCGAAGTACTTGCCCATGATCTCGTTGACCTTGGCAAAATGGCTCAGGTCGGTGAGGAAGATGTTCAGCTTGACGATGTCTTTGAACGAACCACCGGCAGCTTCAGCCACGGACTTGAGGTTTTCGAAGACTTGTACGGTCTGGGCTTCGAAGCCTTCAACCAGTTCCATGGTCTTTGGGTCCAGCGGAATCTGGCCGGACATGTAGACGGTGTTGCCCGCCTTGATCGCCTGGGAGTAGGTGCCGATGGCGGCTGGGGCTTTATCGCTGGTGATAACTGTCTTGGTCATGAATGACTCCTTGTAATGGATCGGTTATGCACGCATACGGGTGATGCGGATCACACCGGTCAAGGCGCGCAGTTTCTTGATCACGCGGGCCAGGTGCACGCGGTCGTGCACACTGACCACCAGTTGGACCACGCTGATGCGACCATCACGTTCGTCCATGCTGATTTTCTCGATATTGCCATCGGCCGCGTTGACGCTGCTGGCCAGCAGGGCGATCAGGCCGCGCTGGTGTTCCAGCTCCACCCGCAGCTCGACGTTGAATTCGCCGGTGACATCCTTGGCCCACGAGAGCTGGATGCATTTTTCCGGGTTGTGGCGGATTTCGGTGATATTGCGGCAGTTGTCCAGGTGCACCACCATGCCCTTGCCCGCGGACAGGTGGCCGACAATCGGGTCGCCCGGAATCGGTGTGCAACATTTTGCGTAACTGAGCACCAGACCCTCGGTGCCGCGAATCGCCAGCGGGCCTTCCGGGCTCGGCAGTTGTTCGCCTTCGCCCAGCAAGCGACGGGCGACCACGTAAGCCATGCGGTTGCCCAGGCCGATATCTTCGAGCAGGTCTTCGATGGTTTCCTGGCGATACTCATGAAGCATCGCCTGCACGCGCTCTTGCGCAATCTTGTCCAGGGCGCTGTCGAAGCCGTTGAGCACCTTGTTCAGCAGGCGCTCGCCCAGGCTGATGGACTCGGAGCGACGCTGCAGTTTCAGGGCGTGGCGAATATGCGTACGGGCCTTGCCGGTGACCACGAAGTTCAGCCATGCCGGGTTGGGGCGAGCGCCCGGAGCACTGACGATCTCGACCGTGGAGCCGCTTTGCAGGGGCTCGGACAGCGGCGCGAGACGACGATTGATCCGACAGGCAATGCAGCTGTTGCCGACGTCGGTGTGTACCGCGTAGGCGAAGTCGACCGCTGTGGAGCCCTTGGGCAGCTCCATGATCCGGCCCTTGGGCGTGAACACGTAGACCTCGTCCGGGAACAGGTCGATCTTCACGCTTTCGATGAATTCCAGTGAGTTGCCGGCACGTTGCTGCATTTCCAGCACGCCCTTGACCCACTGGCGGGCGCGGGCATGGGTGCCTTTGGGCTGCTCGTCGCCACTGGACTTGTACAGCCAATGGGCGGCGATGCCGTTGTTGGCCATCTCTTCCATTTCGCGGGTACGGATCTGAATCTCGATCGGCACGCCATGCATACCGAACAGCGTGGTATGCAGCGACTGATAGCCGTTGGCCTTGGGGATCGCGATGTAGTCCTTGAAGCGGCCCGGCAAGGGCTTGTACAAATTATGTACAGCGCCCAGCACGCGGTAGCAGGTATCGACCTTGTCGACGATGATCCGGAACGCGTACACGTCCATGATCTCGTTGAAGGCCCGGCGCTTGCCGCGCATCTTCTTGTAGATGCCGTAGATGTGCTTCTGGCGGCCACTGACCTCGCCTTCGATTTCGTCGATTGCCAGGCAATGGCTCAGGGATTCTTCGATCTTGTTGACGATTTCCTTGCGATTGCCCCGGGCGCGTTTGACCGCCTGGTAGATGCGCGCCGAACGCATCGGGTGCATGGCTTTGAAACCAAGGTCTTCGAATTCGATACGAATAGCGTGCATGCCCAGCCGGTTGGCGATGGGCGCGTAGATTTCCAGAGTTTCCTTGGCGATGCGCCGACGCTTTTCGCCGGACAGCACTTCCAGCGTGCGCATGTTGTGCAGCCGGTCGGCCAGCTTGACCAGGATCACCCGAATGTCTCGGGCCATGGCCATGGCCATCTTCTGGAAGTTTTCCGCCTGGGCTTCGGCCTTGGTCTCGAAGTTCATCTGGGTCAGTTTGCTGACCCCGTCGACCAGTTCGGCCACGGTTTCGCCAAATTGCGCGCTGAGCGCTTCCTTGGCAATGCCGGTGTCTTCGATCACGTCATGCAGCATCGCGGCCATCAGGCTCTGATGGTCCATGTGCATGTCGGCCAGGATATTTGCCACCGCAAGGGGATGGGTGACGTACGCCTCACCGCTACGTCGGCGTTGGCCGTCGTGGGCTTGTTCGGCGTAGAAATACGCTCGGCGGACCAGGTTGACCTGGTCGGGGCCGAGGTAGGCCGATAAGCGATCGGCGAGGGCGTCTATGCTCGGCAAAGTGTGAACTCCTGCCGATGACTGTGACCCTGCGCCGTGCTACGTCGACCTGGCATAGGCTTAGACGGCCTCGTTGGACTCGTCCTCGAACGCTGCAAACAGCGGTTCGTCTTCAACGATTTCGGCGTTGGCAATGAACTCGTAGCTCATCAGGCCTTCAGCGATTTCACGCAGAGCTACAACGGTAGGCTTGTCGTTTTCCCACTGGACCAGGGGCTCTTTGCCGCCAGTGGCCAGTTGACGGGCACGCTTGGTAGAGAGCATGACCAGCTCAAAGCGGTTATCCACGTGTTCTAGGCAGTCTTCAACGGTTACGCGGGCCATGGTATTCCTCGGAGCGAATGCAAGATGCGCGCTGCCCGGTTGGGCGAGCGGACTGAGCAGTTTAAAAAATCACCAGCGTTTAGGGAAGCGCTGATTTTTCGCAGGCTCTCGCAAAACCGCTACAAGTGCCAATGTAAGGCCCTTGCAGCGGTTTTGGGAAGAGCCAATCAGCCGAGCAGTTCGGCGAGTAATTTGCCGAAACGCTGCTGTTGACGCTTTTGCTGGAGCTGATTGGCACGGAAAATCGCCTTCAAATCATCCAGGGCGTGGGCAAAATCGTCATTGATGATCAGGTAGTCGTAGTCGACATAGTGGCTCATTTCGCTGACGGCTTCACGCATACGCCCTTCGATGATCTCGTCGCTGTCCTGGCCACGGTTGGTCAGGCGCTGGTGCAACGCTTCAAGCGACGGCGGCAGGATAAAGATCGAGCGTGCCTTGGGCATCAATTGGCGCACTTGCTCGGCGCCCTGCCAATCGATTTCCAGGATCAGGTCGTGGCCTTCGTCCAGGGTCTGCTGCAGATGACTTTGGGAGGTGCCGTAGAGGTTGCCGAAGACTTCGGCGCGCTCCAGGAAGTCGCCGTGTTCGATCATCTTGACGAATTCGGTACGCTCGACGAAGTGATAGTGCACGCCGTTCACTTCGCCCGGGCGCATGGCGCGGGTGGTGTGCGACACCGAAATGCGGATCTGCTCGTCAGCGTCGGTCAAGGCTTTGACCAGGCTGCTTTTGCCCGCGCCCGAAGGGGCGGAAATGATGTAAAGGGTGCCGGTGCTGTGGGTCATGGAGGTTGCCTTACTCAATATTCTGTACTTGTTCGCGCATTTGCTCGATCAACACTTTGAGGTTGACCGCCGCCGTGGTGCTGCGCGGATCGAACGCCTTGGAGCCCAGTGTATTGGCTTCGCGGTTGAGTTCCTGCATCAGGAAGTCCAGGCGCCGACCGGCGGCGCCACCGGACTTGAGCACGCGGCGTACTTCAAGAATGTGGGTGCTCAGGCGGTCGAGTTCTTCGGCCACGTCGCTTTTCTGGGCAAGCAGGACCATTTCCTGTTCCAGACGCGTCGGGTCAAGGTCGGCTTTCATGTCGGTGAAGCGGTCGAGGATCTTCTGGCGTTGGGTAGCAAGCATCTGCGGCACCAGTTCGCGCAGGGTGACCACATCGGCTTCGATCGATGTCAGACGCTCGTTGATCAGGCGCGCCAGTTCAGCGCCTTCGCGCTCACGGCCGGCCTTGAGCTCCTTCAGGCCCTGGTTGAACAGCGCGAGGGCTTCGGCGTTCAGGGCCTGCGGGTCGGTTGCGTCGCCCACCAGTACGCCGGGCCAGGCCAGGACTTCCAGAGGGTTCAGCGCGGCCGGTTGCTTGATCAGGCCGGCGATGGTTTCGGCGGCGGCAACCAGTTGTGCGGCGCGGTCGCGGTCCAGCTGCAGCGGTTTACCGGTGGTTTCTTCGGTAAAACGCAGGGTGCATTCCAGCTTGCCACGGGAAATGCCCTGGCGCAGCGCTTCACGAACGGCGCCTTCGAGGTCGCGGAACGACTCGGGCAGGCGCAGGTGTGGCTCCAGGTAACGGCTGTTGACCGAGCGCAATTCCCAGCTGAGGGTGCCTTGAACCCCGGCTTTTTCGACACGGGCGAAGGCGGTCATGCTGTGCACCATGGAGGTACCTCGTGTTGGATAGATAGAGATTGGCCAGGCCGACCTGTAGGAGCGAGCAAGCTCGCTCCTACGGTCGAGAGGCGCAGGATTGTAGCGCAGTGCGCAGGAGGCGCCCAAACATGCGCATTCGTAACCGAATTTTTAGAAGTGCCCCGAATCGGCTCGCGGCTCTATAATGCTCGGCAGTTTTTCGTCCTCAGTACAGGTATCCCCTATGAAACGTCCAAGTGGTCGCGCTGCCGATCAGCTCCGCTCGATCCGCATCACCCGCAACTACACCAAACACGCCGAGGGATCCGTACTGGTCGAGTTTGGCGATACCAAGGTGATTTGCACCGTCAGCGTCGAAAACGGCGTGCCGCGCTTCCTCAAGGGCCAGGGCCAGGGCTGGTTGACCGCAGAGTACGGCATGTTGCCGCGCGCCACCGGTGAGCGTAACCAGCGTGAAGCCAGCCGTGGCAAGCAAGGCGGGCGTACCCTGGAAATCCAGCGCCTGATTGGCCGTTCCCTGCGTGCCGCGCTGGACATGTCCAAATTGGGCGACGTGACCCTTTACGTCGACTGCGACGTGATCCAGGCTGATGGCGGTACCCGTACTGCATCCATCACTGGCGCCATGGTAGCCCTGGTCGACGCATTGAAAGTGATCAAGAAGCGCGGCGGCCTCAAGGCGGGTGACCCGCTCAAGCAGATGATCGCAGCTGTGTCGGTCGGCATGTACCAGGGCGAGCCTGTGCTGGACCTGGATTACCTGGAAGACTCGGCCGCCGAGACCGATCTGAACGTGGTCATGACCAGCACCGGTGGTTTCATCGAAGTGCAGGGCACCGCCGAAGGCGCGCCATTCCAGCCGGCTGAGCTGAACGCGATGCTGGCCCTGGCCCAGAAGGGCATGACCGAAATCTTTGCACTGCAAACCGCTGCACTCGCTGACTAAGCCCGCCCCAAGGAGAAGCGCCATGAATGACAGCCAATTGCCGGTTCCGGCACCGTCCAAGGAAGTACGCCAGTTGGCAATGCTGTGTCATTTCGCGGCGTTTGCAGGGTTGGTGTTCCCCTTCGGCAGCGTGTTGGGGCCGCTGATCCTGTGGCAGTTCAAGAAGGATGTGGACCCGCTTATCGATGATCAGGGCAAGGAAGCCCTGAATTTTCAGATCACCGTGGCCATCGCCTGGTTGGTGTGTCTGGTGCTGGGCTTCGTGGTGGTCGGCTTTTTGCTGATGACCGTACTGGTGATAGGGGCGTTGATACTGACGATCATTGCCGGGATCAAGGCCAACAAGGGCATTGCCTATCGCTATCCGTGGACTTGGCGTCTGGTCAAGTAACCGAGCGGCCACAAAAAAACCGACATTGCTGTCGGTTTTTTTGTGCCTGGAAAAAGACCTCAGATGGTCAAGGTCCAGTCGTAGTCGACGATCAGCGGCGCGTGCTGCGAGAAGCGCGGCTGGCGTGGCAGGCGAGCGCTGCGTACGAACCGGCGCAGGCCCGGGGTCAGCAGCTGATAGTCGAAACGCCAGCCCAGGTTGAGCATCTCGGCCTGTTCGTTATCCGGCCACCAGCTGTACTGATCGCCTTCGCGGCTGACTTCGCGCAGGGCATCAACATAGCCCATGTTGCCGACAATCTCGTCCATCCAGGCCCGTTCCGGCGCCAGGAAGCCCGGTGATTGCTGGCTGTCGCGCCAGTTCTTGATATCCAGCTTCTGTTGCGCCACGTACAGCGAGCCACAATAAATGTACTCGCGACGTTTGCGTCGCTGTTTATCCAGGTAACGGGCGAAGTCGTCCATTAGCTTGAACTTCTGGTTCAAGTCTTCATCGCCGTTCTGCCCCGAAGGAAGCAGCAAGGTCGCGATGCTGACCTTGTCGAAATCGGCTTGCAGGTAGCGCCCGTAGCGGTCGGCTGTCTCGAAGCCGAGGCCGCTGATGACCGCCTTGGGTTGCAACCGCGAGTACAAAGCCACGCCACCTTGGGTGGGCACTTCGGCATCGCAGGCATAAAGGAAGTAGCCATCCAGTTGGAAGGCTGGGTCGTCCAGTTCAAAGGCGGAGGCGCGGGTGTCCTGCAGGCAGATGACGTCGGCATTCTGGGCTTGCAGCCAACTGAGCAAACCACGCTCGACTGCAGCCTGAATACCATTAACGTTCACACTGATGATCCGCATAAATGGCCCCAAAAATCGCGTGCGTGTATGATACACGCCGTCCACCTAATTAGCTAAATCCGTGGTATCTGAGGCTTTTTTCATGCAGGCGTATCAACGCGATTTCATTCGTTTTGCCATCGATCGCGGCGTTTTACGCTTCGGTGAGTTCACTCTCAAGTCCGGGCGCACCAGCCCGTACTTCTTCAATGCAGGCTTGTTCAACTCGGGTTCGGCCCTGGCTCAGTTGGGTCGTTTCTACGCGGCAGCCATCGTTGAAAGCGGTATTTCCTTTGATGTGCTTTTTGGTCCGGCCTACAAGGGTATTCCCCTGGCAGCGGCGACGGCGGTCGCCCTGGCGGAGCATCACGGGCAGGACTTGCCGTGGTGTTTCAACCGTAAGGAAGCCAAGGCCCATGGTGAAGGTGGCAGCCTGGTCGGCGCGCCATTGACCGGCGATGTGCTGATCATCGATGACGTGATCACCGCAGGCACCGCGATCCGTGAAGTGATGCAGATCATCGCTTCCCAGGACGGCGCAAAAGCTGCTGGTGTGCTGATCGCCTTGAACCGCCAGGAGCGCGGCAACGGTGAGTTGTCGGCGATCCAGGAAGTGGAGCGTGACTTCGGCATCCCGGTGGTGAGCATCGTGTCGTTGAACCAGGTGTTGCAGTTCCTGGAAGATGACCCGCAGCTCAAGCAGCATTTGCCGGCGGTGCGTGCCTACCGCGAGCAGTTTGGCGTCTGACACTGAATCCTGTGGGAGCGGGCTTGCCCGCGATAGCGGTGTGTCAGGCGGTGCATTTTTGCATGTACTGCCGTCATCGCAGGCAAGCCAGCTCCCACATGTGAACTGTGTACAAACAAAAGGCCCCGTTCGATTGGATCGAGCGGGGCCTTTTTATTTGCAGCGGTTAAGGACGCTTGCGGTTACTGATCAGCGTGCCCACACCGGTATCAGTGAAGATTTCCAGCAGGATTGCATTCGGCACACGGCCATCCAGGATCAGCGAGCTGCCTACACCACCTTGCACTGCTTCCAGCGCGCAACGGATCTTCGGCAACATGCCGCCGTAGATGGTGCCGTCGGCGATCAGGTCGTCTACCTGCTGGGTGGTCAGGCCGGTGAGTACCTTGCCTTCCTTGTCCATCAAACCGGCGATATTGGTCAGTAGCATCAGCTTTTCAGCCTTCAGTGCTTCCGCCACCTTACCGGCTACCAGATCGGCGTTGATGTTATAGGACTCGCCATTGGCGCCCACGCCGATCGGCGCAATCACCGGGATGAAGTCGCCCTTGACCAGCAGGTTGAGCAAATCGGTGTTGATGCCGATCACTTCGCCCACCTGGCCGATGTCGATGATTTCCGGCTGGGTCATCTCCGGCGTCTTGCGGGTCACGGTAAGTTTCTTGGCGCGGATCAGCTCCGCATCCTTGCCGGTCAGGCCGATGGCGCTGCCGCCGTGGCGGTTGATCAGGTTGACGATGTCTTTGTTGACCTGGCCGCCGAGGACCATCTCCACCACGTCCATGGTCTGCGCGTCAGTGACACGCATACCATCGATGAAGTGACTCTCGATCGACAGACGCTTGAGCAGGTCGCCGATTTGCGGGCCGCCACCGTGGACGACCACCGGGTTGATCCCCACGGCTTTCATCAGCACGATGTCGCGGGCAAAGCCGGTTTTCAGCTCGTCGCTTTCCATGGCATTGCCGCCGTACTTGATCACCAGCGTCTTGCCGACGTAGCGTCGAATATAAGGCAACGCTTCGGACAGGACCTTGGCGGTGTTGGCAGCGGCTTCGCGTTCGAGGGTCATTCAGGGCTCCGGGCAAAAAATCAGAACGGTAATTGGAGATCAGGGGCAACACGTTTCAACTGGGCGTGGAACACGTCCTTGAT
This sequence comes from Pseudomonas sp. W15Feb34, assembly GCF_023127765.1. Taxonomy (NCBI): domain Bacteria; kingdom Pseudomonadati; phylum Pseudomonadota; class Gammaproteobacteria; order Pseudomonadales; family Pseudomonadaceae; genus Pseudomonas; species Pseudomonas sp. W15Feb34. The sequence goes on from NZ_SPKN01000003.1 coordinate 289,987, forward strand.
GCGCTGCAACTCGGCCTCGGTATCCGCCTCGAAACGCAGGACCAGCACCGGTGTGGTGTTGGACGCGCGAACCAGGCCCCAGCCTTTGGCGTAATCGACTCGCACACCATCAATGGAGGTCAGGTTGGCGCCTTCACCCCATTGCGCATCGTGCAATGCGTCAATGATGCTGAATTTGCTCTCCTCGGTCACATGGATATTGATCTCTGGCGTAGAAATATCATTCGGGAAGGTCTGAAACAGTTCTTCGGCGGTGGATTTTTCCTTGCTGAGGATCTCCAGCAGACGAGCGGCGCTGTAAATGCCGTCGTCAAACCCGAACCAGCGCTCCTTGAAGAACACGTGGCCGCTCATTTCGCCGGCCAATAGTGCGCCGGTTTCCTTCATTTTCTTTTTGATCAACGAATGACCGGTCTTCCACATTAGCGGGCGACCGCCGTACTCCTTGATCAGTGGCGTCAGGCGGCGGGTGCATTTCACGTCGAAGATGATCTCGGCGTTGGGGTTGCGCGCCACGACGTCACGGGCAAACAGCATCAGCAGGCGGTCGGGGAATACGATCTCGCCGGTTTCGGTCACCACGCCTACGCGGTCACCGTCGCCATCGAAGGCCAGGCCGACGTCGGCGCCCACTTCCTTGACCTTGGCGATCAGGTCCTCCAGGTTTTCCGGCTTGCCCGGGTCCGGGTGGTGGTTGGGGAAGTTGCCGTCGACGTCGCAGAACAGCGGGATTACTTCGCAGTTCAGCGCTTCGAGCAATTGCGGGGCTATCACGCCAGCCGCGCCGTTTCCGCAATCCACCACCACTTTGAGGCGGCGCGCGAGTTTGACGTCGCGGGTGATTTCATCGGAGTAGCGCTGCAGGATGTCGACCTTGGTGATGGTGCCGGTGCCGCTGGTCAGGTCGTTGGTTTTCAGGCGGGTGTGCAGGGCCTGGATCTGTTCATTGGCCAGCGTATCGCCAGCGATGACGATCTTGAAGCCGTTGTAGTCCGAAGGGTTATGGCTGCCGGTGAGCATCACCCCGGATTTACCGGCCAGTACGTTGGCCGCGTAGTACAACGCGGGTGTCGGCACCAGGCCGACGTCGCTGACGTGGCAACCGCTGTCGGCCAGCCCCTGGATCAGTTGCTCGACCAGCTCGGGGCCGGACAAACGGCCGTCACGACCCACCGAGACGTTGGGTTCGCCCTGGGCAAGGCTCTGCGAACCGATGGCGCGGCCGATCCAGTAGGCGGTTTCGGCGGTCAGGGTCTTGGGTACCACGCCACGAATGTCATAGGCGCGAAAAATGCTGTCGGGAAAGGTCGGGGCTACGCGGGCTGCGGTACTCATCGCGGGGGAAACTCCATCTGAAAGGGGGCAAGGCGGGCCTGATGTGGCTGGCCGGCAGGCTCAAACTGAAGGGTATGACGGCGTTTTCGGCAGAGAGTTCGTGGTGTAAAAATGCCATCGGCGCATTGGCGCTAGCATTATTTTTACGTAGTCCTTTGATTTCATTGGAGAAATCTCGATGATTATTTCCGCGCATTCTTCATCCTGAAAAGCCGGGCGGTGGCGCGTGGCCGGACGATTGCATCCGGCCACGTTCAGCTTAGTCAGTGACTGCCGGAATGCCCAAAACCGCCTGCGCCGCGCTGGGTTTCGTCGAATTCCTGCACCAATTCAAAATGCGCCTGCACCACCGGCACCAGGACCAGTTGGGCGATGCGCTCGCCGACGGCGATGTTGAAAGCAGTCTGGCCACGGTTCCAGCACGACACCATCAGCTCGCCCTGGTAGTCGGAGTCGATCAGGCCGACCAGGTTGCCGAGCACGATGCCGTGTTTGTGGCCCAGGCCGGAGCGCGGCAGGATCAGCGCCGCCAGGCCCGGGTCGCCGACATAGATCGACAGGCCGGTCGGGATCAGGATGGTCTGGCCCGGCTCAAGGATGGTGTCTTCCTTGAGCATGGCGCGCAGGTCCAGGCCGGCGGAGCCTGGTGTGGCGTAGGCCGGCAGGGGGAATTCGTTGCCGATGCGGGGGTCGAGGATCTTGGCTTGCAAAGCGTGCATGAAAATTAAACCTGGTTCAGCCGTTGGGCGATAAAAGAGATCAGTTGGCGGGCAATCTTGCCCTTGCTGGTCTGGGCGAAAAGGGTGGCGTGCAGCTCGCGGTCGATCACGCTGCAGGCATTTTCCTCGCTGTTGAAGCCGATGCTCGGGTTGGCGACATCATTGGCAACGATCAAGTCGAGGTTTTTGTCTTTCAGTTTGCGCGCGGCGTAGTCCAGAAGGTGCTCGGTCTCGGCAGCGAAACCGACACTGAACGGACGGTCCGGACGGGTGGCGATGGTGGCCAGAATGTCCGGGTTGCGCACCATTTGCAGGAGCAGGCCGTCGCCGCTTGTAGGGTCTTTCTTGAGCTTTTGCGGGGCTACGACTTCCGGGCGGTAATCCGCCACCGCTGCCGAGGCGATGAACAGGTCACAGGGAATGGCGGCTTCACAGGCCGCCAGCATGTCCCGGGCGCTGACTACGTCGATTCGCGTGACGCGATCAGGGGTCGGCAAATGCACGGGGCCTGTGATCAGGGTCACCCGTGCGCCTGCCTCGACCGCAGCTTCTGCCAACGCAAAGCCCATTTTTCCTGAGCTATGGTTGGTGATGTAGCGCACCGGGTCGATGTTTTCCTGGGTCGGGCCTGCGGTGATCAGCACGTGCTTGCCGGTCAGGGCCAGGTGCTGGAAGCACTCGGCGGCGCATAGCGCAAGGTCGGTGGCTTCGAGCATCCGGCCCATGCCGACGTCGCCACAGGCCTGGCTGCCGGATGCGGGGCCAAACACCTTGAGGCCGCGGCTTTGCAGGAGTTGGGTATTGGCTTGGGTGGCCGGGTCGCGCCACATGGCCTGGTTCATGGCCGGGGCGATCGCGACGGTGGCGTCGGTGGCCAATACCAGGGTGGTCAGCAGGTCATCGGCGATGCCCTGGGCCAGGCGGGCGATCAGGTCGGCGGTGGCCGGGGCGATCAGCACCAGGTCGGCCCATTTGGCCAGTTCGATATGGCCCATGGCGGCTTCGGCCGCCGGGTCCAGCAGGTCGAGGTGAACCGGGTGGCCGGACAGGGCCTGCATGGTCAACGGGGTGATGAACTCACTGCCACCACGGGTCATGACCACGCGCACTTCCGCGCCCTGGTCCAGGAGCCTGCGAACCAACTCTGCGCTCTTGTAGGCGGCAATGCCGCCGCCGACGCCGAGAACGATGCGTTTCCGATACAGACGCTGCATTGGTTTGCCTTTCCAGTTCAGTGATGCCAGTTCAGTGACGCCTGCGATGACCCCTCCCCAGGTGAAATCGCATGCAAAAAAGAGGGCCTACGATAACACAGCGTCTGCCGCGCAACAGCGCAGCAGATACAGACGGAGGTGGGATGAGTATTCGTGATTGGCCCGTGGCGGAGCGTCCACGGGAGAAGCTGTTGGAAGGTGGCGCGGCGAGCCTGTCCGATGCCGAATTGTTGGCGATCTTCCTGCGTACTGGCGTTTCCGGTCGAAGTGCGGTGGATCTGGCGCGTGATCTGCTGGTGCAGTTTGGCGGCCTGCGCCCGCTGTTGGAGGCCAGCCAGGCGCTGTTCAGCCAGCATATGGGGCTGGGGCCGGCGAAGTTCGCCCAATTGCAGGCGGTGCTGGAAATGTCCCGGCGCCATCTGGCCGAACGCTTGCGCGACGACTCGGTAGTGGAGAGCCCGCTGGCTGTGCGTCAATACCTCAAGGCGCTGTTGCGCCATGAGCCTCATGAGATATTCGGCTGTCTGTTCCTGGACTCAAAGCATCGTGTACTGGGGTTCGAGGCGTTGTTTCAGGGCACCATCGACACTGCGATTGTTTACCCGCGGCAGGTGGTCAAGCGTGCCTTGGCTCATAACGCGGCAGCGGTGATTTTGTGCCACAACCATCCCTCCGGGAATGCGGAGCCCAGTGCATCTGATCGCAGATTGACCAAAATGCTGCAAAAGGCGTTGGAAGTGGTGGATGTGCGGGTGCTGGATCACATCATTGTGGGAGATGGTGATCCGCTGTCGATGGCTGAATACGGATGGGTATAGCCACCTCTGTTCCTGTAGGAGCGAACAAGCTCGTTCCTACAGGGAAGGGGTTGCGCCCTAGGGCTTGAGGCTGATTTTCGAATAATCCTGGCGGCCGAACGGGCTTACCTGGTAACCCTCGACATTCTTGCGCGTCAATGCAAACGCCGTCGGGTGCGCCAGCGGCAGCCACAGCGCCTGCTGCTGGATCTGCGCCTGGGCCTGCTGGTACAGCTTGGTGCGTACGCCTTGCTCGCTGGTGGTCTTGCCGGCGCTGATCAACTTATCCAGAGCGGGGTCGCAGTAGCGGGCGAAGTTGGTGCCGGATTTCAGCGCTGCGCAGGAAAATTGCGGGGTCAGGAAGTTGTCCGGGTCGCCGTTGTCGCCGGCCCAGCCCATGAACAGGAGGTCGTGTTCGCCGGCCTTGGCGCGGCGAATCAATTCGCCCCATTCGATCACACGAATTTCAGCCTGGATGCCAACCTTGGCCAGGTCGGCCTGTAGCAGTTGGGCGCCGAGGTTCGGGTTGGGGTTCAGCAGGCTGCCGGTAGGGCGCGTCCATATTGTGGTCTTGAAACCGTCCTTGAGCCCGGCACGTTCCAGCAGCGCCTTGGCCTTGGCCAGATCCTGTGGGTAGCCTGGCAAATCCTTGGCATAGCTCCAGGTATTGGGCGGGTACACACCGTTGGCTGCTTCGGCGGTGCCCTCGAAGACGGCCTTGAGGTAGCTAATCTTGTCAAAGGCCAGGTTGATCGCCTGGCGTACTTCGGGTTTGTCCAGCGGTGGGTGCTGGCTGTTGATGGCGACGAAAGCGGTCATGAAGGCAGCGGTTTTTTCCACCTTCAGCGCCGGGTCTTTTTCGGCTTCGCCTACATCCAGGGGCTTGGGCGACAGGGCAATCTGACATTCGTTGCGATGCAGTTTCTGCAACCGTACGTTGGCGTCCGGGGTGATGGCAAAGATCAAGTTATCCACAGCCGGTTTGCCCGCGAAATAGTCCGGGTTGGCCTTGTAGCGCACCACGGCATCTTTCTGGAAGCGCATGAATACGAACGGGCCGGTGCCGATGGGCTGACTGTTGAGTTTCTCAGGCGTGCCGGCCTTGAGTAGTTTGTCGGCATATTCAGCCGGGTAGATCGAGGCAAAGCCCATGCTCAACGCCGGGAGAAAGGTGGAGTCGGCGTGGTCGAGGGTGAAACGCACCGTCAGCGGATCGAGGGCATCGATCTTCTTGACCAGTGCCGGCAATTGCAGGGACTGGGCGTGGGGGAAGCCGCTCTGGGCGATCTTGTGCCACGGGTTGGCCGGATCGAGCATGCGCTCGAAGCTGAAGCGCACGTCTTCGGCGGTCAGCGTGCGGCTTGGGCTGAAATAATCGGTACGGTGAAATTTCACGCCCGGGTGCAGCTTGAAGGTGTAGGTCAGACCATCGGGGGAAACTTCCCAACTGTCTGCCAGGCTCGGTACCAGCTTGCCGCTGGCCGCATCAAAGTCCACCAGGCGGTTCATCAGCACGTCCGCCGAGGCGTTGGTGGTGGTCAGCGAGTTGTACTGCACCACATCGAACCCTTCGGGGCTGGCCTCGGTGCAGACGCTCAAGTTGGTGGCTGCAACGGCCATCGGTGCGATAAAGAAGGGGGCAAGCAGTAGTGGTAGGGCAGCGAGGCGCATATTCGGTTTCCTGTGCAGATCGAAGGCCCATCTGCGAGTGCAGTCTGGAAAAAGACTACCGTAGAGGTCTGATTGATAAATGACTAGCCCATTTTTGCCTGTGCTTTTGGCCAAAATGCTGTTTTGATGGCGCCTCAGCGCGTTTCGCCGTGCACTTCTCTGTGCCTGCGAGCGCTGTAAATCATTCTGTGCGACGAGCGGTCGGCTGTTACAGCGGCCCCTCCTGGCAGCGGTTCGGGCGTCCGGCACCAAGATTTACGCTGGTAAAAACACACGGGCTGTTGTTGCACTGGGGTCTTTCTGGTATAAAGCAGCGCTCTTTTCTAGGGGCCCGGTTCCTTCGCTTGTAGGTGTAGCCGGTAAGACCCTAAAGAAACGCGGCGCCTGGCGCCAAATGACTGAGAGATTAAGCGGCCAACCCATGCCGGGTTGGGCATGTGGTTTTAGAGGGCTGAGGCATGTCGAGAGTCTGTCAAGTTACCGGTAAGGGTCCGGTGACTGGGAATAACATTTCCCACGCAAATAACAAAACCCGTCGTCGTTTCCTGCCGAACCTGCAGCATCACCGCTTCTGGGTTGAAGAAGAGAAACGTTTTGTTCGCCTGCGTGTATCTGCCAAAGGCATGCGTATTATCGACAAGCGTGGCATCACTGTCGTGCTGGCCGAAATCCGCGCCGCTGGCAAGATCTAAGGAGCTCTATCATGCGTGAATTGATTCGAATGATCTCTAGCGCCGGTACTGGTCACTTCTACACTACCGACAAGAACAAGCGTACTACCCCGGACAAGCTCGAAAAGAAAATGTTCGACCCGCGCGTTCGCAAGCACGTGATCTACAAAGAAGGCAAAATCAAGTAACTGATTTTCTTCCTTGTGAAAAAAAGCCCGTATCTCACGATGCGGGCTTTTTTTTGCCTGGGATTTGCTGATCAGGCTTTCTGCTCGAACACCACGTAGATCTTGCGGCACGCTTCCAGCACTTCCCAGGTGCCCTTGAAGCCAGCGGGGATCACGAAGCGGTCGCCGGCGCGCAAGGTCTTGGCGTTGCCTTCGGCGTCACGCAGTACGGAAACCCCCTGCACAATCTCGCAGTATTCATGCTCGGTATAGCTGACCGTCCACTGCCCGACCTCACCTTCCCATACCCCTGCATTCATCTGGCCGCACGGGCTGTTGTAGTGGTTGTAGATCGTTTGCTCGGGATCGCCCTTGAGGATTTTTTCTGCGGCAGGGCGGTAGCGTTCGGGGGCCGTGTTGGCTTGGCTGAAGTCGACGATATCCTGGATGCTCATGTGCGTGTCCCGTCTGGCCTGCGGTTGGAGAGCCCAAAGTCTATGTTTATTAAAATGAACATCGCAAGGGCGTTTACCGCCGTTATGTCAAATATATTGAAACATCCCCAGCCGCTGGTTTAGGGTGGCAGTTGCCTTGCGCCGAACAGCTGGCTGGCGGGCAAGAATTCTTTGAGGCTGCCGGGGGGACACCCGCCTGGCCCTCTATTCAATAAGAGGAGGACACTCGCATGACCACCCTGACCCGTGCCGACTGGGAACAACGCGCCAAGGATCTGAAGATCGAAGGCCGCGCCTACATCAATGGCGAATACACCGCCGCCGTTTCCGGTGACACCTTCGAATGCATCAGCCCGGTCGACGGTCGTCTGCTGGCCACTGTCGCCAGCTGTGACGCGGCTGACGCCCAGCGCGCCGTGGAAAACGCCCGCGCCACCTTCAATTCCGGCGTCTGGTCGCGCCTGGCGCCGGCCAAGCGCAAAGCCACCATGATCCGTTTCGCCGCGCTGCTCAAGGCCAATGCCGAAGAGTTGGCACTGCTTGAAACCCTGGACATGGGCAAGCCGATCAGCGACTCCCTGAACATCGACGTTCCCGGTGCGGCAAATGCCCTGAGCTGGAGCGGTGAGGCAATCGACAAGATCTACGACGAAGTCGCGGCCACCCCTCATGATCAACTGGGCCTGGTGACCCGCGAGCCAGTCGGCGTGGTCGGCGCCATCGTGCCGTGGAACTTCCCATTGATGATGGCCTGCTGGAAACTCGGCCCGGCGTTGTCCACCGGTAACTCGGTGATCCTCAAACCGTCCGAAAAATCCCCGCTGACCGCCATCCGTATCGCCGCCCTGGCCGTCGAAGCCGGCATTCCAAAAGGCGTGTTCAACGTATTGCCAGGCTATGGCCACACGGTGGGTAACGCCCTGGCGGTGCATATGGACGTGGATACGTTGGTGTTCACTGGCTCCACCAAGATCGCCAAGCAACTGCTGATCCGCTCCGGCGAATCGAACATGAAGCGTGTGTGGCTGGAGGCGGGCGGCAAGAGCCCTAATATCGTGTTTGCCGATGCGCCGGATCTGCAAGCCGCCGCCGAATCTGCGGCCAGTGCCATCGCCTTCAACCAGGGTGAAGTCTGCACTGCCGGTTCGCGCCTGCTCGTGGAGCGTTCCATCAAGGACACCTTCCTGCCGCTGGTGATCGAGGCGCTCAAAGGCTGGAAGCCGGGCAACCCACTGGACCCAGCCACCAACGTGGGTGCGCTGGTGGATACGCAGCAGATGAACAACGTGCTGTCCTACATTGAGTCCGGTCATGCCGACGGTGCCAAACTGGTCGCTGGCGGTAAGCGCACACTGGAAGAAACCGGTGGCACCTACGTCGAGCCAACTATTTTCGATGGCGTGACCAATGCCATGAAGATCGCTCAGGAAGAGATCTTTGGCCCGGTCCTGTCGGTGCTCACTTTCGACAGCGCCGAAGAAGCCATCGCCATTGCCAACGACACCCAATACGGCCTGGCCGCAGCGGTATGGACGGCGGATATCTCCAAGGCGCACCTGACGGCCAAGGCCCTGCGTGCCGGCAGCGTCTGGGTTAACCAGTACGACGGCGGCGACATGACCGCACCGTTTGGTGGTTTCAAGCAGTCGGGTAATGGCCGCGACAAGTCGCTGCATGCGTTCGACAAGTACACCGAGCTGAAGGCGACCTGGATCAAACTCTAAGCAGCACTGCAGGCCAAATGTGGGAGGGGGCTTGCCCCCGATAGCTGGGTGTCAGCCACTGCATGTGGTGACTGGCCCACCGTTATCGGGAGCAAGCCCCCTCCCACACTGTTTTGTGCGACCCCGTAAATTATCCACAGGAGCGTGGCAATGCGTTGGGCGACTTATTTCGCCGTGCTGGCATCGGTACTCAGCGTTGGCCTGGCCTTGGGCGTGAGTATGCCGTTGGTATCCCTGCGTCTTGAAGGCTGGGGCTACGGCAGCTTCGCCATTGGCGTGATGGCGGCGATGCCGGCATTCGGCGTATTGCTGGGTGCCAAGGTCTCCAGCCGAATGGCGTCCTGGCTCGGCACTGCCAACCTGATGCGCCTGTGCCTGTGGGCCGGGGCGCTGTCTATCGGTTTGCTGGCGATCCTGCCCAGCTACCCGGTGTGGCTGGTGCTGCGGTTGATGATCGGGGTGATCCTGACCATCGTATTTATCCTGGGTGAAAGCTGGATCAACCAACTGGTGATCGAGCAGTGGCGCGGCCGCCTGGTGGCGCTGTATGGCTGCACTTATGCCTTGAGCCAGCTGTCGGGACCCTTGCTGCTGGGCCTGATGGGCACCGATCATGATTACGGGTTCTGGGTGGGCGTCGGCCTTTTGGTAGTGGCGCCGCTGCTGTTGCTGGGGCGATCCGGGGCGCCGACGGCTGATGCGTTCAGCGTCACGTTCAGCGAGCTGTGGCGCTTTTGCCTGAGCTTGCCGGCGATTGCCTGGGCGGTGGCGTTATTCGCCGCATTCGAAGCGATGATTCTGACGCTGTTGCCGGTGTACTGCCTGCAACAGGGCTTCACTGCCGAGATTGCCTTGGCGATGGTCAGCACAGTGGTCGTGGGTGATGCGCTGCTGCAATTGCCCATTGGCGCCCTGGCCGATTACTTGCCGCGCCGCACGTTGTTCCTGGGGTGTGCGCTGCTGTTGCTGGCGTCGAGCCTGGCGGTGCCGTTGTTGATGCACACACTGCTGATCTGGCCGGTGTGGGTGCTGTTCGGCGCCAGCGCGGGTGGGTTGTTTACCCTGTCGCTGATTTTGATTGGCGAGCGCTACCGTGATGATGCGTTGGTGCGTGCCAACGCCCACGTGGCGCAGCTGTGGGGCATTGGCTGCCTGATCGGGCCGCTGGTGGCGGGTGCGGGCAGCCAATGGGTCAGCGGTCATGCACTGCCATTGCTGATGGCGGCGGGGGCGTTGGGGCTGGTGGTGCTGTTGCTGCGCCAAGGGGCGTTTGGAGCAGCGCAGCCTGCCTGAACTTCTTTGGCTTAAAGCATACGTTCCAGGCCAACTGACGTGGCGAACCAAGCATTGAAACGGCGCCACCAACTGCCGGGCTCGCGGGTCAGGGTGTGCAATTGCCCGTTGTCCTCGGTGACCCACACCACATTGCCATCCTGCAATTTCGCCTCGTAGCTCAGCGTCGGCGCCATACCTTCCAGCGCCAGGTTGCGCACATGCTCCGCCAGTTCAGGGCTGTCCACCAGCACGCCGACTTCGGTGTTCCACAGCACCGAGCGCGGGTCGAAATTGAACGAGCCGATAAATGACTTCTCGCGATCGAAGATCATTGCCTTGCTGTGCAGGCTCGAATCGGAGCCGTAGAGGCTGCCTCGACGAAACAGGTGCGGGCCACTGCTGGCACTGGGGTCGCCTGGTTGTCGGCGCAGCTCATAAAGTTTGACCCCATGCTCCAGCAGTGCCTTGCGATAGGGCGCGTAACCGCCGTGCACGGCCGGTACGTCAGTGGCTTCAAGGGAATTGGTCAGCAGGCTCACTGACACCCCTGCGTCGGCCCGACCTGTCAGGTACACCAGCCCGGGCGACCCCGGAACGAAGTACGCCGAAATCATGATCAGTTCACGGCTGACCCCTTCCAGCTCCGGGGCCAGTTGGGTGGTGAGCAGCAACTGCGGGTCCGGATCAGCCTTGGCCAGCACCTTGCTCGGTGCGTCCCACAGCGCCTGATTCCAGGCCCAGATCAGCTCACGGCGCCAGATGTCCATACGTGGTCGGGTCTGGTAGGTACGCAGGCGGTTATACAGGGCGTGGTTCTGCTGACGCGATTGCGCCAATGAAGCTTCCAGGCGCCCGCGGGCGACGGCCAGATCGATTTTGGAGGGCATCTTCGAGACAAACTCATCAATAGGTTTGCTCAGTGCGCTGTTCCAGTACTGATCGAAACTGTGACCCAGTTGCTCTGCCACCGGTCCGACGCTGAGCATGTCGATATCGGTGAAGTTCAGGTTGGGCTCGGCGTCGAAATATTCGTCCCCCAGATTGCGCCCGCCCACAATGGCCACGCTGTTATCCGCCAGCCACAGTTTGTTGTGCATGCGCCGATGTTGCAGCGACAGGTTGAATACACGGCCCATGGCGCGTGTAACGCCGGTGCTGCGGCCCAAATGCAGGGGGTTGAACAGGCGAATTTCGATTTTGGGGTGGGCGGCGAGGGTGGCGATGATTTGGTCGAGGCCGTCGCTGGTGGTGTCGTCCAGCAGGATGCGCACACGCACACCGCGGTCGGCGGCCTTGAGCAGTTCGTCCACAAGCATACGCGTGCTGATGCCGTCGTGAACGATGTAGTACTGCAAATCGAGGCTGGATTGGGCGTTGCGGATCAGCTCGGCGCGAGCCATGAAGGCTTCACTGCTGTTGGGCAGCAAGCGAAAACCCGAGCGCCCTTGGTGCGGCGCCGCCTGGGCCTGGATCGAGCGACCGAACGAGGAGCCGTTCGCCGGCAGGGCATCGCTGGGAATACGCGGTGTGTCGACCGTGGCGCAGCCGCCCAGGGCCAAGGTGCCCAACAGCAAAAACGGTAATAGCCGTCGAATTATCAAGGGAGCTGCTTCCAGGTCAGGGCGGTTATCGATATATGACGGCCTTTTCCGGCGAAAGGTCAGTGCAGCGTCTCTGCCAGCATCTTGAGCGCGGCGGCGCCGACCTTGCGCACCGCTTCTTCAATCTGCGGGGTTGGCTTGGCGGCGTAGTTCATACGCAGGCAGTTACGGTATTTGCCGGAGGCAGAGAAGATGCTGCCTACGGCCACTTGTACGCCTTGTTCCACCAACACGCGATTGAGCTTCAAGGTGTCGAAGCCCTCCGGCAGTTCGATCCACAGCAGGAAGCTGCCTTGGGGCCGACTGGCGCGCGTGCCTGCCGGGAAGTAGCGGCTCACCCAGTCGAGCATCAAGTCGCGATTGCGCTGGTATTGCGTGCGCATCCGGCGCAAATGCGGTTCGAAATGGCCGTTTTTGAGAAATTCGGCAATCGCAATCTGTGGCTGGGTGGCGGTAGAGCCGGTGCTGATGTATTTCATGTGCAACACCCGGTCCAGATAGCGCCCCGGCGCCACCCAGCCAATACGTAACCCGGGTGCCAGGGTTTTCGAGAATGAGCTGCAGAGCAGCACGCGGCCATCGTCATCGAAGGATTTAATGGTGCGCGGGCGTGGGTAGCTGTAGGCCAGTTCGCCATACACATCGTCTTCGATGATTGCCACGTCATAGCGCTGCGCGAGTGTCAGCAGTGCGCGTTTGCGCGCCTCCGGCATGATGTAGCCCAACGGGTTGTTGCAGTTGGGCGTGAGCTGGATGACTTTGATCGGCCACTGTTCCAGCGCCAGTTCCAGCGCTTCCAGGCTAATGCCGGTGATCGGGTCGGTGGGGATTTCCAGGGCTTTCATGCCCAGGCCCTTGAGGGTCTGCATGGCGCCGTGGAAGCTGGGCGAGTCCACCGCAACAATATCGCCGGGCTCGCAGATCGCCCGGATGCTGGCCGACAGCGCCTCATGGCAGCCGGTGGTGATCACAATGTCTTCAGCGGTCAGTTGGCAGCCGGAGTCCAGCGACAGTCGAGCGATTTGCTCGCGCAATTCCATACAGCCAAGGATGTTGTCGTAATACAGGCCCGGCAGATCCTGGCGACGACTCACCCGCGCCAGGCTGCGCAGCAAAGGTTTCAGGGTGGGTGACAATACATCTGGCATACCACGGCCCATCTGTATGACGTCTTTGCGGGGTACCGCGCGAATCAGCTCAAGCACCTGGTCCCACTGGGAGATCTCTACCGGCCGTTGGGCCGGGCGGCCTACCTCGGGCAGGGCCGGCAGCTCGCGACCGGCGGGTACAAAGTAACCGGACTTGGGCTTGGGCATTGCCAGGCCGTTGTCTTCCAGCAACCGATAGGCCTGCTGCACGGTACTCAGGCTGACCCCGTGCTCCACGCTCAAGGCTCGCACCGAGGGCAAGCGATCGCCGGGGCGATAGAAGCCTTGTTCGATGCGAGTGCCGAGCAATTCAGCGAGGTTGACGTAAAGGGTCATGGCGGCCGCTCCTGATAGACCAGTACAGATAGAGTGAAAATACAGGATTCAGCCATCCATAGGCAGTATCTGTATGGATTTAATAAAAACAGGCTGGATCTGTAATGGTTTTGCCCGTGCCCCCATCCTAGTCACTCAAGGCAACAAGCCAACGAGGGGCAGCAAAATGAACGGCATGAGCGATGTGCGGCTGGCGCTACACAGCCAAGAACTGGAAGCAGGGCAGCAGCGGGCAACGACTGCGCCTGTCGGCAGCCGCTGGAGCCTGTTCTGGCACCGTCGTCACACGCGCAAGGCGTTGCTTACGCTGACCCGCGAGCAGCTGCTGGACGTGGGTTTGACCGCTGAACAGGCGCGCCAGGAAGGCCTGAAGCCGTTCTGGCGCAGTTGATCACACCAGTTCTTTGAGGCGGTGCCAGAGCATCCCCAGCGCCAGCAGCGGTGAACGCAAGTGTTTGCCACCGGGGAAGGTGATGTGCGGCACCTGAGCGAACAGGTCGAAACGCCCCTGCTGCTGGCCGCTGATGGCTTCGCCGAGCAACCTGCCCGCAAGGTGTGTGGCATTCAGGCCATGACCCGCGTAAGCCTGGGCGTAATACACATTGGGTTGATCCGCCAACCGGCCGATCTGCGGCAGGCGGTTGGCGCCGATGCCGATCATGCCGCCCCATTGGTAGTCGATCTTCACGTCGGCCAGTTGCGGGAATACCTGCAACATTTTCGGTCGCATATAGGCGCCGATATCCTTGGGGTCGCGTCCGGAATAGTGGCAGGCGCCGCCGAACAACAGGCGGCGGTCGGCGGACAGGCGGAAGTAGTCCACCGTCACGCGCTGGTCACACACGGCCATGTTCTGCGGCAGCAGGCGGGTCGCTTGGGCTTCACTCAAGGGCTCGGTGGCGATGATGTAGCTGCCGGCCGGTAGGACCTTGCCACTCAACTGCGGGTTGAGCCCATTCAGGTAGGCGTTGCAGCACAGCACCAGGGTCTTGGCACGTACGTGGCCCTGGGCGGTGTGCACCTTGACTTCGGGGCCGTAGTCGATGCGCGTCACTTCAGACTGCTCGAACAACTTCACGCCCAACTGCTGCGCGGCGGCCGCCTCGCCCAGCGCCAGGTTCAGTGGGTGCAGGTGACCAGAGCCCATGTCGATCATGCCACCCACATAGCGCTCGGAGCCGATCACGCTGCTCATCTGGCTGGCTTGCAGCAGGCGTACCTCGTGGCGGTAGCCCAGGCTGCGCAGTTCTTCGGCATCTTGCGCCAGGCCCTGCAAATCACGGGGTTTGTTGGCCAGGTCGCAGTAGCCCCAGGTCAGGTCGCAGGGGATCTGGAAGCGTTCTACGCGGTCACGCACGATCTCCACGGCTTCCAGCCCCATCAGCTTCATCTGGCGCACGCCGTCACTGCCGATCACGGACGCGAACTGATCCAGCCCGTGGCCGACGCCGCGAATCAACTGGCCGCCATTACGCCCGCTGGCGCCCCAGCCAACCCTGCGCGCTTCCAGCACCACCACGCTGAAGCCGCGCTCGGCCAGCTCCAAAGCCGTGTTGAGCCCGGAATACCCCGCGCCAATCACGCATACATCGGCGCGCAGCTCGCCTGTCAACGCCGGGTACTCGGGGTGCGGCACGCTGCTGGCGGCGTAGTAGGACGCGGTATGCCGGGCGCTGGCGGTCATGGGGAGCCTCCCTGTTTGGAAAATTTGACGCAGGATACAGCGGTCCGATGAAGCTGTCTGCGCGCTGCGTTTTGCGTCAGAATCCACGCCTATTCGCCGTTGGGTATGTGTATCGATGAGTTGCAACAGTCAGAAAGTCAGCGCGCTGCGCAGACAGATTCCTTCATTTGAATGTGTTCCGGGTTGCCATGACTGCTGTGGGCCGGTGACCACTTCGCCTGAGGAAATGTCGCGCCTGCCACGCAAGACGGCCGCCGAGCAGGAGGCCGCCATGGATGAGCTGAACTGCGTGCACCTGGGGCCCCATGGGTGCACGGTGTATGACGAGCGGCCACTGATCTGTCGCCTGTTCGGCACCACCAAGACCTTGCCATGCCCCAATGGGCGCCGACCGGTTGAGCTGATTCATCCGCGGGTCGAGAAGCAGATCCATGAGTACATGGCGAGTACCCGGCAAGTGCTGGTCTGACTGAGTCAATCGGGGATCGGCAGGTTCAGGCTCTCCTTCACCTCTTCCATCACGATATAGCTCTTGGATTCGCGCACATGGGGCAACTTGAGCAGGATATCGCCGAGCAACTTGCGGTACGAAGCCATCTCCGAGATACGCGCTTTCACCAGGTAGTCGAAGTCCCCTGATACCAAGTGGCACTCCAGCACATGAGGCAGTTTCAGCACGGCGCGGCGAAATTCCTCAAAGGTGTCGCCAGACTTGTAATCCAGGCTGATCTCGACAAATACCAGCAGGCTGCCTTTCAAATGCTGCGGGTTGAGCCGCGCGTTGTAGCCCATGATGATCCCTTCGCGCTCCAGGCGCCGCACCCGCTCGGTACAGGGAGTGGTGGACAGCCCGACCTTTTCCCCCAGCTCTGTGAACGAAATGCGCCCGTCGGTTTGCAGGATGCGCAGGATATTGCGGTCGATCTTGTCCAGCTCCCGCTTGGTCTGGGTGTTGGTACGCATAGGGGATACGCCTCTGTGAAAAGGGTTTTTGCCAAGAATTGTCGCCAAATATAGGCATTTATATAGTGAAATGCACTGGTGATTGTTTTTTACACTGCGTCCATCATTGCTCGAATAACACACGTCAGCGGCTAAGCCCGTGATGAGGATATAAAAATGCGCGTTCTGGTCTTGGGTAGCGGTGTCATTGGGGTGACCAGTGCCTACTATTTGGCGCGGGCCGGCTTCGATGTCGTGGTGGTCGACCGTCAGCCTGCCGCTGCCATGGAAACCAGTTTCGCCAACGCCGGCCAGGTGTCCCCTGGCTACGCCTCGCCATGGGCCGCGCCGGGTGTGCCGCTCAAGGCTATCAAGTGGTTGCTGCAGCGCCACGCGCCGCTGGCGATCAAGGCAACCGCCGATGTCGATCAATATCTGTGGATGGCGCAGATGCTGCGCAACTGCACGGCCAGCCGCTATGCCGTGAACAAGGAGCGCATGGTGCGCCTGTCCGAGTACAGCCGCGACTGCCTCGACGAATTGCGTGCCGAGACCGGCATTGCCTACGAAGGCCGCAGCCTCGGTACGACCCAGCTGTTCCGCACCCAGGCCCAACTTGACGGTGCCGCCAAGGATATCGC
The DNA here is from genome assembly GCF_023127765.1 of Pseudomonas sp. W15Feb34. NCBI lineage: Bacteria > Pseudomonadati > Pseudomonadota > Gammaproteobacteria > Pseudomonadales > Pseudomonadaceae > Pseudomonas > Pseudomonas sp. W15Feb34. The sequence continues at coordinate 306,367 of NZ_SPKN01000003.1, forward strand.
GGTGTTGAAAGAGTCCGGCGTGCCGTTCGAATTGCTCGATCGCGCTGGTATTGCCCGTGTTGAACCGGCCCTGGCCAGCGTTACGGATATCCTCGCCGGTGCTTTGCGGCTGCCGAATGACCAGACGGGCGACTGCCAGATGTTCACCACGTGCCTGGCCGAGATGTGCAAGCAGTTGGGCGTGGAGTTCCGTTTCGAGCAGGACATCCAGCGCCTCGATTACGCCGGTGATCGCATTAACGGCGTGTGGATCGACGGCAAGCTGGAAACCGCCGACCGCTATGTACTGGCCCTCGGCAGTTACTCGCCGAAGCTGCTCAAGCCCCTGGGGATCAAGGCACCGGTTTACCCGCTCAAGGGCTACTCGCTGACCGTGCCGATCACCAACCCGGCAATGGCGCCCACCTCGACCATTCTCGATGAGACCTACAAGGTCGCGATCACCCGTTTCGACAACCGTATTCGTGTCGGCGGCATGGCTGAAATAGCCGGTTTTGACCTGTCGCTGAATCCACGTCGACGTGAAACTCTGGAGATGATCGTCAACGACCTTTATCCTCAGGGCGGCGATTTGGCCCAAGCCAGTTTCTGGACCGGTCTGCGTCCGACCACACCCGACGGCACGCCGATTGTCGGTGCTACCCCATTCAAGAACCTGTTCCTGAATACCGGTCACGGCACGCTCGGCTGGACCATGGCCTGTGGCTCTGGCCGCTTGCTGGCCGACCTGATGGCAAAGAAAACGCCGCAGATCAGCGCCGCCGGCCTCGATATTTCCCGTTATGGCAATCACCAGGAGTCTGCACAACATGTCAATCCAGCGCCAGCTCACCAATGAGCGCATGAGCCAGATCGTGGTTCACAGCGGTACCGTGTATCTGGCCGGGCAAGTCGGCGACGACCTGAGTGCCGGGATTGAACAGCAGACCCGTGAAACCCTGGTCAATATCGAGCGTTTACTGGACCTGGCCGGTACCGACAAGTCCAGGTTGCTGTCGGTGACCATCTACCTGAAGGATATTGACGCCGACTTCGCCGGCATGAACGCGGTGTGGCACAAGTGGCTGCCCAAAGGCGTCGCTCCGGCCCGTGCCACGGTTGAAGCCAAATTGTGCGAGCCGCAAATCCTGGTAGAGCTGTCCGTCGTGGCGGCGCTGCCTTAGCAACGATCCCTCTCCCGGCGCCGACGTTGTTGGTCGGCACCGGTTTTTCTTCACCTTGCTGCCTAGAAGCCTGCCGCCATGCGTCCAGCCCGTGCCCTGATCGACCTTCAAGCCCTGCGCCACAACTACCAATTGGCCCGTGAAGTCACGGGGGCCAAGGCGCTCGCCGTGATCAAGGCCGATGCCTACGGCCATGGTGCCGTGCGTGTGGCCCAGGCACTGGAAACCGAAGCCGACGGGTTTGCCGTGGCGTGCATCGAGGAAGCCCTGGAACTGCGTGCCGCCGGCATTCGCGCGCCGGTGCTGTTGCTGGAAGGCTTTTTTGAGGCGGACGAGTTGCCGCTGATCATCGAACAGGATTTGTGGTGTGTTGTGCATTCGTTGTGGCAGCTTGAGGCCATCGAACAGGCCAAACTGAGCAAACCGCTGACCGTGTGGCTCAAGCTGGACTCGGGCATGCACCGTGTCGGCTTGCATCCCAAGGATTATCAAGAGGCGTACCAGCGTCTGCTGGCCAGCGGCAAAGTCGCGAAGATCGTGTTGATGAGCCATTTTGCCCGCGCCGATGAGCTCGATTGCGTCAGCAGCAACGAACAAGTCACGGTATTCGAAGCAGCTCGCCAAGGCTTGGCTGCCGAAGTCAGCCTGCGTAACTCCCCGTCTGTATTAGGCTGGCCAGGCGTGGCCAGCGATTGGGTACGCCCAGGCATCATGCTCTACGGCGCAACGCCATTTGGCGAAGACCAGGCCTTTGCCGCACGATTGCAGCCGGTGATGACCCTGGAGTCCAAAATCATTTGTGTACGCGAACTGCCGGCTGGCGAACCCGTGGGCTATGGCGCCAGGTTTGTCACGCCCAAGCCGATGCGCATCGGAGTGGTTGCCATGGGCTATGCCGACGGTTACCCCCGCCACGCGCCAACCGGTACGCCGGTGCTGGTGGCGGGCCAGCGCAGCCAACTGCTGGGGCGCGTGTCCATGGACATGCTGTGTGTCGACCTCACCGACTTACCCCAGGCGGGCCTTGGTTCAACCGTGGAGTTGTGGGGCAAGAACATCCTCGCCAGTGACGTCGCCACTGCTGCCGATACCATTCCCTACCAGATTTTCTGCAACCTGCGCCGGGTGCCAAGGCTCTATTGCGGCGCTTGATGGCCGGATACGAATGCAGCTGCCCGGGATTTAGGCCCAAGTGTTGTAAATACTGAACGCTGTCGCCATGATAACGCTCAATTACAACAAAGCCTGAATCCTAGGAGGCTCCTGCATTGGACGTCGGCGAACGACTGCAATCCATCCGTAAACTCAAAGGTCTTTCCCAGCGCGAGCTTGCCAAGCGCGCGGGCGTCACCAACAGCACCATTTCGATGATCGAGAAAAACAGCGTCAGCCCCTCGATCAGCTCCCTGCGCAAGGTGTTGGGCGGTATCCCCATGTCCATGGTCGAGTTCTTTTCCGAGGAGATCCTCCAGGAAATACCGACGCAGATCGTCTATAAAGCCAATGAGCTGATCGACATCTCTGACGGTGCCGTCACCATGAAACTGGTGGGCCGGGCGCACCCGAGCCGGGCCATCGCCTTTCTCAACGAAATTTACCCGCCGGGCGCCGACACGGGCGAAGAAATGCTCACCCATGAGGGCGAGGAAACCGGGATTCTGCTGGAAGGTCGCCTGGAATTGGTGGTCGGTCTTGAAACTTTTGTGCTCGAAGCTGGCGATAGCTACTACTTTGAAAGCACCAAGCCCCATCGTTTTCGCAACCCGTTCGATGTGCCGGCGCGACTAATCAGCGCAGCCACGCCCGCGAACTTTTAACAAAAGAGGCGCCCTGCCAGCGTTGCAGAGGCTCCCATAGCTGTATCCGTGTGGCCGTATCTCCCTTTATTTAATAGGGTTGTTTCGGCAGCCCGGGCTAACCGTTATACTTTCGCCGCCTGCGAAACCGTGGCCGCAGGCGTGAATAGCCACCATTGAGGGTGAACGCGTGAACCTAATTATGAAAATGCTGGCTGCACCAGCAACCGTACTGGCCCTATGGGCTGTCAGCGCTCAAGCTGCGACCAATGATGACATTGCCAAGCGCCTGGAGCCTGTGGGCCAGGTTTGCGTCCAGGGCCAGGAATGCAAGGGCATGGAAGTGGCCGTGGCAGCGGGCGGTGGCGGTGCGAAAACACCGGACGAGATTATCGCCAAGCACTGTAACGCGTGCCACGGTACTGGCCTCTTGGGTGCGCCCAAAGTTGGCGACACCGCCGCCTGGAAAGAACGCGCCGACCACCAGGGCGGCCTCGATGGCATCCTGGCCAAGGCCATCACCGGTATCAACGCCATGCCACCCAAAGGCACCTGCGCTGATTGCTCGGATGAAGACCTCAAAGGCGCCATCAAGAAGATGTCCGGCCTGTAATCAGACGATCTTCGCCAAAAATGCCGCTTACGGGCGGCTTTTTTGTGCTCGCGATTTGTGTTTCGACACTGTTCATTGCAGCAAAGACCCGGCAAGCTCGGTCCAACTCCAATTCATGGAATGTTCGGGAGCAGTCCGATGGTGCAGTTGTGTTCAATCGAGCAAGCAGTTGACGACGTACTGGTGCGGTTGCCGGCGCATATCCACATGGGCATGCCGCTGGGTCTTGGCAAGCCCAATCTGTTCGCCAACGCGCTGTACCGGCGTATTGCCAAACTGCCGGAGCGGGCGCTGACGATCTACACCGCGTTGAGCCTGGGCCGCCCGACGATGGGCGATGGCTTGCAGAAGCGCTTTCTCGAACCGTTCATCGAGCGGGTGTTTGGTGACTACCCTGAACTGGACTTCCTCGCCGACCTGCACAAGGACAGCCTGCCGAAAAATATCCAAGTGCAACAGTTTTTCATGCAGCCCGGCAGCCTGCTCCACAGCACTTCGGCGCAGCAGGATTACGTCAGCAGCAACTACAGCCATGCCGCCCGCGACATCAATGCCGCCGGCCTGAACCTGGTGGCGCAACTGGTTGCCAGCAGCGCCGAGCATCCTGATCGCCTGAGCCTGAGCTGCAACCCGGATATCACCCTCGACCTGCTGCCGATGATCGCCAAGCGCCGCGAAGCCGGGGAAACCATCCTCGTTGTCGGCCAGGTCCACAGCGATCTGCCCTACATGCCCGGCGACGCCGAGTTGGGCATGGACGCGTTCGACTACCTGCTCGATGAAAAAGACAGCACCACATTGTTTTCCACGCCGAACATGCCGGTGGGCTTCCAGGATCATTTTATTGGCCTGCACGCCAGCACCCTGGTACGTGACGGCGGCACCTTGCAGATTGGCATTGGCTCCATGGGCGATGCGCTGACCGCCGCCTTGCTGGCGCGCCAGGCCGATAACGAAGCCTATCGATTGCTGCTGACGGACCTGGATGTGTATCAGTGGGCGCCACTGATCAGCCGTGAGGGCGGTGTCGAGCCTTTCGCGCGTGGCCTTTACGGATGCAGCGAGATGTTCGTCAACGGGCTGTTGGTTCTGGCCGATGCGGGGATTGTGCGCCGCAAGGTCTACCCGGATGTGGCGACCCAGACGCAGGCCAACGAAGGCACTCTGGACGATGCGGCGCAACCCGATGGCGTGTCGATCCACGGTGGCTTCTTTCTAGGGCCGCGCAGTTTTTACCAGCGCTTGCAGGAAATGACCCACGCCAAGCGTCTCGAATTCAACATGACTGCCATCAGCTATATCAACGAGCTGTACGGCCAGGAAGAACTCAAGCGGCTGCAGCGCCTGGATGCGCGCTTCATCAACAGCGCAATCATGGTCACATTGCTCGGTGCCGGCGTGGCCGACCAGCTGGAAGACGGTCGCGTGCTCAGCGGTGTGGGCGGGCAATACAATTTCGTTGCCCAGGGGCATGCGCTGGACGGTGCGCGTTCAATCCTGATTTTGCGCAGCTGGCGGGAGTCGGCGGGCGAGGTCAGTTCCAATATTGTCTGGGAGTACGGCCACTGCACCATTCCCCGGCACCTGCGGGATATCGTCATTACCGAGTACGGCATTGCCGACTTGCGCGGGCAGACGGATGCCAAGGTGATCGAAGCGCTGCTCAATATCACCGACTCGCGTTTCCAGGGCGACTTGATTGAGCAGGCACAAAAGGCCGGCAAGCTGCCCAAGGACTTCCAGCTGGATCCGCGCTTTGCGGACAACACGCCGGAACGCCTCCAGGCGATTCAGGCCAAGCATCGACGGTTGTTCCCGGAATACCCGTTGGGCAGTGATTTCACGGATGAGGAGCGGGACTTGTTGCGAGCGCTGAACTGGCTCAAGAGCAAATTCAAGCTGACGGAGATTCTGGAGTTGGGCAAGGCGGCACTGGATGCACCGGAGCCGGAGGCATTTCCCGAGCATTTGAAGCGGATGCGCTTGGATAATCCCGAGGGGTTCAAGGAGGATCTGTATCAGCGCCTGTTACTCGCCGGCCTCCAGGCCACCGCGCACTAACAGGCAATAGAGGGTAAATGTGGGAGGGGGCTTGCTCCCGATAGCAGTGGGTCAGCCAACACATCTGGTGACTGATACACCGCAATCGGGAGCAAGCCCCCTCCCACATTTTAAACTGTGTTCACTTGGTATTTGCTGTGGAGCAAATTACTCGATGAAGGTGACCACACCACCGCTCAAGGACTTCACCCGCGCCAGCGACTCAACCCGATAACCCTGCGCATCCAGCTCCGCACGCCCACCCTGGAACGACTTCTCGATCACGATCCCCAAGCCCGCCACGGTAGCGCCGGCCTGCTTGATGATCGAAATCAGCGCCTGGGACGCTTTGCCGTTGGCCAAAAAGTCATCGATCACCAGCACGCGGTCGCTGCTGGTCAGGTGGCGTGGGGAGATCGCCACGGTGCTTTCGGTTTTCTTGGTGAAGGAATACACCGTTGCCGACAGCAGGTTTTCCGTCAGGGTCAACGACTGCTGCTTACGCGCGAAGATCACCGGTACACCCAGGTTCAGCCCGGTCATGATCGCCGGTGCAATACCTGAGGCTTCGATGGTGACGATCTTGGTGATCCCCGAATCCTTGAACAGCGCGGCGAATTCGTCGCCGATCAGTTTCATCAGTGCCGGGTCGATCTGGTGGTTCAAAAAGGCGTCGACCTTGAGAACCTGATCGGAAAGCACGATGCCTTCTTCGCGAATTTTCTTGTGCAGTGCTTCCACGGAAAGCTTCCTCTGATGGCGCAGCAGGCGCCGAAAGTAGATTGAAAAGTAGTCGATTCTAGCGCTTTAGCATTGCGCGTATATCCGCCAGGGCGGTGTTGCCGCGAACGGCCTTCACCTCGGTGGGGGTGTCGTCATTGCCTTCCCAGGCCAGGTCATCGGGCGGCAGCTCGTCAAGGAACCGGCTGGGGGCACAATCGATGACTTCGCCGTATTGCTTGCGCTTGGCGGCAAAGGTGAAGGCCAGGGTCTGACGTGCGCGGGTGATGCCCACGTAGGCCAGGCGCCGTTCTTCCTCGATGGTGTCGGCTTCGATGCTGGAGCGGTGCGGGAGGATTTCCTCTTCCATGCCCATGATGAACACGTAGGGAAATTCCAGGCCCTTGGAGGCATGCAAGGTCATCATCTGCACGCCTTCGGCGCCGTCTTCCTCTTCCTGCTGGCGCTCAAGCATGTCACGCAACACCAGCTTGCCGATGGCGTCCTCGACGGTCATTTCGCCGTCTTCGTCTTTTTCCAGGGTGTTCTTCAGCGCTTCGATCAGGAACCAGACGTTGCCCATGCGGTAATCCGCGGCCTTGTCGCTGGAACTGTTGGTGCGCAGCCAGTTTTCATAGTCGATGTCCATGACCATGCTGCGCAGGGCGCTGATCGGGTCTTCGCCGGCGCACTGTTCGCGCACCTTGTCCATGAAGCGCTTGAAGCGCGACAGGCGATCTGTGAAGCGCGTGTCCAGGTGTTCGCCCAGGCCGATTTCGTCGGTGGCGGCATACATGGAAATCTTGCGTTCGGTGGCGTAGTTGCCGAGCTTTTCCAGGGTAGTGGAGCCGATTTCCCGGCGCGGTACGTTGATCACCCGCAGGAAGGCGTTGTCGTCGTCCGGGTTCACGATCAGCCGGAAGTAGGCCATCAGGTCTTTTACTTCCTGGCGTCCGAAAAAGCTGTTGCCGCCCGACAGGCGATACGGCACCTGGTGGTGCTGCAGTTTCAGCTCGATCAGCTTGGCCTGGTAGTTGCCGCGATACAGGATCGCAAAGTCGCTGTAGGGCCGGTCGGTGCGCAGGTGCAGGCTGAGGATTTCCACGGCCACGCGTTCGGCTTCGGCGTCTTCGTTGCGGCAGCGGATCACGCGGATCTCATCGCCATGACCCATCTCGCTCCACAGTTGTTTTTCAAACTCGTGGGGGTTGTTGGAGATCAGCACGTTGGCGCAACGCAGGATGCGGCTGGTGGAGCGATAGTTCTGCTCCAGCATCACCACTTTCAGCGACGGGTAGTCTTCCTTGAGCAGCATCAGGTTTTCCGGGCGGGCGCCGCGCCAGGCGTAGATCGACTGGTCGTCGTCGCCCACCACGGTGAACTGGTTGCGCGTACCAATCAGCAACTTCACCAGCAGGTATTGGCTGGCGTTGGTGTCCTGGTATTCGTCCACCAGCAGGTAGCGCACCTTGTTTTGCCACTTCTCCAGGATGTCCTTGTGTTCCTGGAACAGCTTGACCGGCAGCAGGATCAGGTCGTCGAAGTCCACTGCGTTGAACGCCTTGAGTGTGCGCTGGTAGTGGGTGTAGACGATGGCGGCGGTCTGCTCCTTGGGGTTGCGTGCAGCTTCCAGGGCTTCGGCGGGCAGGATCAGGTCGTTTTTCCATGAGCCGATCATGTTCTTGATTTCGTCGACGCCGTCGTCGCCTGCGTATTCCTTCTGCATGATGTCGGTCATCAGGGCCTTGACGTCGGTCTCGTCAAAGATCGAGAAGCCGGGCTTGTAGCCCAGTCGCACATGCTCCTTGCGGATGATGTTCAGGCCCAGATTGTGGAAGGTACACACCGTCAGGCCGCGGCCTTCGCCGCCCTTGAGCAGGGTGCCGACCCGCTCTTTCATTTCCCGCGCCGCCTTGTTGGTAAAGGTCATGGCGACGATGTACTGGGCGCGGATGCCGCAGTTCTGGATCAGGTGCGCGATCTTGCGGGTGATCACGCTGGTCTTGCCGGAGCCGGCGCCGGCGAGCACCAATAGAGGGCCGCCGACGTAGTTCACGGCTTCTTGCTGCCGGGGATTGAGTCGGGACATACGGAGTTTTAGGAGTCGTTGTTCAAAAGGGCGGGCATTTTAACAGGCTGGCAAGATTCTGCTGCCTTAGAACGACGGTGTGACGTACCACTCGATCTAAATTTGCCGGTTTTGCTACTTTGCCGCAGGATGTGGGGAATACTCAGACTATTTTTCACAGTCTGCGTGTTTGATAACACCTATCATTTGTCACGCATTTATCATTGCCAGGCCGCACGTCATAATGCCATCGCTCACGAAATTTAGCAGAGTCTAGGGAGTTAGCTTGTCTACGCCTGTCGAACCCTTGCGTTTGCTGCTGCTGGCCGAAGAGCCTGCATGGGCAGCGTTGTTGCGCGAGTGCCTGGTGCCGATGGGCGAAGGGGCTGTGCTGATCAGTGCACCCAACTGGGACTCGGTGAGTCGTCTGTTCGATGACGATCAGGGCGCCGTGCTATTGACCACACCCAGCCTGCAGCCCGGTCCTGGCCGCTGCAGCTTGCCGTGTGTATTGCTGTTGGAGCAGGAGCCGCTGGTGTCGCCGCTCGGTGTCAGCGACTGGTTGATCCTGAATGGGCTGGACCCTGAAACATTGCGCCGCTGCTTGCGCCATGTGCGCGAGCGCGGCGTTCTGGAGAACACCTTGCAGCGCTTGGCCGAGCAGGACCCGCTCACCGGTATCGCCAACCGCCAGGGCTTCCAGACACTGCTGGCGGCGCGGCTGGCGGACAACGAAGGCCGCGGCCTGGCTCTGGGCCATCTGGACCTGGACAACTTCCGTCATGCCAACGACGCCCTCGGCCACCAGGCCGGCGATCGGTTGATCCTGCAAGTGGTGTCGCGGCTCAAGAGCCAGCTCGAAGCCGGGGACCAGCTGGCGCGGCTGGGCAGCGATGAATTTGCCTTGCTGATCGACACCCGTCGCGCGCCCCAGCGTGCCGAGTGGATGGCCGAGCGCATCACCGAAGTGATGGCCGAGCCTTACTGGGTCGATGGCGAAAGCTTGTTGATCGGCTGCAGCCTGGGCGTGGCACATGCGCGCGCCCGCGCCGGCGCTGACCCGTTGATGTGGCACGCCCATATCGCCATGCAGCAGGCCAAAAGCACCCAGGGCTGCACCTTTCACATCTTCAATGAACGCATCAACCGCAACGCTCGCAGCCTGGCCGACCTGGAAAGTGAACTGCGCCGGGCTTTGCGCCGCGATGAGCTGGAGCTGCATTACCAGCCGCGCCTGGACTTGGACGACGGTCATATCGTCGGCCTCGAAGCCCTGGTGCGCTGGCGCCACGGTGAGCGCGGCTTGTTGCCACCCAGCGAATTCGTGCCGCTGGCCGAGCAGAGTGGCCTGATCGTGCCTTTGGGCTACTGGGTGATTTCCCGGGCCCTGCGCGACATGCAAGACCTGCGCGAACGCGGCCTGCCGCCGCTGCACATGGCCGTCAACCTGTCGTTTCGCCAGTTCCAGGACAGCCAATTGCTCTCCACACTCAGTCGGCTGATTGCCGAGCGTGGCGTGGAAGCGCAATGGCTGGAGTTCGAATTGACTGAAACCGCGGTGATGCGCCGCAGCGATCTGGTCAAGCAGACCATGGACGCCCTGGGCCGCCTCGGCGTGCGGTTCTCCCTGGATGACTTCGGCACCGGGTTTTCGTCATTCGTGCACCTCAACAGCCTGCCGATCGCTTTGTTGAAGATCGACAAAAGTTTTGTCGGCGGCATGGAAGAGCGCGAAGAAAACCGCAAATTGGTACACGCGATGATCAACCTGGCCCACAACCTCAACCTGGAAGTGGTGGCCGAAGGCGTGGAGACACCCGAGCAGCTTGAGCTGTTGCGGTTGTTCGGTTGTGACCAGGCCCAGGGGTACCTGATCAGCAAGCCGTTGCCGTTGGCGGAACTGGTGGAGTACCTGATGTTTGGGCAAAGCCAGCAGGCGCTGTTGGGCTGAGCGATCCAGACGTGCAAATACAATTAAAACTGTGGGAGGGGGCTTGCTCCCGATAGCGGTGCGTCAGTCAGCAAATGCAGTGACTGACACTCAGCAATCGGGAGCAAGCCCCCTCCCACAGTTCTGACCGAGCAGGGCTTTATTCTGTCGGTGCGGCCTGAAAGGCAGGCTGCATTTCAGGCTCCTGCCGGATCATCCGCTTCATCTTCGCCTCAAACGCCCATGTCAGGCTCACCGCCGCGCACGCCAGTCCCAGCGCCAAGCCCCACCATACCCCGGTGGGCCCCCAGCCTAAAGTGAACGCCATCAGCCAGGCCGAGGGCGCACCGATCAGCCAGTAGCAACCCAGGCCGACCAGGAAGGTGGTCTTGGCGTCCTTCAAACCACGGATACAGCCCATGGCAATGGTCTGCACACCGTCGAACAATTCAAACCACGCGGCGACGGCCAGCAGGCTGACGGCCAGAACGATGACGTCATGGAACGCCGGGTTGTCATGGTCGAGGAACAGCCCGATCAACGGGTCGGAAAACAGCCACAACACTACGGCAAATCCCAGCATTACCATGGCACCAAAGCCTATGCCGACCCGACCGGCCATGCGTGCCTGCAACAACTGCCCGGCGCCGTAATGCTGGCCGATGCGCATGGTCACCGCGTAGGACATCCCCGCCGGTACCATGAACGCCACCGAGACAATTTGCAGGGCAATCTGATGCGCGGCCAACTGGGTACTGCCCATGGTGCCCATGCACAACGCCGCAAAGGCAAACAGCCCGACCTCTACTGCATAGGTGCCGCCGATCGGCAGGCCCAGGCGCCACAGCTCGCGCAGGTAGTGGGTATTCAAGCGCAGCAGTCCAGTACCCAGCGGGTAGGCGGCGTAGGCGCGGTTGCTGCGGATGTACCACATCAATGCCAGCGCCATGCCGTTGGCGACGATGGCGGTCACCAGGCCAATGCCCATCAGGCCCAGTTTCGGCAGGCCGAACATGCCTTCGATCAAGGCGTGATTGAGCAGGTAGTTGACCACGGTGCCGCACAGGCTGATCACCATCACCGGCGTCGCCTTGCCGATCGCGCTGGTAAAGCCGCGCAGCGCCATGAAAGTCAGATAGCCGGGCAGGGCGAAAGGCAGGATGGTGAGGAATTGCCCCGCCGCTTGTACGTTGGTTTCGGTCTGGCCGAACATCAGCAGCACCGGCTTCAAGTTCCATAGCAGCAGCGCCGCTGCCAAGGCCATCAACCACGCCAGCCACAGCCCGGCCTGGGTGAGGCGCGTGGCGCCGTCGATATCGTCTGCGCCGTGACGAATGGCGACCAGGGTGCCCACCGCGGCAATCACGCCGATGCAGAAGATCGCCACGAACGAATAGCTCGCCGCGCCCAGGCCGCCGCCGGCCAGGGCTTCGGGGCTCAGGCGCGCCATCATCAGGGTGTCGGTCAGCACCATCAGCATGTGCGCCAACTGTGAGGCAATCAACGGCCCCGACAGCCGCAGAATGGCCCAGAGTTCGGTACGTGCCGGATGTTGCATGATCATCACACTCAAATAGTCAGGAAATGGGGGGAGATTGATTCTCGGCGCTTTGGGCGCTTTGCACAAAAGGATAAAAGCGATCGTTCACATGATTAAAACTCATGCCTGGTTGATTCTGATAGGGTGCCGATATTGCGCCGTCGGAGCTTTCCCAATGTCTCGTCGTCTTCCTCCGCTGTATGCCCTGCGTGCATTTGAAGCCGCTTCCCGGCACAACTCCTTCACCCGTGCGGCGCAGGAACTGTCCATCACCCAAAGTGCGGTCAGCCGGCATATCCGCACCCTCGAGGAGCATTTCGCCTGCCGCCTTTTCCAGCGCAGCGGTCGCAATCTGCAGCTCACCGAAGCCGCGCGCCTGTTGCTGCCCGGCGTGCGCGAAGGCTTCGCTGCGTTGGAGCGCGCCTGTCATACCTTGAATACTGAAGATGACATTCTGCGCATGAAGGCACCGTCCACCTTGACCATGCGCTGGCTATTGGCGCGCCTGAGTCGCTTCCGCGCCTTGCAGCCAGGCAATGAGGTGCAACTGACCAGTGCGTGGATGAGCGTGGATGAAGTGGACTTCAACCAGGAACCCTTCGACTGTGCGGTGTTGTTGAGCGATGGGCGTTTTCCGGCGGACTGGGAGGCCAGTTACCTGTTCCCCGAATTGCTGATCCCCGTGGGCGCGCCGAACCTGCTGGATGATGGGCCTTGGGACGCTGCCCGCCTGGCGAGTGCCGAGTTGTTGCATCCCACGCCTGATCGTCGCGACTGGCGCAACTGGCTGGAGCGCATGGGGTTGTCGTCCCGGGTGTCTCTCAAGGGCGGGCAGGTGTTCGATACCCTTGAGTTGGGCATGATCGCGGCGGCGCGTGGTTATGGCGTGTCCATGGGCGATTTGTTGATGGTGGCCGAAGATGTCGCCCAGGGACGCCTGAGCCTGCCGTGGCCCAGGGCGGTCGCCAGTGGGGAAAGTTACTACCTGGTGTGGCCGAAAACCCGTCCCGGGGGTGAACGCTTGCGACGGCTGGCGGAGTTTCTTCAAGGTGAAGTCAAAGCGATGGAGTTGCCTCAGGTTGAACGTCTGAATTGAGTAGGGGCCGGCGTTTGATGCAATCGTTTGCGGGATACCCCTGTGATTCGCTCAAGTATTACCAAGCGCCGCCGAAGAAGGTGTGTTGGAACCATCGTGCACCAACGTTTCCCACTAGATAATTTGCCGAGCAGCGCTATGAGATCAGGATGATCCTGGCCTCGGCCAGGAGCTGTCATGTCTCAACCTCGTGCCCGGATTGCCTCCCAGTTAGGTCTCGCCCTTGCAGTGATTCTGGCTGTCGTTATCAGCGGCAGCACTGTGTTTGCCCTGCGTTCCCTTGACTCCGCCAACCTCGACACCCGTGAGGAGCACCTGGCCAGCGAGGCGCGTTTGCTCGCCGACCAACTCAATACCTTCCACAGCACCTTGCGCGAGAGTACCCAGCGTTTGAGCGGGCTGTTTGAAAAACGCTTCGGCGCCGGCCTGAGTGTGCGTGCCGACCAACCCGTGGCCGTGGCCGGTGTACAGACGCCGAGCCTGTACCTGGGTAATGAGGTGCTGAACAACAATTTCGAAGAAGTGGATGAGTTCAAGCAAATGTCCGGCGGTGTGGCCACCGTATTCGTGCGCAGCGGCGACGACTTTATCCGCGTGAGCACTTCCCTGACCAAGCAGGACGGCAATCGTGCCATCGGTACCGTGCTTGACCGGCAGGGCGCGGCTTACCAGCGTGTTGCCGATGGCCAGACCTATATCGGCCGTGCGGTATTGTTCGACCGTTCCTACATGACCCAGTACAGCCCGGTACGTGACAGCAACGGCAAGGTCATCGCCGTGCTGTTTATCGGCTTCGATTACACCGACGCGCAGAACGCCCAGTTTGAAAACCTCAAGCGCTTCCGCCTCGGCCAGACCGGCTCCCTGGCGCTGCTGGATGAGCAGAAGCATTGGCTGGTGCCGCCAGCCGGCGTGCAGGCGCCGGACCAGGCCATTGCCGTGATGCTCGACCTGGCAAAGACGCCGGGGGCAGGGCGTTTCTGGAGCGATAATAACGAAGATTTCTACAGCGTTTCGGTGCCGTTCGAAGGCGGCCCCTGGGCGGTGGTGGCGAGTATGCCCAAGGCGGAAATACGCGCCGTGACGTGGGAAGTCGGGATTCGCCTGGTGATCGGCAGCGTGCTGGCGATGTTGCTGGCAGTGGGCGCCACGGTGTGGCTGTTGCGCAGCAAGCTGGCGCCATTGAGTGATTTGGTACGCCAGGCGCAAGCTCTGGGCGCAGGCGACTTGAGCGCACGCCTTAACGTGTCCAGCCATGACGAAATCGGGCAGTTGGCGCGCAGCTTCAATCAGATGGGTGAGGCGCTGTCGACCATGGTTTCGCATATCCGCAGTGCTGCCGAACAGGTCAACAGCCGCGCCCAGGCGCTGTCGGGGCTATCCGGTGGCGCCTACGAAGGCATGGAGCAACAGTCCGGCGAGATCACCAGTATGGCCGGCGCGGTGGAAGAGTTCAGCGCTACCTCGTTGAACATCGCCGACAACATGGGCAACACCGAGCGCCTGGCGCAAGAGAATGCCCAGCAGACCCGGATCGGCCGCACCTCGATGCAAGAGGCGTCATCGTCGCTGGAGCATATTGCCACTGCCCTGAACAGCACAGCCACGGTGATCAACACCTTGGGCCAGCGCTCCCAGGAAATCGGCGGGATCGTCGGTGTGATTACCTCCATCGCCGAACAGACCAACCTGCTGGCGCTCAACGCCGCCATCGAAGCCGCCCGCGCCGGTGAGCAAGGCCGCGGTTTTGCCGTGGTCGCCGACGAAGTGCGCAACCTGGCCTCGCGCACCCGCCAGGCCACCGATGAAATTTCGGCGATGATCCAGAGCATCCAGCAGGAAACCGGCAACGCCATCAGCACCATGGAACACGGCAAGGTATTGATGCAGGACGGCCTGTCGCGCAACGCCGACGTCGCCTCGGCCCTGGCGCGTATCGATGAGCAAAGCCGCTCGGCCGGCCAGCAATTCGCTGCGATCACCACCGCCACCCAGGAGCAGAGCAGCACCGCAACCCTGCTCAGCAGTAACTTGCAGAGCATTGCCCTGGCCAACAGCGAGCAGCGCGAAGTGGTGTCGAACCTGGCAGTCACCGCCAAGGAACTGGAAACCTTGGCGGCAGGCTTGCGTCAGGAGGTGGACCGGTTTCGTTGAGGCTTAGTGGTCGCCCAACCCTGGGTCTACGCGCTTGCCGATGTCCTTGAGCCGCGCCAGTTGGTCGACCATACCTGGCGCTTCATCCATGCTGGTCACGAAGGTCCACAGGTAAGTCATCACCGCGTAGATGTGGCCGGCCTTGACCCCTGGGGACAAGGCCAACTGGCTGATCGCGACCACAAACAGCAAAGCCGCGAGCGTACCGAGAAACAGGTACGCCGCAGCCTCGCGGTCTGAAAGCCAGATGCGCAGGCGCGACAGCACCTGGTAGTGACGTCGCAGGGTCGGCGCGCCGACCTTTTCGACCAGGCCGATTTCTTTCTCCAGGCGGTTATTCAGGCGCTCGTGTAGTTCCTGATTGCGCTGTGCAAAGCGTGGCAACAAGGTCATGCACAGCAGCAGCGCGGCCAGACAGGCCATGCCTACCCATGGCTCAATCACGATCAACATTACCGCCGCGCCCACAATCGACACCAACGCCGTGGCGATGATTGGCACGTGCTTTTCAAAGAAGTCGACAAATTCCCGTGCCAGCACCACCCGTGCCGCTGATTTCGAGGTGCTGTGGTTCTGTTGGCGCTGGTTGAGGATGACTGGCACCGCAAGGTCGGCGTAAATGCGCGTGAACGTGCGTGTATCCAGCGCTCGCCGTGCCGCCCCGACCACCCAGAACGCCATGACCACGGCGGCATAGAACAACGCACTGGTGGCGTCGCCGCGGATAATCGAATCCACCGCGAACCCGGCAAACAGCGGATAGGCCAACAACAGTGCGTTCTCCAGCGCCACCAGCGACAAGGTGCAAGACAGCTTGCCGGGATAGGCTTTGGCAATAGCCTTGAGTGTCTGGCTGGCGGACTGCTGGCCGATTTTCTGGCTTTCTTCGATCAGAATTTGGGGGGTGACGGATGTCATGGGTGCACCAAAGGAGTGATAGACGCTATTATTGAGCGACTGCTCAAGTATCCTTGAGCGATCGCTCAAAAAGCAAGCGCCGCTCATCTACCGGCGCCCGAAGGAATTGCCCATGTCGCGTATCGACCGTAAAGACCAGATCATCGCCGCCGCTCTTGAGCTGTTTCGCAGCAAGGGCTTTGCCGCGGTGTCCACCCGTGACTTGGCCGAACATGCCGGGCTGTCACGCAGTCACGTCTATCACTATTTCAGTGACTGGAATGAACTGCGTCGCGAAGCTTTTGTGCGCTTTGCCAATGAGCAATTGGATGAAGTGCGCGAGCCGTTGGCCGATGCTCCACCGCTGGAGGCGCTAATGGGGTTCTTGCGCGACTGCCTGCCCAGTACCGCTGACGCCGCTTGGGCGCTGTGGCTCGACGCCTGGGACGAAGCCATGCACGACCCGCAAATGGCCCAGGCTTACCTGGTGATCAACGCCCAGTGGCAAGGCATGCTTGCCGAAGTGATCGAGCGGGGCGTTGCCGATGGCGTCTTTCGCTGCGAGTCGTGTCAGCGCGCTGCACGGCAGATCTTCGCCCTGGCGATGGGCTATGCCGATGACCTGATGCTCAAGCCTTCCGCAGAGTCGGCAGAAGCGGTGCTGGAAGAGGTGCTGGAAGTGGCGAGGCTGCTGCTGGATTTTGCCTGACAAGTGCTAGCCATGAGCGGCTGGTCGGTACTGCAACGCCTCCGCCAAATGATGGCGGGCGATGCCTTCCACTTGCTCAAGGTCCGCCAGGGTGCGAGCCACCTTGAGCAACCGATGGGCTGCACGCAGCGATAATGTCAGTCGTTCGCACGCGCTTTCCAGCCAGCTTTCATCGGCTTTGGTCAACTGGCAGTGTTCGCGTAGCCGTGGCAGATCGAGGAATGCATTGGCACAACCCTGGCGCTGGTGCTGGCGTTCACGGGCTTGCGCCACCTGGGCGGACGCTTGCGCGGTGGTGTCACCGGCCTGTTGGGAGGGGCTCAGCGCAGTGACCTCCCGCGCGACTGTCAGGTGCAAATCAATCCGGTCCAGCAGCGGCCCGGATAGCTTGTTGCGATAGCGTTGTATCTGTTCCGGCGTGCACCGACAACGCCCGCTGGGTTCGCCCATGTAGCCGCACGGGCAGGGGTTCATGGCCGCGACCAATTGGAAGCGTGCCGGGAAACTCACCCGGTCCCTGGCTCGGGAGATCACGATATGCCCCGACTCCAATGGCTCGCGCAGCACCTCCAGTACCTTGCGATCAAATTCCGGCAGCTCATCCAGAAACAGCACGCCGTGATGGGCCAGGGTGATTTCCCCCGGCTGCGGCTTCGAGCCGCCACCCACCAGCGCCGGGCCGGATGCCGAGTGGTGCGGCTGGCGAAACGGGCGATTGGGCCAATGGCTCAGGGGGGCCAGGCTGACCACGGATTGGATCGCGGCCACTTCCAGCGCCTCCTGCTCGCTCAGCGGTGGCAGCAAGCCCGGCAGGCGGCTGGCCAACAGGGTTTTGCCGGTACCGGGTGGCCCGCTGAACAGCAGGTTATGTGCGCCGGCCGCCGCAATCAGCAAGGCGCGCTTGGCTGCCAGTTGGCCCTGCACTTCACTCAGGTCCGGGTAAGGCTTGTTCAAGTACAGCAAGCCGTCGGACCTGTAGGGCTCAATCGGCACATGCCCATTAAGGTGCGCCACCACTTGCAGCAGGTGGTCCACCGCAATCACTTTGAGCCCCGACGCCAGGCAGGCTTCCTCGGCATTGGCCCTGGGCACTATCACGGTGCGCCCGGCCTTGCGCGCCGCAAGCGCGGCCGGCAACACACCCTTCACCGCCCGTACCTCGCCCGATAACGCCAACTCACCAAGGCACTCCACGTCATCAAGCATCAAGGCCGGCACTTGCACACTGGCCGCCAGGATCCCCAGGGCAATCGCCAGATCAAAGCGCCCGCCGTCCTTGGGCAGGTCGGCGGGCGCGAGATTGAGGGTGATGCGCCGGGCCGGGTATTGCAGCGCCGAGTTGAGAATGGCGCTGCGAACGCGATCCTTGCTTTCCTTCACTGCAGTTTCCGGCAGGCCCACCAGCGTCAGCGATGGCAAGCCATTGGCCATATGCACTTCAACGGTGACGGCGGGGGCTTCAACGCCGACCTGGGCGCGGCTGTGCACGATAGCGAGGGACATGCTCGTTCCTTGAATGGGTGGGCCGCTTCCTGCGGGTTTTTCAAGGGTAGACGAGGTGGGACGGAGCGGGGCGAGGGAGATTTTACAGAACGTATCCGGGCGGCAATGCAAAACAAATGTGGGAGCTGGCTTGCCTGCGATAGCGGTATGTCAGCAAAGAATCATCCGCTGATGCACCGCCATCGCAGGCAAGACAGCTCCCACACTAACCGTGTTTATTCAGCAGAGGATGGCGCCAACCGTGCTTCAAGTTCAGCCACCTTCGCCTCCAGGCTCTCCAACCGCGCACGCGTGCGGGCCAGCACCACCATCTGGCTGTCAAACTCTTCCCGGCTGACCAGGTCGAGCTTGCTGAAACCACTTTGCAGCAATGCCTTGAACTGGCTTTCGATTTCATTGCGGGGCAGCGGGGTGTCGCCGCTGAACAGGCGAGAGGCGTGGCCGCTCAGGGCGTCGAGGAGGTCTTTGGGCGCGAGCATGGGAAACATTCCGGAAAACAGTTGGCCAGCAGTGTATCACGCAGCGTCTATAGTCTTTTTCATGCCGCGTTGCGCACGGTTTTCGCGCATCAAAGCGGGCGGCTGCGCACCGTTTTGATGCGCATTGCGGCCACACGCACGCCCCGTGGGTGGGCACAAGTGAGCAAGGGACTGATTTCAGTGGTTTTTACGGAGCTGGCAAGGTTTCTGCTTAGACGATCATGACCCATGCACTGATGCAGTCGCTGTGACGAATGCAGTGCGCCGACGGATCAGGGGTACAGGTTTCGTCACCAGTGGATCGCTGGCGTCGCAACGGCAAATGCCGAGGCGACGATGCGTTACAAAGCCAGGCACTGCGCTTAGACTTGAGACGGGTTTGTTTTCCTGGGGCAAGTCCACCAATTCGGGAGAGAGTTTTCATGAAGCTAGTCACTGCCATCATCAAGCCGTTCAAGTTGGACGATGTACGCGAGTCACTGTCCGAGATCGGCGTGCAGGGCATTACCGTTACTGAGGTCAAGGGCTTCGGTCGGCAGAAGGGTCATACCGAGCTGTATCGTGGCGCGGAATACGTAGTCGATTTCCTGCCGAAGGTGAAGATTGATGTCGCCATTGACGACAAGGATCTTGACCGGGTTATCGAGGCGATAACCAAGGCGGCCAACACCGGCAAGATCGGTGACGGCAAGATCTTCGTGGTCAATCTGGAACAGGCTATTCGCATCCGTACCGGCGAAACCGATACCGACGCAATCTAAGCCGCCAAACCCCAACGCCCCAGGAGAAAACACTATGACTCTGCGTAAATTCGCAGGGCTCGGAGCCCTGCTGTCCATCGTAATGCCAAGCCTGGCCATGGCGGCAGACGAAGTGGCTGCTCCAGTCCTCAACTCCGGCGACACCGCCTGGATGCTGACCGCCACCGCTTTGGTGCTGTTCATGACCATCCCTGGCCTGGCGCTGTTCTACGGCGGCATGGTCCGCTCCAAGAATATTCTGTCAGTGATGATGCAGTGCTTTGCCATCACCGGCTTGATCAGCATCCTGTGGGTCGTCTACGGCTACAGCATCGCGTTTGATACCACCGGTATGGAACAGGGTGTGGTCAACTTCAACTCCTTCTTCGGCGGCCTGGGCAAGGCGTTCCTGGCGGGTGTCACCCCGGCCAGCATCACCGGGCCTGCGGCGCTGTTTCCGGAAGCCGTGTTCATCACCTTCCAGATGACCTTCGCCATCATCACCCCGGCGCTGATCGTCGGTGCCTTCGCAGAGCGCATGAAGTTCTCCGCGATGCTGATCTTCATGGCTATCTGGTTCACCCTGGTCTACGCGCCGATCGCGCACATGGTCTGGAGCGGCAACGGTGGCCTGATGTGGGACTGGGGCGTGCTGGACTTCGCCGGCGGCACCGTCGTGCACATCAACGCGGGTGTGGCGGGCCTGGTGGCGTGCATCGTGCTGGGCAAGCGTAAAGGCTTCCCGACTACACCAATGGCACCGCACAACCTGGGTTATACCTTGATCGGCGCGGCCATGCTGTGGATCGGCTGGTTTGGCTTCAACGCCGGCTCCGCTGCGGCGGCCAACGGCACGGCGGGCATGGCGATGCTGGTGACCCAGATTGCCACGGCTGCTGCGGCGCTGGGCTGGATGTTCGCCGAGTGGATCACTCACGGCAAGCCAAGTGCACTGGGCATTGCCTCAGGTGTGGTGGCCGGCCTGGTCGCCGTGACGCCAGCCGCTGGCACCGTGGGCCCGATGGGTGCTCTGGTGATCGGGCTGGTTGCCGGTGTGGTGTGCTTCTTCTGCGCCACCAGCCTCAAGCGCAAGCTGGGCTACGACGACTCCCTGGACGCCTTCGGTGTGCACGGTATCGGCGGTATCGTCGGTGCGATCCTCACCGGTGTGTTTGCAGCCCCGGCACTGGGCGGTTTCGGCACCGTGACCGATATCGCTGCCCAGGTCTGGATCCAGTGCAAAGGCGTAGGCTTCACTGTGATCTATACAGCCATCGTGACCTTCGTCATCCTCAAGGTGCTGGACATGGTCATGGGCCTGCGTGTCACTGAGGAAGAAGAGGCTGTGGGCCTCGACCTGGCGCAACACAACGAGCGCGGCTACAACTTGTAAGTACGCGAAAAAAACATGCCCGGCTTGCCGGGCATTTTTTTGTCTGGTGTTTGTCTTTGGCTAAAGGTGTATGGGTTTTTTATCAACTTTGTGATGGGATCCACACGGCACTTTTCAGAGTGCAAATGTCTTACAGGCATGAAGGCGTATTCGGCACTTTGTTTTTTCCCAGAGCGCGCTAGAATGCGCGCCGATGGGCGGAGAACTGTATGTGGCAACAGACCCTGATTACCCTGCGGGCCAAGCCCCGGGGCTTTCATCTGGTAACGGACGAGTTGCTTGCCGGCTTGCCTGAATTGAAGGCTTGCCGTGTGGGCCTGTTGCATTTGTGGCTGCAGCACACCTCGGCCTCGTTGACCGTCAACGAGAATGCCGACCCGGCGGTTCGCCGTGACTTCGAGCGTTTTTTCAACCTGCTGGTGCCACAGGGCCGCGCAGGGTTTGAACACAACGACGAAGGTCCGGATGATCTGCCGGCGCACTTCAAGGCCAGTCTGCTGGGTTGCCAGCTGAGTTTGCCGGTCAAGGCCGGCCGCTTGGCGATGGGGACCTGGCAAGGTGTTTATCTGGGCGAGCACCGTGATCATGGCGGTGCTCGTAAAGTCCTCGCCACCTTGCACGGTGAAGAGGCATAAGCCACTGGAAATCCGGTGGATGTTGATTTTTTTCCGGCGACCTCGACAGAGGGTGAAGCTGGGCTATAACTAATCTGCTTTTCGCAAGTCATGAGGTAGAACATGAGCGACGATGATCTGGAACAAGACGACCTCGAAGTAGGTGATGAAGACGACACCGAAGAAGGTCTTGAAGTAGCGGCGGAAGACGTTGCTGACGATGCCGAGGATGGCGGTGCCGATGACGCGGCTCCCAAAGCCAAAGGCAAAGCCAAGGCTGCTGTTTCGGTAGACGAGCTGCCAAGCGTTGAAGCCAAGAACAAAGAGCGCGATGCCCTGGCCCGTGCGATGGAAGAGTTCCTCGCTAAAGGCGGCAAAGTGGTCGAAGTCGAGGCTAACGTGGTTGCAGACCCACCGAAGAAGCCGGATAACAAGTACGGCAGCCGACCTATCTAAGGTCTGCCTCCTGCTTGTAAGAAAAAGCCCGCCGTCGCTGCGGGCTTTTTCATGCCTGATGATTTATCCGAGCCTTGTGGTGTTCTAAATGTGGGAGGGGGCTTGCTCCCGATTGCAGTGTGTCAGCCAGTACATTGGGTACCTGATACACCGCAATCGGGAGCAAGCCCCCTCCCACAGTTGGATCTCTAGTGTTACTGCCAGCTGAGGAGCAACTCCGGTAGTGCTGTCAGGCTACGAATCTCTGCATCCGGGCGCTTTGGCGCATCCCACACTTTGCCCGTCGGGTTAAACCACACCGCCCGCAACCCGGCCTGCTGTGCCCCGGCGATATCATCCCCAGGGTGATCGCCCACATGCACGGCCGCACTGGCGTCCACCCCGCCACGCTGCAACGCTTCGTCAAACAGCCGCGCGTCCGGCTTGGCGATGCCGATATCTTCAGCGCGCAAGGCAAAATGGAAGTACTCCGCCAGGCCAACGCGCTGCACATCGGCATTGCCATTGGTGATCACCCCCAGCAGGAAGTGCTGGCGCAGCGCCTTGAGCATCGGCTCGGCTTCCGGGAACACGGTGAGCTGGTGACGTGCATGGATGAACGCTTCGAAGCACACATCCGCCATTTGCGACGCTTCAGGCTGGGGATAGCCGGCCTCTTCGAATGCCAGCATCAACACCCGATGGCGCAGGATGCTGATGCGGTGCTTGAGCTCGGGATGACGCTGCAATACTTGCTGGCGCAGGCTGGCGAAATGCTCCAGGGGTAGGTCCCCGACCTTGGAGGCGTTGAGCGCCAGCCATTCGCGCATCGACGCTTCGGCGCTGATGATGACGGGTACGTTGTCCCAGAGGGTGTCGTCCAGGTCGAAGGTGATCAGCTTGATACTCATGAGTCGCTGCCTTTGATGCGTTTGGCCCGGGGATGGGCGCTGTCGTACACCGTTGCCAGGTGCTGGAAGTCCAGGTGTGTATAGATCTGAGTGGTCTTGATATCGGCGTGGCCGAGCAGTTCCTGTACGGCGCGCAGATCCTGGGAGGACTCCAGCAGGTGGCTGGCGAAGGAATGGCGCAGCATGTGCGGGTGCAGATTCTGCCCCAGCTCCCGCTCGCCGGCGGCCTTGACCCGAAGCTGGATCGCTCGGGGCCCCAGGCGTCGGCCTTGCTGGCTGACGAACACCGCATCGTCCGCCGGGTTGGTCAAAAGGCGCAGTGGCAGCCATAGCTGCAAGGCTTCGCGGGCTTTTCTGCCCACCGGCAGTACGCGGGTCTTGCTGCCTTTGCCGAGCACTTGTATCAGACCATCGGCGAGGTCCAACTGATCGAGGTTCAGGCTTGTCAGCTCCGACAGGCGCAGGCCCGAAGAATAGAACAGCTCAAGGATTGCCTGGTCGCGATGGGCCAGGAAGTCATCCTCTACCGCACCATCGAGCAGCTGCAAGGCACGATCGGTATCCAGGGTCTTGGGCAGGCGCCGCTCGCCTTTGGGCGGGGACAGGCCATTGGCCGGGTCGTGATCGCACAAGCCTTCGCGATTGAGATAGTGATAGAGGCCGCGCACTGCCGACAGCAGGCGAGACAGGCTGCGCGAGGACTGGCCTTGCTGGTGCAACCGGGCGATCAGGCTGCGCAGGGCCTGAATATCCAGGGCTTTCCAGCTACTGACGTGCTGTTTCTCACAATAGGCCAGGACCTTGTTCAAGTCCCGCCGATAGGCTTCAAGGGTGTGGGGCGACACCTGGCGCTCATTGCGCAGGTGAGCGCAGTAGGCGTCCAGTTGCCGCTCCATGGTCAGCGCACCGCGCGCAGTGTGGTGGTGTGGCGCGGCAGGACGCGGCCCAGTACTTCGGCGATGTAGGTCAGGAACAGCGTGCCCACCGAACTTTTGTAGTGCGCAGGGTCACGGCTGGCGATGGCCAGCACGCCGTGCAAGCCTTGATGGCTGACGGCGATGACGGCGGTAGAACCGATCTGCTTGCGCTGCTCGGCGCCAAACAGGAAGTCCAGTTCATGTTCACGCAAGGTGCCGCTGACAGTCTTGCCTTCGGACAGCAAGCCGCCGATGGCTGTCTGTGCTTCACCACCTGTGACCCAGCGACCCACCGGCATCGGGTTGTCGCTGAACAGGATCAGGCTGACAAAGGGCACCTGGAAGTCCTCGCGCAGGCTGTCTTCCACGGCGATCACCGTTTCTTCCAGGCTGGCGGCGTCCATCAGGGTCAGGATCAGGCGGCGGGTCTTGTCGAACAAGCGGTCGTTGTCGCGGGCCACGTCCATCAGGTGGGAAAGCCGATGGCGCATTTCAATATTGCGCTCGCGCAGGATCTTCATCTGTCGTTCCACCAGCGACACGGTATCGCCGCGCTGGTGGGGAATGCGCAAGGCCGGCAGCAGTTCTTCATGCTCGACGAAGAAGTCCGGATTAGCCTCAAGGTACGCCGCGACAGCAGCGGCCTCCAGGCTTTCACTCGGGGTAGCGTGTGCGGGTACTTGAGGCTTATCGGTCATTGGCTTGGCTCACTCATAGACGGACCTGTCCTTCGTATACACGCGAGGCCGGCCCGGTCATCATCACCGGGTGGCCAGGGCCTGCCCATTCGATGGACAAGCGTCCACCGGGCAGGTCGATCAGCAGCGGCGAATCCATCCACCCCTGGCTGATCGCGGCTACGGCAGCGGCACAAGCGCCGGTACCGCAAGCCTGGGTTTCGCCGGCGCCGCGTTCCCAAACGCGCAATTGCGCGCGGGTACGGTCGATCACCTGCAGGAAGCCCACATTGACCCGCGCTGGAAAGCGCGGGTGATGTTCGATCTTCGGCCCCAGTTCGTGCACCGGGGCGTTATTGATGTCGTTGACCCGCAGCACCGCATGGGGGTTGCCCATGGACACGGCGGCGATATCCACGGTTTTGCCATCCACGTCCAACGGGTAACTGAGGGCCTGCTCGGTGGCCTGGAACGGAATATCCGCCGGCACCAGGCGTGGCGCGCCCATGTTGACGCTGATCTGGCCGTCACTGCGAATATCCAGTTCGATCACACCGCCCTTGGTTTCGACGCGAATCTGGCGCTTGGCCGTCAGGCGCTTGTCCAGCACAAAGCGTGCAAAGCAGCGCGCACCGTTGCCGCACTGTTCCACTTCGGAACCGTCGGAATTGAAGATCCGGTAGCGGAAGTCCACCTCCGGGTTGCTCGGCGCCTCCACCAGCAGCAACTGGTCGAAACCGATGCCGGTGTGACGATCGCCCCACTGTTTGGCGTGTTTGGGCAGGATGTGCGCGTGCTGGCTGACCAGGTCCAGAACCATGAAATCATTGCCCAGCCCGTGCATCTTGGTAAAACGCAGCAGCATGGCTTACTCCGGCAGCAGGCTTTCGCCAGCATACAACTGGGCTACCGTCTCGCGGCGACGCACTTCAAATGCTTGATCACCGTCCACCAGCACCTCGGCGGCACGGCCGCGAGTGTTGTAGTTGGAACTCATGACAAACCCATAGGCACCCGCCGAATGCACGGCCAGCAGATCACCTTCTTCCAGGGCCAGCTGACGATCCTTGGCCAGGAAGTCGCCGGTCTCGCAGATCGGGCCGACGATGTCATAGGTGCGTGCTTCGCTTGCGCGAGGCGTCACGGCGGTGACATCCATCCAGGCCTGGTACAGCGCCGGGCGGATCAGGTCGTTCATCGCCGCATCGACGATGGCGAAGTCCTTGTGTTCGGTGTGCTTGAGGTACTCGACCTGGGTCAACAGCACGCCGGCGTTGGCGACAATATAGCGGCCCGGCTCGAACATCAGCGTCAGGTCGCGGCCTTCGATGCGTTCGCGCACGGCCTGGATATAGTCGCTAATCAACGGTGGCTCTTCGTCTCTATAACGTACGCCGACGCCGCCGCCCAGGTCGATGTGCTGCAGGTAGATGCCGCACTCGCCCAAACGATCGATCAAGGCCAGCAGACGGTCAAGGGCATCCAGAAAGGGTGGCAGTGTGGTCAGTTGCGAGCCGATATGGCAGTCGACACCCAGCACTTCCAGGTTCGGCAGTTGCGCGGCGCGGATGTACACCTCTTCGGCGTCGGCGATGGCGATGCCGAACTTGTTCTCTTTGAGACCGGTGGAAATGTACGGGTGGGTGCCGGCGTCGACATCCGGGTTGACGCGCAGGGAGATCGGCGCACGAACGCCCATCTCGGCGGCAACGACTTGCAGGCGCTCCAGCTCGTCGGTGGATTCGACGTTGAAGCAATGCACGCCGACTTCCAGGGCGCGGCGCATGTCTTCGCGGGTCTTGCCGACGCCGGAGAACACGATTTTCTCAGCCTGGCCGCCGGCGGCCAATACGCGTTCGAGCTCGCCACGGGAGACGATGTCGAAACCGGCGCCCATGCGCGCCAGGACATTCAGCACACCCAGGTTGGAGTTGGCCTTGACCGCGTAGCACACCAGATGCGGCACGCCATCGAGGGCGTCAGTGAACGAGCGGTATTGGGCTTCGATATGCGTACGGGAGTACACGTAGGTCGGGGTACCAAAGCGCTGGGCAATCGCGGACAGCGCCACGCCTTCCGCGAACAGCTCGCCGTCCCGGTAGTTAAAAGCGTCCATAAGTTTCCCTTAGTAGGTGTCGTGCTTATGCGCTTTTGACGGCTTTTGCGACGATTGCGCCTGTTCATTCGGATCTTTGCTGTCATCCGGCAGGTACAACGGGCCTTTCTGGCCACAGGCACTAACGAGGCAAGCGACCGCGACGAGCGCAGCAAGGGAAGAGATCAGGCGCTTCATGGCGAAATCCTTGAATATGCATTAATTGCGCCCGAGTATACCGACCACCCGGCAGCTTGCCTATGCGCCGCACTACCCGTCCGGCGGGGCTTTGCCGAGGAGCACAAGAAGCGGGCTACGCTACTTGATGATATTTCGTACTGCCATCTGTTATGAAATCGGTATCCTTTGCAATCGGCGAAGCGCGTCCGTATTGTGCCCCGCTTGAGCAAAACCAGACACTTTTGAGGTTGCCACAATGAGTTTGACCGAAGCCCGTTTTCACGACCTGGTGGATGCCACCCAGGAGAAGCTGGAAGATATTTTCGACGACAGCGACCTGGATGTGGATCTGGAAAACTCGGCTGGTGTGCTGACCGTCAAGTTCGAGAGCGGCCCGCAACTGATCTTCAGTCGCCAGGAGCCGCTGCGTCAGCTGTGGCTGGCTGCGCGCTCCGGTGGCGTTCACTTCGACTACGACGAAGAAAGCGGCAAATGGCAGTGCGACAAAAGTGAAGAGTTGCTGGGCGAAATGCTCGCGCGCCTCGTCGAGGAATATACCGGCGCCGAGCTGGATTTCGAAGAGATCTGACCGTGACCCAGCCTGTACCTGTACGCACGCCCAAGCCGCTGTTCAGCAATGTCAGCCCGGCGGTGCCGTCACCTTGTATCAGTTTGTGTCGCCTGGACGAGCAGAAAGTCTGCCTCGGCTGCTTCCGCCACGTGGAAGACATCCGTGAATGGCGCTCCGCCGACGATGCGCGGCGCCGGGTGATCTGCGCGCAAGCTGAGCAGCGCAAGGCCCAAGCCTGACAGCATCTTGTTTATTTGTGACGCTGTGGTAGTGTCCGGGTACACCTCAACTCATCGAGGTCCGTGAGAACCCCGCCTTTTTCTGGCGGGGTTTTGCTTTTTTGTGCAGAAAAAAGGAGTCTGCCTGAATCATGACCGCACCTTCCATCATTCTTACCCGTCTTGACGTGCAGCGTCTTGAGCAACTGATCGACCGCTTGGGCGACGAGTTTCCCGGCGTCGAAGCGTTGCAAGCCGAACTCGACCGCGCCGAAGACGTGGTCGGTCACGATGAAGTGACTGCGGGTGTCGTGACCATGAACTCCAGCGTGCATTGCCGTGAGCAAAGCAGTGGCAAGGACTATCACCTGACGCTGGTCTACCCCAAGGACGCGAACGCCGACGAAGGCAAGATCTCGATCCTGGCTCCGGTAGGCAGTGCTTTGCTGGGGCTGCAAGTGGGCCAGCATATCGACTGGCCTGCACCGGGTGGCAAAACGCTCAAGCTGGAATTGCTCAGTGTCGAAGGCCAGCCCAAGGATGGCGGGGCTTTCTCGCTCTAAATCTGGCCCAGTGCGGCATTGAGGGACTGTTCCAGTTCGGCTTTGTAGCGCAGGTACAAATTGCTCGGGCTTTGCACATCACCGAGCAGTCCTGACAAGTCCAGATCAGTGATGTAGCAACGGTAACGTTCGGTTTCCCGGCGTTGCCCGACGATCTCCCGGGCGACCACGGCAAACAGTTGGTCGCCAAATTCCAGTTCGCAAAATTCCCGCTGATTGCAGTAAAGGGTGATCCCTACCTGGCCAGGCGCGCCTTTGCCGATAATTGCCTGCACGTCATAAAACGGCTTGTTGGCAGGGGTTTGCGGCGCCGGTCGTGGCTCTACGCCGCGCGCGCGGCTGCTGCCCGATGGCAATAACTGATAGTACAAGGTGTGCACTTCACTCAGGGGCTGTCGGGCATCCAGGGACGACAGCGCTTGGCGGCGATAGAGGATCGATTGCAGGAAGCGTTGCAGCGGTGCCAGCAAGCTTTGTTCATCATGAAACGGTAAGCGCTGCTGCCAAAGCGCGTTGAATTCGTCGAGTACATACAGCTGGGCGAAGTGTTCATTGACTCGATAGAACACTTGCACGCAGTCGGCCTGGCCCATAGGCAGGAGCAGCGCCAGGTCATGGTCTTCCAGGGCCATGACGTCAAGGTGCCAAGGGCTGTAGCTGGCCAGTTCCTCGCTGAGGTAGGCAATCAGCGCGTCCTGGGTTGGCAGTGACACATGATTGGCCTGGCCCGGTGTCAGTTCCATGACGTGATAATGCTGTTGCACCTGCAACAGGTAACGATGATTGCCTTGGCCAAGCAGCAGGTGTTGTGCGGTGTCGAACACCTCTTCTACACGCTGGGCAATGAACTGCGCACGGTTGTGACAGAAGCAGCGCACCCGCAGCCGTGGCAGATGCCCCGGCGGTAGTTGGTTGAGGTAGTCGCGCAGGCAGTCGAGCAGGGCGTGGGGCCCGTCGTAGCGGCTGACCATTACCTCGTTCCAGCTGTTGAGCATGACCTGGTCCAGGGTCAGCACCAGGTTTTCGCGTACACCGGCGTAGCTCAGGGAGTCGGTGCGCTCGGTGGTCATCAGGATATTCAGGTCGCGATGATGCTTGAGCGGGTCAACCCCGACGTTGATCAGCAACAGCACCTCTTCGGGCACTGCCGGGCGCAGCAAGCGGCTCTCATCGACACTGGCCAGGGGCAGGGCGATGGTCTGTTGCAGGCTGCCCAGCAGGTTGAACAACTCGAACTCGGTCATGTCGCTGACACCGGGGTGCAGCGCCAGGCGGGTACTGCTGTCGATCACGCCGTTGCGATGGCACCAGGTGAGCATTTCCAGCAGGTCCCGGCTGCGTTTGATCGGCGCGAAGTGCTCCCATTCCAAGGCTGTCAGGTTGCCGTTATACAAACCCCAATGGTGCTGGCCCGGCTCCTTGCGGTTGGGAGACTGCACCAGGGTCAGGGTGTCTTCGGCCAGGTCCGGGGCGATGCCTGGGTTAATGAACTCAACCTTGCCGGCCTTGCGTTCGAACGCCGCATAGAGGCGCCGGCCCAGTACATTGAGGTCGCGTTTGTTGATCAGGCTGGCAGTCTGTTCGCTGCGGGCGAACTGGGTGAGGAAACGGTAGCTGTAGTTCAGTTCATTGACCAGGGCGCGGCGCTCGGAAGCAACCTGACGCACTTTCCACTGGCTGCGACTGTCCAGCAGGGCCAGTTGGCGCTGGTCCCAACCCCATTCCTGGGCCAGGCGTTCCAGCAGCAGTCGCTGCCAAGTGGCGGTGCGCTGGCCGGCGCTGAGCTTGCGGTTGATCTTCAGGTACAGGCTGCGTCGTACCAGTTCCAGGCGATCCGGCTCGTTGCGGGCCTTGAGGTACTCCTCGATGCGGCGGTAGACCATGATGTAAGGGTCCAGCTCATCCAGATCGACCTGATTGGCGAACACCGCCCGTTTAAAACGCAGGCTCAGGCATTGCACGTGCGGATGTTCGCTGGCGTAGACCTCGGTCAGCAGCAGCTTGAGCACCGATTTGTACGGGGACTCGATGCCCTTGAACAATTGCCACAGCCCGGCACCTATGAACTCGCCCGGCGGGATATGGGCCAGGTGACCCAGGTCGAGGGTTTCATCGGCGCGGATAAACCGCTTGGAAATCAGGGCGTGGGTAAATTCGGCGTAGCGCTTTTCTTCGTAGACCGGCACCAGCCACCAGATCGGCGTGCGCCCGGCCAGCCAGATGGCTGTGCGGTAGAACTCGTCCAGCAGCAGGTAGTGCTGGGTAGTACCGCAATCGTCGGAGCTTAGTTGCGTATCGCGTTCACCCAGGACAAAGCGCGTAGGTTCGATCAGGAAAAAATGCGCCTCGGCGCCCATGCTCAAGGCCCAGGCTTCCAGCAGTTGGCACTTCTTGCGCAGCTCTGCCAGTTCGCTTTCGTCCAGGTCGGGGGCGTGGCACACCCACACGTCCATATCGCTTTGATCGGCCTGGGCCAGCGTGCCGAGGCTGCCCATCAGGAACAGGCCGTGGATGGGGCGGGGCGGGTTGCCATGGCGCGGTTTATAGGAGAACGAGCGGGTCAGGCGTTGGGCTTCGGCCAGGGCCTGGGCGTCAGGTTCGAAATTCGACAGCCCCGCCGGGGTGCTGCTGGAGACATAGCCCGGCAACAGTGGGTGATTGACGTGGAAAAACAGCGGCAACAAAGTCAGCACGCCTTGTTGGCGTGGTGTCAGCCCCTCGACAGCCCGGGCCATGCGGCCCTCATTGAGGGCCATGAAACGCGCGCGCAACTGGGTCAGCACCTTGCGGTCGATGCCTTCGTCCAGATCGGGGCGGATTTCGTGGGTGCGGGTCATGTCGAACTCGGTGGCTCGCTGGGCCCGACGTGGGCAGCCATGCAGGAGTCTACAGACAGTAGCGTAGGAGTTTTAGAGGGAAGTGGCTTTTTGGCGTCAGAATTTTTGCGCCACACAACAGCGCCCTCGGAGTCCGCAACGGGCGGACCCCATGGGCGGGATCAGGTGTCAGGCAGCTTCTTTGGTGCTGGCAGTGGTCAGAATGGTCAGCAGGGTTTGAGCCTGCTCTGCAGCATCCCGGCCAAGGCTCGTCAGGTAGCCCCCGTCCGGCTGATCGATCAGTCCTTTCGCATGGAGGCGCTTGGCAGCGGCGATGGCGGTAGGAGCGGCGGTCTGATGGACTTTCAAGCCCTCCTTGGTGCTGTCCAAGGGGAAGAGTACAAGGATTTCCAGTTCGGCAACCAACTCAGGGGTATACGACATAAGGACTCCAGACTTTCTAAAATTTATTAGAGGCTAGCAGGCCATAAGGTGAACGCACTTTGCCGAACTGTCCAGCGTGTTGCTGCGTACTGGGGTTATTCCTTTTCAGGCGGCAACTCCGGCAATGCTCGCAGCGCTGTTTCATACCATTGGGTATCGAATGCACGGTCTTCGTCCAGCATGGCATCAATCTCGAAGGCCAGCACGTGAGCCATCAGATTCAGGATGTCGTCGCGCTCGTAGCCCACCAGGGTCAGTTTGTTGAACGTTGCCTTGGCCGCTGGCGGGTTGTCGCTTTCGATCTGGTTTTCGATGGCTTCGATCAGCGTGGTTTCGGTGAATTCTTCTTCGTCATTGTCGATATCGGTCGGCTCGCTCATGGCAGGCTCCTCAAGGAAAGGGTGCCAGTCTACCGCCATTCAGGCAGGTGATGCTGCTGGTCAGGCCGGGCGCCTGGAACTATAACTCTTGCAGCCAACCCCACACCCGGCCTGGAGGCATCTGCAATGCTCAAGCTCTACGGATTTTCAGTCAGTAACTACTACAACATGGTCAAGCTTGCACTTCTGGAGAAAGGGCTGGCTTTCGAGGAGGTGCCTTTTTATGCAGGCCAGACACCCGAAGCCTTGGCGGTGAGCCCGCGAGGCAAAGTGCCGGCGCTGGGCGTCAAGCAAGGGTTTATCAATGAAACCAGCGTGATTCTGGAGTACATCGAACACACTCAGGAAGGCCCTTCATTGCTGCCGGCCGACCCTTTTCAGCGGGCTCAGGTGCTGGCGCTGTGCCGTGAAATCGAGCTCTACATCGAACTGCCTGCGCGAGCGTGTTTCGCCGAGGCTTTTTTCGGCATGACGGTGCCGGAGGCGATCAAGGAGAAATCCAGGGCCGAGCTGCTGCTTGGGATCGGTACGTTAGGTCGGCACGGTAAGTTCGCGCCTTATGTGGCTGGGGAGCACTTCACCATTGCGGATTTGTATTTCATGTACAGCCTGAACCTGGCGTGCGGCGTGGGCGAGAAGCTGTTCGGGCTGGACCTGCTGGAGCAGTTGCCGCAGGCGAAGGCCTTGCTGGGGCGCCTGAATGAAATGCCCAACGCGCAGAAGGTCGAGGCGGACAGGCAGGCGGCGATGCCTGCATTCATGGCGATGATTGCGGCCAAAAGGTGAGCAAATGTGGGAGGGGGCTTGCTCCCGATGGTGGTGTATCAGGTAAGAAAATCTTAGCTGATACACCACCATCGGGAGCAAGCCCCCTCCCAAAGTTTTAGCGGCTGGCGAGCAATTCTTTGCCGCGCACGACCGCTGCCTTGACCTGTGCCGGCGCAGTGCCGCCCACATGGTTGCGGGCATTTACCGAGCCTTCCAGGGTCAGCACGGCAAACACATCCTGTTCGATCTGGTCGCTGAACTGGCGCAGTTCTTCCAGGCTCATTTCCGCCAGGTCCTTGCCGGTGTCCACCCCGTATTTCACCGCGTGGCCGACGATTTCGTGGCAGTCACGGAACGGCAGGCCACGGCGCACCAAGTAGTCCGCCAGGTCGGTTGCCGTGGAGAAACCACGCAGGGCTGCTTCACGCATGATCGCGTGTTTGGGCTTGATCGCGGGGATCATGTCGGCAAAGGCGCGCAGCGAATCACGCAGGGTGTCCGCGGCGTCGAACAGCGGTTCCTTGTCTTCCTGGTTGTCCTTGTTGTAGGCCAGTGGTTGGCCTTTCATCAGGGTCAACAGGCCCATCAGCGCGCCGAATACACGGCCGCTCTTGCCGCGCACCAACTCAGGCACGTCAGGGTTTTTCTTTTGCGGCATGATCGAGCTGCCGGTGCAGAAGCGGTCCGGCAGGTCGATGAACTGGAATTGGGCACTGGTCCATAGCACCAGCTCTTCGGAGAAGCGCGACAGGTGCATCATCGCGATGCTGGCAGCGGCGCAGAATTCGATGGCGAAGTCCCGGTCCGAAACGCCGTCCAGGGAGTTGCCGCCCACGGCGTCAAAGCCCAGCAGTTGTGCGGTGTACTCGCGGTCGATCGGGTAGGTGGTGCCAGCCAGCGCAGCGCTGCCCAACGGCATACGGTTGGCGCGCTTGCGGCAATCGACCAGGCGCTCGTAATCGCGACTGAGCATTTCGAACCAGGCCAGCAGATGGTGGCCGAAGGTCACTGGCTGTGCGGTCTGCAAGTGAGTGAAGCCGGGCATGATGGTGTCCGATTCACGCTCGGCCTGCTCCAGCAGACCTTTTTGCAGGCGGGTGATTTCGGCCAGGATCAGGTCGATTTCATCGCGCAGCCACAGGCGAATATCGGTAGCTACCTGATCGTTACGGCTGCGGCCGGTGTGCAGTTTCTTGCCGGTCACGCCGATGCGATCGGTCAGGCGTGCCTCGATGTTCATGTGCACGTCTTCCAGATCGACGCGCCAGTCGAACGTGCCTGCCTCGATTTCACCGCGGATGGTGGTCAGGCCGTCGATGATGCTGTCACGCTCGGCGTCGGTCAGCACGCCGACCTTGGCCAGCATCGTGGCATGGGCGATGGAGCCCATGATGTCGTGGCGGTACAGGCGCTGGTCGAAGGTGACGGAGGCGGTGAAGCGCGCGACGAAGGCGTCGACGGGTTCACTGAAGCGGCCGCCCCAGGACTGGTTGGTCTTGTCGGTGCTCATGGATTCGCTCGTGATCTGCTTGAAAGAGGCATGAAGGTGTACCGGCGATAATAACAGGGTTGCCCGTGAAGGCGGTGCCGCGGGTGATCGGCAATTTTATTTGTGTCGTAGATGGCTAAGTGCCTTGCCGCCGAACGCATCCGGGACGAGACTGGAGATACGTACTTATTGAAACGATATTTGACGATTGAGCAATATCGTCTCAGTGAGCGTCTACAGTTGGACTGCTAGTGTGTGAATGCACCAAAGTCTGGTGATGCGGTCATAACCAGACTATCCATTAAACAGGGGGGTATTCGGATTGTGTATCAGTGAACCCTACGACGATGCCCGAAGGCAGCAGGTCTTGGGCGCTATTGAACAGGTCCGGGTAAATTTGGGTGCCGCTCTCAGGGCACTTTTTGCCGCTCGCGCTAGTCTTAGCGTGGATCGCTGTGACGCAAGTCACCGCACCTGTCTACGCTATCCTTGTGCGAGACTCACGCAGGAATCCAGCGCAATATGAATGTCCTGATCGTTGATGACGAACCCCAAGCCCGCGAGCGACTGAGCCGTCTTGTCAGTGAACTCGAGGGTTATACAGTCCTTGAACCGAGTGCCACCAGCGGTGAGGAGGCGTTGACGCTGATCGACAGCCTCAAGCCGGATGTGGTGCTGCTCGATATCCGTATGCCGGGCTTTGATGGCCTGCAAGTCGCTGCCCGCCTGAGCGAACGCGAATCGCCACCTGCCGTGGTGTTGTGCGCGGCCCAGGAAGAGTTCTCTGCACAGACGCTGGAAGACAGCGGTGTCAGTTTTCTCGTCAAGCCGGTCACCGCCGAGGCCTTGCTCAAAGCCTTGAAAAAAGCCGAGCGTCCCAGCCGTGCCCAACTTGCCGCACTGACCCAGCCTGCGGCCCAAAGTGGTAACGGGCCACGCAGCCACATCAGTGCGCGCACCCGCAAAGGCATCGAGCTGATCCCGCTCAACCAGGTGGTCTACTTTATTGCCGATCACAAGTACGTGACCCTGCGCCATGAAGCCGGCGAAGTGCTGCTTGATGAGCCGCTCAAGGCTCTTGAGGATGAATTCGGCGACCGTTTTGTGCGTATCCATCGCAACGCGCTGGTAGCCCGCGAACGTATTGAGCGCTTGCAGCGCACACCCCTGGGGCACTTTCAGCT
Organism: Pseudomonas sp. W15Feb34; assembly: GCF_023127765.1. Lineage (NCBI taxonomy): Bacteria > Pseudomonadati > Pseudomonadota > Gammaproteobacteria > Pseudomonadales > Pseudomonadaceae > Pseudomonas > Pseudomonas sp. W15Feb34. Next base: position 341,470 of record NZ_SPKN01000003.1, read on the forward strand.
CTTCCTGAAGGGGCTCAATGGCGATGCGTTGATCGTCAGCCGACGCCATGTCGCCGGCGTGCGCAAGATGATGCAGCAGCTTTAGCCCAAGGGCTGGGGCGCGGTCTGCCTTCCTTATCCCGGTGCGATGTGGCCAGGGAGGCCCCGCACTTGCTGATTCAAATCAAAGCGTATTTGCCTGAGCTGTTATTATCCGCCGTATCTATTCAGTACGGATTGATCCATGTCCTCTCGCGAAATCCGCATCGCCACCCGTAAAAGCGCCTTGGCCTTGTGGCAGGCCGAATACGTCAAAGCACGCCTTGAGCAGGCTCATCCGGGCCTCAAGGTATCCCTGGTGCCCATGGTCAGTCGCGGCGACAAGCTGCTGGACTCACCCCTGTCGAAAATCGGCGGCAAGGGTCTTTTCGTCAAGGAGCTGGAAACTGCGCTGCTGGAAAACGAAGCCGACATCGCTGTGCATTCGATGAAAGACGTGCCCATGGACTTCCCTGAAGGCCTGGGCCTTTTTTGCATCTGCGAGCGCGAAGATCCGCGTGATGCCTTTGTTTCCAATACCTACGCGTCCCTGGATGACTTGCCGCTGGGCAGCATCGTCGGCACCTCCAGCCTGCGTCGCCAGGCTCAGTTGTTGACACGTCGGCCCGACTTGCAGATTCGCTTTTTGCGCGGCAACGTCAATACGCGCCTGGCCAAGCTGGATGCCGGCGAATATGACGCGATCATTCTTGCCGCCGCCGGCTTGATCCGCTTGGGCTTCGAAGATCGCATCACATCGGCCATCAGCGTCGAAGACAGCCTGCCCGCCGGCGGGCAGGGCGCAGTCGGCATCGAATGTCGGACCGTCGACAGCGAAATCCACGCACTGCTCAAGCCCCTCGATCACGCCGATACCGAAGTTCGTGTGACCGCCGAGCGCGCCCTGAACAAACACCTCAATGGCGGCTGCCAAGTCCCCATCGCCTGCTATGCCGTACTCGAAGGTGAGAACCTGTGGCTGCGTGGCCTGGTGGGGGATCCGGATGGCGGTACCCTGCTGACCGCCCAGGTGCGTGGGCCGCAACGAGATGCCACGGCCTTGGGGATTCAGGTTGCCGAGGAGTTGCTGGACAAAGGCGCCGGTGCCATTTTGCAAAAAGTCTATGGCGAGGCCGGTCCGCAGTGACCGACTGGCGAGTGCTGCTGACGCGGCCTGCCGAGGAGTCGACAGCCCTGGCGGCTTTATTGTCCCAGGCCGGTATATACAGCAGCCGTCTGCCGTTGCTGGAGACGCAAGCGTTAGCGGTCACGGCTGAGCAACAAGCGGTGTTTGACGCGTTGCAGCGTTATTGCGCGGTCATTGTTGTGAGCAAGCCGGCCGCGCGCCTGGCGCTGCAACGGTTGGGGAATGCCGTGCCGCCAATGCCGTGGTTCAGCGTCGGTGCGGCGACGGCGCAGATCCTCGCCGGTCATGGCCTCGACGTTCATTATCCCGCCACTGGCGATGACAGCGAGGCCTTGCTTCAATTGCCTGCATTGCGCGAGGCTATCGCACAGCCGGGCGCCAAGGTGCTGATCCTGCGTGGCGAGGGCGGCCGCGAGTTGCTGGCAGAGCGTTTGCGCGAGCAAGGTGCTAGTGTCGACTATCTGGAATTGTATCGGCGTTTTCTCCCGGTCTACGAGACGGGTGCGGTGATGCAACGCATCCGGTTGGAACGCTTGAACGGCCTGGTGGTCAGCAGTGGGCAGGGTTTTTTACACCTGCAAGCCCTGGCGGGCACCGATTGGCCACAGGTGGCACAGCTGCCGTTGTTCGTGCCCAGCCCGCGCGTCTATGAGATGGCGCGGGCCGCTGGCGCAAAAAAAGTTGTGGATTGTCGCGGCGCGAGTGCCGCGGCTTTGTTAGTGGCGTTGGGGAGCTATCCCGTTCCCACTCTCTGATACGCAAAGGACGGATACGTGAGCGAAACAGCCTTGCCTAAAGATGAAGCTCAGCCCGCGCTTGATGCGCCGGTCGAGACACCGGTCACCGCGCCGCGCCGTGGCAATGGCCTGGCGGTCGTCGCCTTGCTGCTAGGGGCTGCTGGCGTAGCTGCTGGCGGCTGGGGGATCTGGCAGGTCCGCGCCCTTCAAGCCAGCAGCCAACATCAATTGAGCCAAGTGCAGACCCTGGATGACCAATCCCAGAGCCTCAAGCAAAGCCAGCAACAGTTGGCCGCCCGTCTGGCGCAATTGCCGGGTGCGGACGAGCTGGAAGAGCGCCGCCGCCTGGTTGCCCAGTTGCAGGGCGATCAGCAACGCCTGAGCCAGCGCCTCGAAACGGTGTTGGGCGCCAGCCGCAAGGATTGGCGCCTGGCCGAGGCGGAGCATCTGATCCGTCTGGCCAGTTTGCGTTTGTCTGCCTTGCAAGACATCAACAGTGCGCAGTCGCTGGTCCAGGGCGCCGACGAGATTCTTCGCGAGCAGAGCGACCCAGGGGCTTTCACCGCCCGTGAGCAACTGGCCAAGAGCCTTGCCGCATTGCGCAGCACTGAGCAACCAGACCGCACCGGCCTGTACCTGCAACTGGCGGCCTTGCGTGACCAGGTCGTGCAACTGGCGGCGATTGCCCCGGAGTATCAGCTTACGGAACCTGCTTCCCAAGGGCGCCCCACCAGCGATACGCAGAACCAGTTGAGCCAGTGGTGGGAACAGATTTCCCGCTATTTCCGCATCGACTTCAACCCGGATGACAATATCCGGCCATTGTTGGCAGGCCAGGGTTTGAACCAAGTGCGCCTGGCCTTGAGCCTGGCGCTGGAGCAGGCGCAGTGGGCCGCGCTCAACGGCGAGTCGGCGGTATACAGCCGCTCGCTGGGCGAAGCGCGCAGCGTATTGCAAGACAACTTCAATCAGGACAACCCGCAGAGCAAGGCGATGCTGGCGCGTATCGCTGAACTTGAGCCCAAGGCCGTGTCGGTGGTGACGCCGGACCTGGCTGCGAGCCTGGCCGTCGTGCAGGCTTACCTTGAACGTCGTCATCTGTCTGCCGACGAAGCCAAGGCCGCGGCCGGCAAATCGGCGACCCAGGAGTAGAGCTGATGAAGCGTTTCTATGTGATCCTGGTGCTGGCGATTGCAGTCGCCCTCGCACTGGCCGTGGGTATTTCGAAACACACCGGCTACGTGCTGATTACCTATCCGCATTTGCTGCATTACGAGTCAAGCCTGTGGGCTACCCTGGTGGCGGTGTTTGCCATCGGCCTGGCGATCTACCTGGTCCGTGTGTTGCTGAGCCTGATCACCACCTCCGGTGGCGTGGTCAATCCATGGTCGCGACGCAACCGCAGCCGCCGTGTGCAGATCGCGATCGAGCAAGGCCAGATGGACCTTGCCGAGGGCCGCTGGGCCAGTGCCGAGCGCCACTTGCACCGTGCTGCCGAAGCAGAGCGTCAGCCGCTGCTCTATTACATCGGTGCTGCCCGTGCGGCCAATGAGCAGGGCCGCTATGAGGAGTCCGACGGCTTGCTGGAGCGCGCCCTGGAGCGCCAGCCCCAGGCGGAATTGGCCGTAGCCCTGAGCCATGCGCAACTGCAGATGGACCGCGGCGATACTGAAGGCGCCCTGGTTACGCTTCAGGCGATGCACGAGCGTCACCCGCATAACGCGCAGGTACTCAGGCAGCTACAGCGCCTGCATCAGCAGCGTGGCGATTGGTCGTCGGTGATTCGCCTGCTGCCTGAGCTGCGCAAGGACAAAGTCTTGCCCGCCAGTGAGCTGGCCGAGCTGGAACGTCGTGCCTGGGGCGAAAACCTGAGCCTGGCTGCCCAGCGTGAGGAGCAGGGCGAGGCGGGCTTGCAGTCTCTGGAGCGTGCCTGGGAGCAACTGACTTCGGCCCAGCGCCAGCAGCCACAATTGGTGCTGGCCTATGCCGACCAGCTGCGTCGGCTAGGCGCGGATGCAAAGGCCGAGGAAGTGCTGCGTGGTGCCCTCAAGCGCGACTATGACAGCCATCTGATTCGGCTGTATGGCCTGTTGCGTGGCAGTGACCCGGCGCGCCAGTTGAAGTTTGCCGAAGGCTGGCTCAAGGACCATCCGGGCGATGCCAGCTTGCTGCTGACGCTTGGCCGTCTGTGCCTGCAAAACAGCCTGTGGGGCAAGGCGCGGGACTATCTGGAAAGCAGCCTGCAAGTTCAGCGCAACCCCGAAGCCTGTGCCGAATTGGCCCGCCTACTGGCCCAACTGGGCGACACCGAGCGCAGCAACCAGCTGTTTCAGGAAGGTCTGGGGCTGCTCGACAATCGTCTGTTGTCCTCGCCTCTGCCAGTACCCGCGCGTATGTGAAGTAGGAAAGGGTGAATGGATTGGCTCGGATCTATCCGACACCCGATCCTTAAAACCCCAATAAACACTCGGTATAACTGACGTGATGACTAATTCCTACTTGTTGTAACTGGATTTCCGCCATGCCTTGGCGGAATGTCCTTGCTTCTTCGCGGAATTGTCTGCTCCGGGGCGTCTTGAAAGGGGTCGGGCCTTTCCTCTACCGTAGCGACCTATCTCTTGCAGTGCGGATAAACAATGTCTTTGGCCCCTTTACGCTCCTTGTTTTTGCTGGCGTTCATGGCGGGTGCGCTGACGTTGGGCGCGTCCTTCTATCTGGAATACGGCGCGTTGCTACAGCCTTGCTTTCTGTGCCAGGTACAACGTCTGCTTCTGGCCACTTTTGCGCTGATCAACCTGATGGCCGCCCTTCATAATCCCGGGCGTTCCGGCCTTTGCCTGTATGGGCTGGCGAGCACCGTGTGTGCATTATTGGGTGCCATCACTGCCGGGCGCCAAGTGCTATTGCAGAATATTCCGTCAGGTGCGGGCCGGGATTGCTGGCCCAGCCTGCACTACATGATCGAAAACCTGTCGTTCTGGCAGGCGGCGCGGTCAGTGTTCAACGGGACTGTCGATTGCGTTGAAATCAACTGGACGCTATTTGACCTGAGCCTGCCGGAGTGGAGCCTGTTGTTCTTTGTGGCGATGTTGATCCTGGGTGTCATGCAATGCTCGCGGCTGTTGTTCAGTAAGCATTTGCGCATCACAACGTCATGAAAACGGGACGCGCGTTGTAGGAGGGGATTAAACACTTGTATGAACATTCTCTCCTGCGTACCTTGAAGCCATAGTCCTGCGGGCATAATCTGGCCCGCACGCGTATCCAAACCATTTGTCAGACGCGGCTTTGTTCGACTGCTGCTTAATCCTTCAAGTGTTGCGCAGGTACAGAGCAGCAGCGCCCCTATAGGGAAGAGAGATCATCATGCTGGAAAGTTGTCAGAATGCTCAGGAACGTTGGGGTGGGGTGCACAAGCTGATCGACAGCTGGCTGAAGGCACGCCACGAACTGGTTCGGGCCTTTGATGCTCTCGGTGCCAAGCCCGAAGCATTGGGTGAGAATCGCGAGCCATTGCAGGATTTCTGTGGGGTACTGGTTGACTACGTATCGGCAGGCCATTTCGGCGTCTACGAGCAACTGACCAAAGAGGCGCAAGCCTTCGACGACCAGCGTGGCCTCGACCTGGCAGAGACTATTTACCCGCGCATCGATGTGATCACGGAAAAACTGCTGGCGTTCACCGACCTGTGTGACGCAGGGAAATGCGTAGCGGAAAAATTCAAAGAACTGGGCGCGCTGCTGCATGAACGTTTCGAGCTGGAAGACTGCTTGATCGAAGTGCTGCACAACGCCCATAAGGAAGAGGCTGCCACCCAAGTCTGAAGCTTGGTAGGGAGATAAAAAACGGTGCGCATGTCGCACCGTTTTTTATGGGTCAGTGGCGAGTGCCGAGCAGTTCTATCTCGAACACCAGCGGTGTATAGGGCGGGATCAACTCACCTGCGCCGTCTGCGCCATAGGCCTGGGCTGAAGGAATCACCAGACGCCATTTCGCACCCACCGGCATCTGTTGCAATGCACTGTTCCAACCGCTGATCACGCTGTTCAGGCGAAACCATTGCGGTTGCGTACTTTTGTCGAAGACAGTTCCGTCAGGCAGTCGGCCCACGTATTTCACCTGCACTTCATCGCTGGCTAACGGCTTGTTGCCAGTGCCCGGTGCCAGCTCGGTGAGCAGAATCCCATTTGCCAATTCACGAACACCACTGGCGGCTTTTTCCCGAGTTAGAAATTGCTGTTCGGCGGCGAGGGCTTTTTCGCTTTGAGGTAGCTGGGCGTTGGCGGCGTTTTGCGCTTCGTGCTGCGCGAGAATCTGTTCGATGCGCGCGTTGTCGAGCGCCAGCGGCTTGCCTTGATAGGCTTGGTTGAGGCCGTCGAGCAGGGCCTGGATCTGCAGGTCGGGGACTTCCTGGCGCAACCGTTCGCCGAGGCTTGCGCCCAAGCTATAGGCTAGATCATGCGCCTCTGTGGCAGTGTTTTTTGACGGCGATTGCTCGCTCGCATCGGCCACGAAGATCGCCAAGCCAAGCACTAGAAAAAGATAACGCGACATGGACATTCTCCCGGCGAAAGTGCGACGGATTATGCCAGTGTGAGTGAGTAAAAACTGGTGAGCATTTGCGTTATATCGATAAGAATTTTCGTACCGTGCAACGCAAGCCCAACGATACTGTCAACATGCGCTAGCGGCGGTAAGAGCAGAGGGCTAGTATGAGCCGCACCCACGTCAGCCAGGAGGTAAACCATGTCGGCCAAACAGAAGCCTGTAAATACCCCGTTGCACTTGCTCCAACAACTTTCGGGCAGCTTGCTCGAACATCTGGAAAGCGCATGTTCCCAGGCGTTGGCCGATGCAGAAAAACTGCTCGCCAAACTGGAAAAACAACGCGGTAAAGCGCAAGAAAAGCTGCACAAGTCCCGTACCAAACTGCAAGACGCCGCTACTGCCGGCAAGTCCAAGGCGCAAGCCAAAGCCAAGGGCGCTGTCAAAGAACTTGAGGACCTGCTGGATGCCCTCAAGGATCGTCAAGCTGAAACCCGCAGCTACATTTCCCAACTCAAAAAAGACGCTCAAGAAAGCCTGAAGCTGGCCCAAGGCGTTGGTCGTGTGAAGGAAGCCGTAGCTAAAGCGCTGGGGGCTCGTACACCCGCAAAAGTTGCAGCCAAGCCCGCTGCCAAAACCGCTGCTGCCAAGCCAGTTGCTAAAACTGCAGCTGCCAAACCAGCAGCCAAGCCAGCTGCTAGAACCGCTGCCGCCAAACCAGCAGCCAAGCCAGCCGCTAAAACTGCAGCTGCCAAACCAGCAG
>NZ_SPKN01000004.1:0-49159 GCF_023127765.1 Pseudomonas sp. W15Feb34
GGGCAATAACGTTGCGGCGCCAAACGCCGCGACGAACAGCCCCAGGTAACCCGTCAGCACCGGTCAGTGGGCCGGGTAGTCGGCTATGTATCAGGCCTATCCGAGGAAGCTCCAAACAGCTTCTGGCCAACATTGGATCAGCTCGCGATCTGCCCATTACAAAAAGGCCTCAAGGGCCGGTAGGAGCACAGGCATCAATTCGCGACGGTCTGACCAGAGGTCAATGTTCGTTAGCACGGGTTGGAGCGGCTAAACGCCCCGGTGGCAGAACTCTGTAAATCAGTGGCTCATCGCAGCCTCCTGACTATTGCCTGGCTGACGTCGATAAGTCTGGTCGTTTTGCAAGAGCCGCCAGAGGATACGCAGGTTGCGGTTGGCCAAACGCACCGCCGCCTCCTTGCGCCCTAGGCGAGATACCCAACGCTGTAGCCACTGGTCGTCGGGCTGTTCTGAATCCGGTCGCACCTGTCTTAACACGGCGTGGGCCCCCTGGACCGCCAGGCTGCGCAAATACGCATCACCCTTCTTGCTCATCTTGCCGAAATTGCCCTGTGCTTGCAGTAATCGCGCCCATGCCTGAGCACCTGGCCCGCTTTCCACCAGCACCGTCACGCTTGCTGGAAGCTTAAGAAGAAAGGTTTGAAAGGCCTCTCGTGACTTAATCCGATCCTCGAATATCACCTGGCCGAGCGCATTCTCACCGGCCACCTGGAAGACCTTTTTGGCAAGGTCTACCGCGACGTTTACGCAAGTAGATACATCGGCTGACAAAGACTGATTGATCGTCGTATGCTTTTTCATGGGCTCGCCCTCGCTGTCGTTGGCTTCTATAAGAATGCCACCGTGGCGCATAGACGCCTCGGCTTGGGCGAGTCCATCTAATTACAGAGGTAACTCATGAGCGCCGCACAAAGGTGCGCATGGTTTGCCCAGGGCCGGTGCTGAATACGGTGGGCCTGGGCATGCCTTCATCCGCTGCGATAAATACGAAATCATCGCCGTCGAGCCGGTAACTGGCGGGAAGCTGCTTGCCCGCGTCATCGCCGATAGCGTCAATCCAGGTAATGCTTTTGGGCGTGGTACTGGCATCCAGGAAAAAACGGCCCGCCAGCAGTTGATCACCATTGACGGTGGTCACTTCGAAGCAATCGCCCGTGATGGTGGTAATAGCCCCTGGCGCACTGTGGGCGTCGGCGGGGTTGAGGATGCCACTGTCTTCAAGGGCAGTCTGCTCCCAGGTGCCTTGTAAGCCGCGTAAATCGAGAGTTGAAACAGACAGCATGCAAATTCCTTATTGCTGATCAGGGAAGCGCCCCGTTGCATCAGGTACGCAACCACGACGTGGGCGGATAAGTTTTTTCTTTAGAAGACAGCTATTTGACAGCATTTTGATGTTCTATTGACTATGCTTGCAAGCGCGCAAGTCCGACAATGCTGCGCCATTTGTACTACTCCTCGATATAAAACCGAAATAATCCTTGGAAATGTGGGATATTTCGGCTGGCTAAGTGGTCACATCGCCACCGGTCCGGCGTATCCAGGGCGTTGTCCCTGATTTTTGAAGCCATTTAGGTTTCTGAGAATGATGGCCTTTTAGTATTATTTTAAGGTGTTCTTATTTTGAATCGCACTTCCCCGCTCCCGCCCTCCGTAGCGTCTGATGAAATTGACTTGTTTGAATTGTTTCACGCCATCTGGCGACAAAAAAAGCTGGTAGTCGGATGTACGCTTCTGGTGGGCGTATTAGGGGCAGGGTACGCGTTCCTGGCACCCAAGACTTATGAAGTCAGCAGTGTGCTGCGGCCTGCGGCAATCAATGAACTGGATGCGTTGAACCGTTCGGAAGTCTATAAGCTGCCTCCCGCTGACGCCCTGATGAAAGTGGGAGCACAGTTAGACTCTTACGAGGCGCGCTTGGGATTTTTCAAGGAACACGAGGAATTGTTCAAGGCGTTCAAGAAGCCGGGGCAGAGCCTTGAGCAAAGCTTTGAGGCGTTCAATCGAAACTCTGTCAACCTGATCTTGCCGGACCCGAAGAAATCAGACTCGCTGAGCAGCTATATTCGCTTGGAACTGCAATACCCGACAGACGTTGATGGTGTCGCGATCCTCAACGGCTTTGTAGACTACGCCATCGCCGCCGAGCGTCAGCAGGTTGGCGCCGACCTCAAGGTGATCGTCAATAACCGCTTGAGCGAACTCAAAGGCAAGATCGACGCCGCCCGTGACAACTACGATACGGAAAAGGAATCCAAGATCGCCAAGCTGCTCGAGGCTGACCGACTCAAGCGTGCCCAGTTGCAGGATGAGCTCAGCGCGCTGCGCCTGCAGATGAAGATGGAGCGTACCAATCGCCTGGCCGAGCTGGCGGAAGCCATCTCTATTGCCAAGTCCATGGGCATTCGCACCCCGACGACACCATCTTCCATGGCGGACTCCACGCGCAGTGGGTCGAGCCAGGTCATGCGCACAGAGGTGAACAATCAGAAGATCCCGCTGTACTTCATGGGCACCGAGGCTCTGGAAGCCGAACGCGCTGCGCTGCAACAGCGCACCAGCGATGACTTCACCAACCCGCGAATTGCCGAGATTGGCAAGGATTTGCAACTGCTCGAAAGCAACCGCGAAGTCGAGGTGCTGCGCAAGCGCGGCAATGAGGACATATTCCTGCAGGACGTCGAGCCGCTTCGTGCTGAAGTTGCCAGGCTGCGTGGCTTGAACATCGACATGAGCAACCTCAAGCTGGTAACGGTCGACCGCCGCGCCCAGGAGCCTCTGGCGCCGATCAAGCCGAAAAAATCGTTGGTCATTGCGTTGAGTCTGGTAGGCGGCCTGTTGCTGGGGCTGATGATCGCCTTGATCCGCCACTTTATCCGCAGTCGTAGCCAGGTTGTCCCCTATACCGCGTTGGCAGACGCTAGTTTGCCCCGCCGTGACGGTAAAGACGCGCCGCAATAATCGAAGTAATGCCTTTAAACAGGCGGGCGCACAAGCCCGCCTGTTCCCACCCCAGCACACTCAGTAGACAGCTTTTCACAATTCTTAGTTAACCTTTGGTTACAAAGTATGGCTAAATAACGGCCAATGGTTACACGCCGCAAGGTCGCCCAGCCTGCCGTGTCACCTGTACGTGAATTGTGATTTCAGGTGCTGCATATCCATCCTCGGCCGTTGTGGGCCCGCAGGAGCAGCCTGTTCTCTCCCTGACTTGTGACGAATCCCTTGAAACTCATCATTGTTGCTCTCTACGTTGCCTCCATTGCGTATGTACACCTGCGTGGTCGGGTGCGACACAAGCTGGGTCGCCAGCTTAGCGATCACTCGACGTTCCTGGCGCCGATCAACTGTTTCCTGTACTTGTTCTCCAAGCAGCCCAGCCGTCCCTATCTGTCGCCCAGCGATTTTCCAGACCTGAGCCCCCTGCAGGAACATTGGCAAGAGATCCGCGAGGAAGGCCAGAACCTGATGCGGGCCGGGGAGATCAAACGTTCGGATCAGTACAACGACGTGGGTTTCAACTCGTTTTTCAAGTCGGGCTGGAAGCGCTTTTACCTCAAGTGGTATGGCGACAGCCACCCTTCGGCGATGAAGCTGTGCCCGCGCACCACCGAGTTGGTGCAAGGGATCGGCTCGATCAAGGCCGCGATGTTCGCCGAACTGCCACCGGGCTCCAAGCTGGTGCGCCACCGTGACCCGTACGCGGGCTCCTATCGGTATCACCTGGGGCTCGATACGCCCAACGACCCAGGGTGCTACATCAATGTGGATGGCGAGAGCTATTACTGGCGCGACGGCGAGCCGGTGATGTTCGACGAGACCTACATTCACTACGCAGAAAACACCACCCAGCAGAACCGCATCATTCTGTTCTGCGATATCGAACGCCCGATGAAGTACCGCTGGGCGGCGGCATTCAACCGTTGGTTCAGCCGCAATGTAATGGCCGCTGCAGGCTCGCCCAATGATGATGGCGACAAGACCGGCGGCCTCAACCGCGCCTTTACCCGCTTGTACAAGATCCGCCTGCGCGGCAAAGAGCTCAAAAAGCGCAACCGCACACGCTACTACCTGGAAAAATGGGCGATCTTTGCCGGTCTGGCGCTGATCTTCATTCTTATCTGAACCCTGTGCCGGGCGCGAATCACTGCGGTGGTTTTGCGCCCAGCTTGTCCCACATCTTCTTGCCGATTTTCTGCCGATTGGCATAGCCGGCCCATGGGTCGCCCTTCAACCCCTGCAGACGCTCATGCAGGTTCGCCACCGTCCACTGCTGGGCCCCGCGCAATCCTTTCAATTCTTCCCGACTGACCGGCACCGATACCGGCAGACCCGGCCGTGCACGCACGGAGTATGCCGCCACAGTGCTGGCGCCACGGGCGTTGCGCAGGTAGTCGATAAAGATCTTGCCCACACGGTTTTTAGGGCCGCTGGTGGCGGTAAAGCGTTCGGGCAGTTGCTGGCTCATAAATTGGGCAATGGCCTTGGCGAATGCCTTGACGGCGTCCCAGCCATCACGCCGGGCCAGCGGCACGATCAGGTGCAGACCTTTACCGCCGCTGGTCTTGACGAAGGCTTGCAAGCCCAGCTCATCCAGCACCGACAGGGTCAGTTCGGCCGCTTCCAACATGGATTTCCAGGGCAGGGCCGGGTCCGGGTCGAGGTCCAGGACGAACAGGTCAGGGGTTTCAATCTTGTCCGTAGTGGCGCCCCAGGTATGCAACTCGACAGTGCCCATTTGCACGGCGCCGGCCAGCGCCTCTGCGCTGTCTACCTCCATCAGGCGTGCATGACCGGGATCCAGGGCCTGATCCAGTTGCTTGATGTGGGGAATTGCCAGGCGTTCAGAGTGCTTCTGAAAAAACTGCTCCCCTTCGATGCCTTCGGGTGCGCGCAGCAGCGACACAGGGCGACCACGCAGGAACGGCAGGATCCATTCGCTGATGTCGGCGTAGAACTGCGCCAATTGCTGTTTTTGCGTGCCACTGTGCTTGTCGATAATGCGATCGGGGTGGGTGATTTTCACGTTCTTCACCGCTTTGTCGGCTTTATCGGTTTTCTGCTTCTTCGAGGCATTGACCGACTTTGCCGCACGCGGCTGTTCATGAATGACCTGCGACGCAGGCTTATCAGTGCGCAGCCCCACGAAGGCGGCCTGGCGCACCACGCCTTCACGCGTCCATTCGGCGAATTGCACTTCACCCACCAGGCGCGGCTCGACCCAATGCACGCCACGGGCCTGGGTGCTGGTCAAAGGCTTTTGCAAGGGCGAGTCCTTGCGCTCCAATGGCGTGAGCTTGGCGTAGATGGATTTCAACGTGGCCTGATCAAATCCGGTGCCCACACGCCCGGCATATACCAGCCCGGTTTCATCGTTGACGGCCAGCAGCAGCGCGCCAAACCCGCTGCGCGAACCCTTAGGGCGGGTGTAGCCAACAATCACAAACTCCTGGCGCAGGCGGCATTTGAGCTTGATCCAGTCAGCACTGCGGCGGGACACATAGGGGCTGCCTGCACGCTTGCCGATCACGCCTTCGAGCGCCAGGTCGCAGGCGCTTTCGAAAATATCGCGGTGGTTGGCGGCAAAGGCTTCGGAGAAACGCAGCAGTTTGCTTTTGCTGCCGGCGAGCGCAGCTTTAAGCGCAGCCCGACGCTCCTCGACCGGATCTTCGCGTTGATCACGGCCGTTCAGGAAGGGGGCATCAAACAGGTAATAGACGATGTCCAGGCTGCGGCCGATATCGAAGGCATTCTGCAACGCCTGGAAATCCGGCAACCCGTCGCCGTTGAGGCTGACCACTTCGCCATCCAGCCAGCTGTCCTTGAGCTTGAGGGCTTGCAAGGCTTTGGCCTGGCGCGGCAGGCGTTCGGTCCAGTCGTGGCCGTTGCGAGTGAACAGGCGCACTTGACCGTCATGGATGCGCGCGAGAATGCGATAACCGTCGAACTTGATCTCGTAGCTCCAATCGCCCTCGGGGGCGCGATCGACCAAGGTCGCCAATTGCGGGGCAAATTCTTCGGGTATGGCGCTCACTTGCGTGCGGGCCTTGGCCTTTGGCGCTGGCTTTTTTTTGACTTGGACCTTGGCCTTGGGCGTGCCGACCACCGCATCGCTGAGCACGCTGGCAGGCTCGGCGTCGACAATATCGTATTCAGAAGCGGGGCGTGCCTGCTGGTCTTTTTCCTTGATCAGTAGCCATTGCTCCTTGTCGCCACTGCCCTTGAGTCGGGTGCGTACCAGGGTCCAATCCCCAGCGAGTTTTTCGCCCACCAGCGTGAACTTGAGCTTTCCGGCCGCATAGGCTTTGCGCGGCTCGTCATGGGGCTGCCAGATACCTCGGTCCCACACAATCACATCGCCTGCGCCATATTGGCCGGCTGGGATGCTGCCCTCGAAACCGCCATAGCTCAGGGGGTGGTCTTCAACGTGGACCGCCAGGCGCTTCTGGCTTGGGTCCAGGCTCGGGCCCTTGGGCACCGCCCAGCTCAACAGCACGCCGTCGAGTTCCAGGCGAAAGTCATAATGCAGGTTGCGCGCATCATGCTTTTGAATCACGAAGCTCAGCGCCGAGGCTTTCCGCTTGCTGGCGGGTGAGCTGCCGGCGGGTTCGGCGGTGATCTTGAAATCGCGCTTGCGGTTGTATTCGCTCAGGGGCTTTGCCATGTCGCGCTCCAGTCAATGGCAGGCTCAAGAGGCCTTTTTGTTGGATTTCTTCGCGGCGGGCTTTTTCGCCGCGGGTTTGCCCGCCAGGCTGCGTTTAAGCAGTTCGGTCAGGTCGATAACATCGGCGGATTTGCGCACTTCGCTGTCTTGGCTCGACTCCACGTCTTCGATCTTGCCGGCCTTGGCCTTTTTCGCCACCAGCGCCATGATCTTGTCCTGGAAGCTGTCGCGGTACTCGTCGGGTTGCCAGTCTGCACTCATGTCTTCCACCAGGCGCTTGGCCATGTCCAATTCACCCTTGGCCAGGGTCGGTTTGGTTACATCGGCACCGAGTTCCAGCTCGTCCAGGCTGCGCACTTCTGCGGGCCAGCGCAGCATCACCAGTACCAGGGCCGATTCGAGCGGCATCAACGCGGCCAAGTGCTGTTTGGTATGCAGCACCACATTGGCCAGGGCGACCTTGCCGGTTTTCTTCAGGGTTTCGCGCAGCAGTGCATAGACCTTGCCGCCACGTTTGTCCGGCGCCAGGAAGTAGGGCGTGTCGATGTTTTGCAGGGGGATCTGGTCAGCGGCGACAAACGCGATGATCTCAATGGTCTGGGTCGATTTCGGATGGGCCGAGCGAATTTCATCTTCGCTGAGCACCACATAACGGCCCTTCTCAAAGGCGACGCCCTTGACGATATGTTCCTTGGTGACTTCCTTGCCCGTGGTTTTGTTGATGCGCTTGTAGCCGACCGGGTCCATGCTGCGTTTGTCCAGCCAGTCGAAATCAACGCCTTGGGAAGATGTCGCCGAGACCAGCGACACCGGGATATGAACCAGACCGAAACTGATAGCGCCTTTCCAGATTGCCCGTGGCATAACTCCGATTCCTTAAAAAGTGAGCCTGTTCTGGTGACTCGCAGGCCGCGGCAAAAGTTTCGGCGGGCAGATGCTCGGACAGATCGTGTTACACCTGATGAGAAACTATTTAGTGTCGCAACCCGAACCCATGGCGTAGCGTGTTATCGAAAGCACGTAGTACTCGGCATAGAGAGGCTCCGTCATGAATGCTTATGTACGTTATCTTGCAGTACTTGCGCTGGGCCTGGCCCTGGCGCCTTGGGCCCAGGCGCAAAACCTGCCGGGCCAATACGACACCAATAACAGCCCGATTCACCGGGCCAACCCCAATAGCATGCAGGGCACTCAGCCCAATGCACCTGCGGCCGGCGGTATCCAGACTGCGCCCACCGGCCCTCGGCCGACCGTGGAAAACCGCGGAATCGGCAATACGTATCCCAAGCGCGACGTAGCTCCCAGTCGCCCGGCCACCGAAACCAAAGCACCCACCTATGATGCCAACGGCAATCGCCGGTAAGGACTTCGCCTTATGTTTCTACGCAAAACTCTGCTAGCGGCTGTCTGTGCCGCCACGCTGCTGCCGCTGACCACCGTTTATGCCGCCGATAGCCAGCAGTTCCCCAGCGAGCAAGGCAGCATCACCGTCACGCCGATCGCCAAAGGCCTGGATCATCCATGGGCGCTGGCGTTTCTACCGGATCAGCAGGGCTTCCTGGTGACCGAGCTTCCCGGGTACCTGCGATTTGTCAGCCCCGACGGTAAGCTTTCCGCTCCGTTGAAGGGGGTGCCGCAAGTCTGGGCCAAGGGGCAGGGCGGGTTACTGGATGTGGTGTTGTCACCAGACTTCAAGCAGGACCGTATGGTCTACCTGTCGTACGCCGAAGGCGGCGGGCAGGATGGCAAAGCCGGAACCGCTGTGGGGCGCGGGCGCCTGTCTGCTGACATGAGCGGCCTGGAGGACTTCAAGGTGATCCTGCGCCAGGAGCCCAAGCTGTCTACCGGCAACCACTTCGGCTCGCGCCTGGCGTTCGATCGTGACGGCTATCTGTTCGTGACCCTGGGCGAGAACAACGACCGCCCGACCGCCCAGGACCTGGACAAGCTGCAAGGCAAAGTTGTGCGCATCTATCCAGATGGCCGCGTACCGGATGACAACCCCTTCGTCGGTCAACCCGGTGTACGTCCCGAGATCTGGTCCTACGGCCAGCGTAACCCACAGGGCCTGGCGCTGAACCCGTGGAGCGGCACGATCTGGGAAAACGAGCATGGGCCGCGTGGGGGCGATGAAGTGAACATCATCGAGCGCGGCAAGAACTACGGGTGGCCGCTGGCGACCCACGGCATCAACTACTCTCTGCTACCGATTCCCGAAGCCAAGGGCAAAACGGCAGAAGGCACGGTGCAGCCCCATCATGTCTGGGAGAAGTCCCCGGCCATCAGCGGCATGGCGTTCTATGACGCCGACCGGTTCAAGGTGTGGCAGCACAATCTGTTTATCGGTGCGCTGGGCACTCAGGAGTTGATTCGGTTGCAGTTCGAGGGTGACAGGGTCGTTCACGAGGAACGTTTGCTGGGCGAGTTGAAAGCGCGAATTCGTGACGTGCGGCAGGGGCCGGATGGGTTTCTGTATGTGCTGACGGATGAGGATAATGGCGTGTTGTATCGGGTCGGGCTGAATCAGGACTGATGCCTTTCGGTAATCGCTTTCTGTAGGAGCGAGCAAGCTCGCTCCTACAGAGGGTAAGAGAGCTACAGCCCTAGGTCTGACAAGCCCGGATGATCATCCGGGCGACGCCCCAGCGGCCAGTGGAACTTGCGTTCGCTTTCCTGGATCGGCTTATCGTTGATGCAGGCAAAGCGGTTGGCCATCAGGCCGTTCTCATCGAACTCCCAGTTTTCATTTCCGTAGGAACGAAACCAGTTGCCGGAGTCGTCATGCCACTCATAGGCATAGCGCACGGCGATGCGGTTGCCGGTGAACGCCCACAACTCCTTGATCAATCGATAATCCAGTTCCCTGGCCCATTTACGGCTCAGGAACTGCCTGGCTTCTTCGCGGTTGTGGGCGAATTCGGCGCGGTTACGCCACTGGGTGTCCAGGGTGTAGGCCAGGGAAACCCGTTCTGGGTCGCGGGAGTTCCAGCCGTCCTCGGCCAGCCGGACTTTTTCGATGGCTGACTCGCGAGTAAAGGGCGGTAGGGGCGGGCGGGCTTGTGCATTGGCTGACATGGGGTGGCTCCTTAAAACAATAGGGTTGAATGATAGAAGTTGCCAATTCCGAGAATTCAAAGTCCCAATAACGTTCGCGCCATGCATTGCGCATTATCGGCAGCTGTTGAATCACCCATGATCAGGGCAACGGTAATGGCGCCATCGATCAGGATCAGCAGTTGCGCGGCCTGCTGTTGCGGGTCGGGGGTGCCATGTGCTTGACACAGTTCAAGTGCGTACTCGAACAGTTTGTGTTTATGGGCCTTGGCCAGCAGGCGCACCGGATCTTGAGCGTTGCCGGTTTCGCCACTGGTGTTGATAAAGGCGCAGCCGCGAAAATCCGCGGAACCGAACCAGCTTTTCAGGGCGCTGAACAGCGCCAGCAAGCGCTCGCCGCTGTTGTCGCTGCGTTCCACTTCGCTGCGCAGCCACTGCATCCAGCGTTCGTCGCGGCGCTGCAGGGCGGCAATCACCAACTCGTCCTTGTTGGCGAAATAGCGATAGATGCTTTTTCTCGATACGCCAGCGGTTTTTACCAGCAAGTCCATGCCGGTGGCGGCGATGCCATGGCGATAGATCAGCTTTTCGGTGACGTCGAGGATAATGTCGCGGGTTATGTCGTTCATGCTTATTACAGTAGAACGATCGTTCTTCTTGGTCAATCGGCTTTTTTCCATGCCGTACGGCGAGACCTGAGCAGCCCCATGGTGTAAGCTCTGGACCTCTTCGGATTCGACCCATTGCGAGCCCTATGCCGTCGTTCTTCAAACGCTCCCTGTTGCCCAAACTACGCGGTTTCCCGCTGTCCCCGGAGGCCATCGAGGTGCTGTCCGGCGCCGATGCCTATCGTCGCTGCCTGCTGGAAAAAATCTCCCAGGCGACGCGTCGCATCTACATCGTCGCCTTGTACTTGCAGCACGACGAAGCGGGGCAGGAGATCTACGACGCGCTTCACGCTGCCAAGGCGGCACGGCCGGAGTTGGACATCGTGGTGATGGTCGACTGGTTGCGCGCCCAGCGTGGCTTGATTGGCGCCGGCAAGCAGCCGGGCAACAGCGCCTGGTACCAGGCCATGACGCAAAGCCACGCCAGCGAAGTGCCGGTGTATGGCGTGCCGGTGCAAACCCGCGAGCTGTTTGGCGTATTGCACCTCAAGGGCTTTGTGATCGATGACAGCGTGCTGTACAGCGGCGCCAGCCTCAACAATGTGTATTTGCACAAGTTCGACAAGTACCGCTTTGATCGTTACCACCTGATCCATAGCCAGGTGCTGGCCGATTCTATGCAACACCTGATCGAGCACGGCCTGGTGGCATCCAAGGCCGTGCACCGCCTGGACCTGCCCAACCCGCCGACCACCCGCAGCCTGCGCAACGATATCGGCGACCTGCGCAGCCGTCTCAAGCACGCGGCCTATGACACCACGGCCGGGCAGTTG
The DNA here is from genome assembly GCF_023127765.1 of Pseudomonas sp. W15Feb34. Lineage (NCBI taxonomy): Bacteria > Pseudomonadati > Pseudomonadota > Gammaproteobacteria > Pseudomonadales > Pseudomonadaceae > Pseudomonas > Pseudomonas sp. W15Feb34. Next base: position 11,157 of record NZ_SPKN01000004.1, read on the forward strand.
CCCAATGGTCACCTCTCGGTGAGCCCGTTGCTCGGCGTCGGCAAGAACAACCCCCTGAGCCGGGTCATTCTGGAGCTGATCGCCAGCGCCCAGCAGCAGTTGACCATCTGCACGCCGTATTTCAACCTGCCGTTGCCGGTGACCCGCGAGATCAACCGCGCCCTGGCGCGTGGGGTGAAGATCGACATCGTGGTCGGCGACAAGACGGCCAACGACTTCTATATTCCGCCCAGCGAGCCGTTCAAGGTGATCGCGGCCTTGCCTTATCTATATGAGATCAGCCTGCGGCGCTTTGCCAAGCGTCACCAGCCGATGATCGACAGCGGCCAGTTGAACCTGCACCTGTGGCGCGATGGCGACAACACCTACCACCTTAAGGGCATGTGGGTTGACCAGCGCTATACCTTGCTGACCGGCAATAACCTCAACCCCAGGGCATTTCGCCTCGACCTGGAAAACGGCTTGCTGATCGACGACCCCAAGGGCCAATGGCTGGAGCCGCGGCGTGCCGAGCTGGCGCAGATCTTCCAGCACACCACGCGTATCCGGGGCTACCAGCAATTGCAGACGTTGGTTGATTACCCGCCGGCAGTGGGGAAATTCCTGCGTCGGGTGAGCCGAGTGCGCATTGAGCGTTTGCTGTACCGCATTTTGTAGCCGTTATCCCGCAGGCAAAAAAACACCCAGGCCCTCAACAGGGCCTGGGTGTTTTTTTGCCGGTAGCCTTTAATTCAAACCCAGCTTGCCGCGCAGCATCGACAAGTCTTCAGCCAGGGTGTTGACCGGGCCCACCAGGGCCTTGCGGTCGTTGTCCTTGACCTTGTCGTAGGTTTCAAAGCCGCCATCCTGGGTCTTGTACTTGGCCAGGATCTTGTCCACGGTGGCGAAGTTTGTATCGACCTTGGCCAGGAACGCCTGGTCCTGCTGCCCGATCTGGCCACGGAACAAATCGACGATTTTCTTCGCACCGTCGATGTTGCCCTGGAAGTCATACAGGTCGGTATGGCTGTAGCGGTCTTCTTCGCCGGAGATCTTGGTGGCAGCGACTTCCTCCAACAGCGCCGCAGCGCCGCCGACGACTTTTTCCGGCGGGAAGGTCAGGCCATCGACCCGCGTCTTGAGATCGTTCACATCGGTATTGAGCTTGGTGGTCAGTGCTTCCAGGCCCTTGGTCGAGTTTTGCGCGAACAGCGCGTATTCAATCCGGTGAAAACCGGTGAAGTCTTCGGCCGTTACACCTTTTTCATGGTCATCGACACGCGAATCAATGGACGCGTCGAGGTCGCTGAACAGCTCGGCGATCGGCTCGATGGCCTCATAGTGCACGCGGGTCGGCGCATAGAGCTTCTTGGCGGTGGCCAGGTCACCTTTATTGATGGCGTTGGTAAACGCCTGGGTCTGGGTGACCAGTTCGCCGATTTCCTCGGTAACGTAGATCTTGTAGTCCGATAACGGGCCTACCAGGTCGAGCGGCGCGGTAGCGGCGAAGGCAGCCAGCGGCGCAAGGCTCATTAACAACGACAACGCGATAGACGACTTCTTCATGGGGGCATTCCGCTCTGGTGTGTTTCAGGTCTTGGCAGGGGTGGTGGAGTGCGTTGCAGCAAGCAGCGTGCGCCCGATGAAATCCTCAGGGCCGGTGACGCCGGGCAAGGTGAAGAAATACCCGCCGCCGACCGGCTTGAGGTATTCCTCCAGCGGTTCGCCGTTGAGCCGCGTTTGCACGCTGATAAAGCCTTTCTCCAGGTCAGCCTGATAGCAGATGAACAATAGGCCCATGTCCAGCTGACCGTTTTTGTTGACGCCGTTGGAGTAGTTGAACGGCCGCCGCAGGATCAGGTTGGCCTGGGTCTGCGGGGTGCGCGGGTTGGCCAGGCGGATGTGCGCATCAAGCTTGGTCAACTTGCCATGCGGGTCTTTGCTGTAGTCCGGCACCTGGGTTTCATGCTGGCCATCCATGGGGGCGCCGGTGGGTTTGACGCGGCCGATGATGCTTTCCTGTTCTTGCAGTGGGGTGCGATCCCAGCGCTCGACAAAGTTGCGGATGATACGCACGGCCTGGTAACTGCCATGGGCCGCCCAGGCGGGTTCGTCGCTGCTCGGTTGCACCCAGACGATCTGGTCCATGGCCTTGGCATCGTTGGAGTCGGGGTTGGCCGAACCGTCGCGAAAACCCAGGAAGTTACGCGCACTCTGCGCCGGTTCGCCGGGCTTGGCCGGGGCCTGGGGCGGCACGCTGCCTTCTTGTTTCCAACGCACCAGCAGCAAGTCAGGCAGGTTTTTCACGATATCGCGCAGGGCGTGGATGTTGGTATCGGGCGTGTTGGAACTGAACTGCAGGCTCAGGTCGCCGTGGCACTGCGCCGGCTCCAGTGCATCGTTGGGGAAACCCACCATGCGGATCAGGCGCTTGGGCTTGACGGCACTGAGGCCGAAGCGCTCATCGAACAACGATTCGCCGATCGACACGGTGATGGTCAGGTTATCTGGGGTAACCACCGGGCCAAGGATGCCGGAGTCGGTGGGTGGCAGTTTCGGGTCGACCTGCGGCACGGTGCCGCCGCTCATCAGGAACGCGATACGCTCGTTCAGGGTGCGGAACAAACGTTCGAGGTCCTCGCGGTCGCTGGCCAGTACGTCGAAGGCCACCACCATGCCGCAGGCCGGGCGCGGGGTGACGATGCCGCTCTGATGCTGACCGAAAAAAGCCTGGTGGTCGTGGGTCTTGTCGCTGCGCGGAGCGCTGGTGACTTGCTCGGCCGCTGCGGCCATGGCCGGGCAGGTCAAGGTGCTGCCGGCGATGGCCGCGCCGGTGGCCGCCATGCCCAGCAGGACGCGGCGGCGCGCAAGGTTTAGCTGTTTTGAATCACTCATGTATGCGTTCGTCTCACTGCAGGCCGGAAAGGCCAAGGGCGGGGTCGATTCCATCGAGTGCGGCGGCCAGTGCCTTGGCCTTGTCGGCGATCTGCTGGCGCTGATCGGCGGTGATGCTGTCGTACGTGCTGTAGGTATTGTCGACTTTGAATGCAGCGAGTTCGGCGTCGAAGGCATTCAGCGCGCTGTCGATATCGGGCAGCAAGCCGGCTGCGGACTTGCCCAGCAGCGGGCGCATCAAGTCGACCACTTTACGAGCGACGTCCAGGTTGGCGGCAAAGCCGTTCAGATCGATATGGCTGTAGCGCTCCTCTTCACCACTGCGGGCACGTACATCCGCCAGGCTGTTGAGGTTGCGTACCACAATGCTCACCAGTTGCTCTGGGGGCAGCGATTGCGCCAGCAATTGTTGCTTGAGCGTGGTGACGTCGGCCACCAGGCGTTGCGCGACCGGCGCCAGGCCGTCGAGACTGTGTTGCTGGAACAGGCTGTATTCGAGGCGATGGAAGCCGCTGAAGGCAGGGTCCTGCTCGCGCTTTTCAAAGTAGTCGGCGCGGGCGTTGATTGCGTTATCCAATTCGGCCAGGCGTTGAGAGGCAGGCGCCAGGCGCTGATACGCCTCACGGGCCGGCACATACACGGCCTGCGCCTGGGCCAGATCACCGGCGTCGATAGCCTGTTGCAGCGCCGTCACCGCCTTGATCAGCGCACCGCTCTGGCCGCTCAAGTACACACGGAACTCCGACAACGGGCCGATAAACGCCACCATCGACGGCTTGGCCTTGGCCTGGGCGTCGGACTCCGCAGTGGGGGTGACATGCAAGGTGCCACGCGGGTTGCTCAACAGGCCACAGGTGATGGCGTAGTCACCGGGCAACAGATTGGCGTTGATCACCTGGCTCAGGCCAGGGGCAATGTTTTCCCGTTCCTCGACCACCAGCACACCGTCGAGGATTTCCCACTCCACCGCACGGTCGGAGCGGTTGATGATACGAAAGCTTGCGCGCCCGGCCGGCACGGTGAGGGCGTTGGGCTCGCAGGCGTGGTTGTGAATCGTGACTGCGATTTCATTGTGGTTGGTCTGGCGCTTGGTCGCGGCCAATTGCGAGGCGTAGTAGAACAGGCCACCGGCGGCGATCATCACCACCACCGAGCCGGCCACACCCCAGCGCAAGGCGCGGGATGGCGGGGCCGATTGAGGGGTTGGGTTGGACAAGAGACGGTCCTTACTGGCTGGAAACGGAAGAAGTCGTGGCGACAGGCTTGGCGGGGGCCGAGGGCAGGAAGAACATCACCAGGGCCACCACCAGGTAAATCACATAGGCACCCAGGGTGCTGACGGTCGGCGCCTCCTGATAACCGAACATGCCGGCCAGTACCGAGCCCAACGGGCTATCCATGGGCAGCGCAGCGCTGAAATCGAACAGCACGGTTTGCCAGTGGTTCCACACACCGGCCTCATGCAGGGCTTGCACCGAATTGGCGAGAATGCCGGCCGCCACCACCAGGATAAACAGGCCGGTCCAGCGGAAAAACGCGCCGAGGTTCAGGCGCATGCTGCCGGAATAGATGAGGAAACCGACGACGATGGCCAGGATCAGGCCGAGCAGGGCACCGACCGGCGCGCCCGGGCCTTCGCTCTGCTGGAACACGGCCAACAGGAAAAATACAGTCTCCAGGCCTTCGCGGGCCACGGCGAAAAACACCATGGCGATCAACGCGATCACTTGGTTCCTGGAGCCGGTCAGGGCGAGGTCAAGGGATTCGTGCAGGGTATGCTTGATCGAACGCGCCACCTTGCGCATCCAGAACACCATGGAACTGAGGATGCCCACTGCAACAAGCCCTACGATCCCTTCGAACAATTCCTGCTGCTTTTGCGGGAATTCAGCGCTGACCAACTCAAGGCCGCCACCGACCAGCAAGGCCAGGGCAGCGGCAAGGAATACGCCGATCCACACGGCGGGCATCCATTGGCCACGCCCGGTCTGTTGCAGGTAACTGGCGATGATGCCAACGATCAAGGCGGCTTCAATGCCTTCGCGCAGCATGATTAAAAAAGGAACGAGCATCGGGCACCAGGGCGTAACTAGTTAGGAAGCTAAGTTGTAACATAATGATACTCATTGCTAAACAAGAAATATTGACCTTTGCTGAACGAGGGCTGAACAGTGGTGGCGAAGCGCGACCGCCCTTATGATGCAGGCCACCTGGTTTGCAGTCGGATAACTCAACATCCCATGTCGGAAAAAGACACCATCTCCATCCACCTTGTGCGCGAAGCGCTGTTGCAGAGCTGTGCGCCTGGTGCGGCCACTGTCGAGGCATTGAGCAAAGTCGGGATTGACCCTGCGTTGCTTGAGCAGCCCAATGCCCGTGTCCCGGCCACGGCCTATGCGCGCCTTTGGCGTTTGCTGGCGCGGCGCAGGGATGACGAGTTTTTTGGCATGGACCCGCGCGCACTCAAATCCGGTAGCCTGGCGTTTCTGTGTTGCGCCGCCATGGCGCAACCTAGCCTGGCGGCGGGCCTGGAAACCGGCCTGGGGTTTCTTTCGTTGATGCTGGAGCACATGCCAGGCCAGTTGGTTCGCCAACAGAGCCTGGCGGAGATCGTCCTGCTCGAACCCGATGAGCCCAAGCGTGCGTTCACGTATTTCACTTATTGGATGATCGTCCACGGCGTTGCGTGCTGGCTGGCGGGGCGTCGCATCCCGATCCTGGCCATTGAGCTGCGTTGCGCGCAGCCGGACTTCTGTGACGATTACCAGGTAATGTTTTCCGACAACCTGCGCTTTGATCGACCTCGTACCCGCATGATCTTTTCTGCCGACTGCCTGGACCTGCCGATCAAACGCAGTCAGCAGGAGCTCCAACGTTTTCTGGCCCATGCACCCGCTAACATCCTGGTCAAATACCGCGACCCTGAAAGCCTCGCCACGCGCATCAAGCACGACCTTCGGCAGATGCCTCCCGACACCTGGCCGGAAACGGAGGGCCTTGCCGCCAGGCTATGTATTTCTGCGTCCACCCTGCGTCGGCGCCTGGCGGAAGAGGGGCAGACTTATCAGGGCCTCAAAGACAGTGTGCGCAAAGAACTGGCGATTGTGTGGTTGGCTGAACCGCAGATCAGCTTTGCCGAGATTGCCACGCGGCTGGGGTTTGCCGATGCGAGTTCGTTCTACAAGGCGTTTCGCAAGTGGGCGGGGTCGAATCCGGGGCATTATCGGAGTTTGATTTTGAGCGACTCGAGTCGGTTCTAACCTTCGTTATGCGCAAGTAAGACATTTCTTACTCATTCCTTCACCCCAGTATGACAGAACGCTCCTTCGATATTTTAGGACGCGGCCGGCATATTTGGCGCTTGATTTCGTGCACTGTAAGCAACGTGTTCCTATCCATGTTTTCGGGCACTTAATGTCTGCTTGGTGAACATTGAACTTCGCGTACTGGGATCCGAGGTTTTATCGTGGAGTGCGCTTATGGGCAAATAACGTGATCAGCTGCTTTCAAATGAATTATTTATTGATTTGAGGTGAGATTATGAAAGGTCTTATTGCGTTGCCGTGTCTTGCGTTAATGCTTTTGTCTGCTCAGGTGTCTGCCTTGTGTCTGTATATAACTGATAGCTATAGCGGGCTTTTGCAGCCAGGCGTGGAAACGGCAGTTTATGGTCCGTTCACAATAACGTCGGCTAATGGGTGTGCTGGTGCGACCATTGATGTTTCTGCTTCCACAAGCGGTGGGGGGAGGGCGCCGCAGTTGATAATTCAAAAGCAGACCGGGGCTTCCTGGGGAGATGTTGCTGGAACCTTTGGAAGTAGTACGTCCTTCTCAGGTGTGTTTGGAACCTATCGAGTCGTCATGATTAATTCTGGTTCGGAGGTGCAATCTTACTCTGGCACCGCACGATACGGTCGCTGAGTCGTTAAGCTAAACAGTGCGCCACGAGGTTATTGGCGCACTATTTGCGAGCATCTGAATCAAGCTTTTTCATCTATGGATAAAGCCGTATTGGAAGAGTTTACAAAATAGACCAGTGCCCCCATGGCGTGATTAGCTGCAACCATTCCCTGCCGCCATCTCAACGTATGCTCGTTTGCGGTTGCAGGGTTGTCTTCCAGGAATTCACTGTACTCCACCAGTCGCTCATTAAATAAGGCAATTGCGTTGAATTTTACGTGCGTCTCTGTTGGAACACCTTTCGCATCGGTATGCAAATTACCACCTATGAACATTCTGAATGCATAGATATCAATCATTTCGTGCTCAAATAGTGTGCGCCCTACTTTTCTTAGGTCATCTGAACTTATGGACGTCATGTCATAATCTTTCAAATAAGCCTTCAGCTGGGTGATTTGATTGTTATCATTGAGCTGTAGGGTGTCAGCTGCCACCTTCTTCTCTGTAATTGTGAATGCATTCATTGTCTGCTCTGGATTTTTGATCGCGAACGCATTGGTTGCCTTGGTATACCGCATCTGTTCAGCAGTCAACAAGATAGCCATGTCCCTTCCTCCATTAGTAAGTGACACTTCGTTGTCGACGCATGTGCGTATTACTTTAATGGCGCGTGGCGTCTGAAATGTGAGTTGGTTGTGAGGCATTAAAGCCTGACGGCGAGGTACAGCGCGGGACTAGGACATTACCTACGAAGGCCTTCTTATTTGACTTACAGAAGTTACTTTCAACATTTTAGGAAGTCCCGGCAAAAAAAAGCCCCGCGACCGAATGGATCGCAGGGCTAAAAATTGGCTGGATGCGACCAACCAAAGGAGCTCTTTACCTCACTTGCTGCTGGCCACCACCGTATCCGGCTGCCAGCCACCCCCTAAGGCCTTGTAGATCGCCACAATGCCGCGATACAGATCCACTTCGGCCTGGGCCTGGGAGTCCTCTGCGGCCAGGCGTTCGCGCTGGGCGTCGAGCAGTACCAGGAAGTCCACGGTGCCTTCGCGGTAGCGGATCGCGGCGAGGTCGGCGGCGGCGCGGCTGGATTCGCTTTGGCGGATCAGAGACACCAGGCGTTGCTGACGCTTGCCGTAATCGCTGAAGGCGTTCTCGGACTCTTCCAGGGCCAGCAGCACTTGCTGCTCGTAGGTTGCCAGGGCGCCGTCGGCCTCGGCATTCGCACCGCGCAAACGCGCACGCACACTGCCCAGGTCAAACGCGGCCCAGGTAATGCTCGGGCCCAGGGACCAGGCATTCGCTGCAGCCGAGCCGATCTGCGAACCACGCCCGGCGGTAAAGCCGAGGAAGCCGCTGAGGCTGACCCGTGGGAACAGGTCGGCCTTGGCCACGCCGATACGCGCGGTGGCGGCGGCCAGCTTGCGTTCGGCGCTGAGGATGTCCGGGCGCCGTTGCAGCAATTGCCCCGGGTCGCCAATCGGCAGGGCCTTGGCGATTGCCGGCAGGTCTTTGGGGCTCAGGTCCACGCTCAGCTTGTCGGGACGCTGGCCGAGGAGGGTGGCGATGCGATTGCGCTCGCGCACTTGTTCGGCTTGCAGCTGCGGCACGCTGGCTTCCACCGCCGCCAGGCGTGCGTCGGCACGCTCGACGTCGAGTTGATCACCCACGCCGGCATCGCGCAGGCTGACGGTGATGGTGCGTGATTCCTGCTGGTTCTTCAGGTTGTCCAGGGCGATGCGTTCACGCAGTTGCGCCCCGCGCAGTTGGCCATAGGCATCCACCAGTTCAGCGATCATGGTGACTTGCAGTTGGTACAGGTCGGCTTCGGCCACCTGTTGGTCAGCGTCGCTGGCTTCCAGGTTGCGGCGGATGCGCCCGAACAAATCCACTTCCCAGGCCATGTCCAGGCCCAGGTCATAGCGCTCGCTGTTGACACGCTTGGTAGTCTGGCCGGGAATCTGGCCCTTGCCCACATCGCTGCTGGCGCGGGAGGTGACCACTGGCATGATGTCGTTGGCCGCGTCGTCACGGATAGCCCGTGCTGCCCGCAGGCGGGCAAAGGCTACGCGCAAATCACGGTTGCCGCTCAGCGACTGGGTTACCAGCTGGTTGAGCGTCGGGTCTTCGAACTGCTGCCACCAGATGCCTTCGTACTTGGCATGGTCGTAGCTTTTGCTGTCGGCGGCGGCCGTGATGTTGGCCGCCTCCAGTTGCTGGGTCTTGTAGTCCGGGCCTACGGCACAGGCGGCGAGCGCCAGTACCAGCAAGCTCGGCAGGAATACTTTCACACTCATTGCTGTGTCTCCAGCTTCAAGGCCTTGGCCGCTTTGCGCGCTTCCTGGCGCTCAACATAGCGACGGATCAGTACGTAGAACACTGGCGTCAGCAACAGACCGAAGAAGGTCACACCAATCATCCCGGAGAACACCGCCACACCCATGGCATGGCGCATCTCGGCACCCGCACCGCTGGACAATACCAACGGCACCACACCCATGATGAACGCGAACGAGGTCATCAGGATCGGCCGCAGACGCAGGCGGCAGGCTTCCAGTACCGCGGCCAGCGGGTCGAGGCCCTCCGCTTGTTTATCCTTGGCAAACTCGACGATCAGGATCGCGTTCTTGCAGGCCAGGCCCACCAGTACGATCAGGCCGATCTGGGTGAAGATGTTGTTGTCGCCGCCCGAGATGATCACACCGGTAATGGCCGACAGCAGCGTCATCGGTACGATCAGGATCACCGCCAGCGGCAGGCTCCAGCTTTCGTATTGGGCGGCCAGTACCAGGAACGCCAGCAGCACGCAGAGCGGGAACACGAACAGCGCGGTATTGCCCGAGAGGATTTGCTGATAGGTCAGGTCAGTCCACTCGTAGGTCATGCCGTTGGGCAGTTCATCCTTCAACAGCTTTTCAATCGCAGCCTGGGCCTGGCCGGAGCTGTAGCCCGGTGCGGCGTTGCCGTTGATTTCAGCGGTGATAAAGCCGTTGTAGTGCATCACGCGGTCCGGGCCCGAGGTGTCGCTGACCTTGATAAAGGTCGCCAGGGGGATCATCTCGCCTTTGTTGTTGCGCACTTTCAGCTGGCCGATCTGGTCGGAGTCCTGACGGAACTGCTGCTCGGCCTGCACGTTGACCTGGTAGGTACGCCCGAAGCGGTTGAAGTCGTTGGCATACAACGAACCCAGGTAGACCTGCAGCGTGTCGAAGATGTCGCTGATCGCCACGCCGTGGGTCTTGGCCTTTTCGCGGTCGATGGCGGCGTCGACTTGCGGCACGTTCACTGTGTAGCTGGTGAACAGGCCGAACAGTTCAGGCACGCTGTGACTCTTGGCAATCACGTTCTGGACTTCTTTGTACAACTCGTCATAGCCGAGGTTGCCACGGTCTTCGATCTGCAGGCGAAACCCGCCGATGGTGCCCAGGCCCTGTACCGGCGGCGGCGGGAAGATCGCCATGTACGCTTCTTCAATGTTGGCGTATTGGCCATTCAACGCCCCGGCAATCGCCCCGGCCGACATGCTCGCGTCTTTACGCTCATCGAAGGGCTTCAAGGTCACAAACACAATGCCGCTGTTCGGGCTGTTGGTGAAGCCGTTGATCGACAGGCCCGGGAAGGCAATCGCGGCCTCCACGCCGGGCTGTTTAAGGGCGATCTCCGACATGCGCTTCATCACGTTTTCGGTGCGGTCCAGGCTTGCAGCATCGGGCAGTTGAGCGAAGGCCACCAGGTATTGCTTGTCCTGGGCCGGTACGAAACCGGTCGGGGTGTGAGCAAACCCGAAGAACGTCAGCACCATCAGCCCGGCGTATACGAACAGGGCAATACCACTGCCGCGAATCACTCGGCGTACGGTACCCACGTAGCCATGGCTGGCCTTTTCGAAAAAGCGGTTGAAGGGACGGAATAGCCAGCCACCGAAGAGCTTGTCGAGGAACTTCGAGAAGCGATCCTTCGGCGCATCGTGACCGCGCAACAACACGGCGGCCAGGGCAGGGGACAGCGTCAGCGAGTTAAACGCCGAGATCACGGTCGAGATCGCGATGGTCAACGCGAACTGCTTGTAGAACTGCCCGGTCAAGCCACTGATAAAAGCGGCTGGAATGAATACCGCACACAGCACCAGCGCTGTAGCGATGATCGGGCCGGTAACTTCGCTCATGGCTTTTTCGGTGGCCGGGAATGGCTCCAGGCCCAGTTCGATATTGCGCTCGACGTTCTCCACCACCACGATCGCGTCATCCACCACGATACCGATGGCCAGTACCAGGCCGAACAATGACAGGGCGTTGAGCGAGAATCCGAACAGGTGCATCACCGCAAACGTACCGATCAAGGATACCGGCACCGCCACCAACGGAATGATCGAGGCGCGCCAGGTCTGCAGGAACAGAATCACCACCAGCACTACAAGGATCAGCGCTTCGAACAGTGTGTGCACCACCGCTTCGATAGAGCCGCGTACAAAAATGGTCGGGTCATAGGCGATGCGGTAATCCATGCCCGCCGGGAAACTCTTTTTCAGCTCGGCCATCTTGCTGCGCACATCGTTGGAGATGTCGATGGCATTGGAGCCGGGGCGCTGGAAGATCGGAATCGCAACGGCCGGCTGGTTATCGATCAACGAGCGCAGCGCGTATTGGCTGGAGCCCAGCTCGACCCGAGCGATGTCTTTGAGGCGCGTGATTTCACCGTTGGCGCCGGCACGAATCACGATGTTCTCGAACTCTTCCTCGGTGACCAGGCGGCCTTGGGTATTGACCGACAACTGGAAGCTGGTGTCACTCGGCGCAGGCTGAGCGCCCAGGGCACCGGCAGCCACCTGGCGGTTCTGCTCGCGGATCGCCGTGACCACATCGGTAGCGGTCAGGTTGCGCGAGGCGGTCTTGTTCGGATCCAGCCAAACACGCAGGGAGTAGTCACCCATGCCGAACAGCTGCACATCGCCGACGCCACCCAAACGGGCCAGTTCGTCCTTGATGTTGAGGATCGCGTAGTTGGACAGGTACAGCATGTCGTAACGCTGATCCGGGGAGGTCAAGTGCACCACCATGGTCAGGTCGGGGGAAGCCTTGTCCACGGTGATACCGATGCGTGTCACTTCCTCAGGCAGCTTTGGCTGAGTCCGCGTCACACGGTTTTGCACTTGCACCTGTGCGTTGTCCAGGTCGGTGCCCAGGGCGAAGGTGATAGTCAGGGTCAGCTTACCGTCGGCGGTGGACTGCGAGGACATGTACAGCATGTTCTCGACACCCGTGATGGCCTGCTCCAGCGGTGCGGCCACGGTTTCGCCGATGACTTTGGGGTTGGCACCCGGGAAGTTGGCGCGTACCACCACAGTCGGCGGCACTACTTCCGGGTATTCGCTGATCGGCAGTTGGAACAGCGAGATTGCACCCGCGATCAGGATCAACAGCGACAGCACCGCTGCGAAGATCGGCCGCGAAATGAAGAACTTGGAAAAATTCATCTTGAGTCTTATCCCTTAACCGCGTGGAGTCGCAGTGCTGGCGAGCTTGGGCGCGGTCGTTTCCGGCGCCACTTGCTCCAGGTTGCTGGCTTCAAGCGCTTGTCGTTGTTGGGCCAAGGCGGCGAGGGTTTCCTTGCTGGCCATCGGAATGGTTTCCGGCGCGACCGGTGAGCCGGGGCGCACACGCTGCAGGCCCTTGACGATCACGGTGTCGTCCTTGGTCAGGCCGCTGCGTACGATGCGCAAGCCTTCGATCTTGGGCCCCAATTCCACCGCGCGGTAAGCCGGCTTGTCGCCGTCCATCACCAGCACAAACTTCTTGCCCAGGTCGGTACCGACGGCTTCGTCGTTGATCAGCACGGCGGAGTAGGTGCCGCTGCCGACCAGCTTCAAGCGCGCATACAGGCCAGGGGTGTATTCGCCCTTGCTGTTGTCAAACACCGCACGGCCACGGATGGTGCCGGTGGACGGGTTGACCTGGTTGTCGACGAAGTTCATCTGGCCCAGGTGCGGGTTGCCGGTTTCGTTGGACAGGCCCAGATACACCGGGGTGGTTGCGCCGCGACGGCCTTCACGGGCCAGTTCGGTGTACTTGAGGAACACACGCTCGTCGGCGTCGAAGTAGGCGTAGACCTTGTCGGTGGACACCACACTGGTCAGCGCAGTGGTGTCGGCGGTCACCAGGTTGCCGGCGGTGATTTCGGCACGGCTGACGCGGCCGCTGATCGGTGAAGTGACACGGGTAAAGCTCAAGTTCAGGCGGGCCAGGTCCAACTGCGCCTGGATCCCGGCCATGGCGGCGCGGGCCTCCTGGGCGGCGGTGGTGCGCGAGTCGGCCAGTTCAGCGGAGATCGCATTGCTCTGGCGCAGGCGTTCGCCGCGTTGCGCTTCGTTTTCGCTGCGGGTGGCGGCGGCTTTGGTCTGTGCAAGCTGGGCTTCCAGGCGGCGCACTTCGGCCTGGAACGGGCGCGGGTCGATCTGGAACAGCAGGTCGCCTTTCTTGACCAAAGCGCCTTCAGTAAAAGCGACTTGGTCAATCTGGCCGGACACCCGAGGACGAATTTGCACGGTTTCCGGGGCTTCCAGCCGTCCGGTAAATTCGTCCCACTCGTTGACCGGCTGTTCCAGTACCTTGGCCACGCTGACCTTGGCTGGGGGCATGGCGGCCGCTTGTTCGGGAGACTTGCCGCACGCGCTCATCACCACCACGGCCAGAATCGCCAGGGGGAAGCGCAAAAGTTTGAGTGACTGTTCCATGAGGTGCATCCGCCAATGTATTTGAGATGGGCGGATCATGCGCGGCGGGGTGCTATGTCACGAATCGAATGAAGCAAAGGTAACTATCATTCGGAATGATATAAGAGGGGAGTCAGCCCTCTAGCATGGGGGTTTCGTTAGGGAGCTATCAATAGCCTTGATGACAAAAGACTGTTGCCTAAGGTGCATCGAATGCTTCACCCAGAAAGTCGATCAAGGCGCGCACCGACGGCATCAGCCCGCGCCGGGATGGAAATACCGCCGTGATAACGCCTTGCACGGGCTGCCACTCAGGCAGCAAGACAACCAGACGCCCCTCGGCGACATCCTCCTTGACCACCACCCACGGCAGGTTGGCGATGCCTACTCCCGCCAGTGTCGCGTTTTTCAAAGTCGGCACATCATCGCTGACCAGGCGCGGCGTGTGCTGGATCTGCGTCGTCGCGCCATCCTGGCCGGTCAGCTCCCACACGTACTGAATCATCAGGTTGCCCCAGTGCACGGTGGGCAGCCCGGCAAGGTCGGCGGGTTGCGAGGGCAGGGCATAGTCCTGCAAAAAAGCCGCACTCGCCACCAGCACCTGAGTACTTTTACCGAGCAGTTTCATCACCAGTTCACTGCTTTCCAGGGGTGGGAGACACAGGCTCAAGGCAAGGTCATAACCCTCGGCAATCACATCGACCTTACGGTTGAAGCTCTTCACATTCAGCTCGACATTACCGCATTGCGCCATGAATTGAGCCAGCATCGGCGCCACCCAATAGTTGAGCAGCGCGGTGGTGCAACTCAGGCGAATCAAGCCGCGAGGTTCTGATTTGTTGAAGGCCACCACATCTTCTGCCGACTCGGCCTCGGCAATCATCGCCACACAATGTCGATAATAAGCCTGGCCGATATCGGTAACCTGGAACTGGCGCGTCGAACGCTGTATCAGCCGCGCCCCAAGCCTTGCCTCAAGCTGACCGACTCTGCGACTCAGGGTCGATTTGGGCAGGTTCAACGCTCGACCCGCCGCCGCAAAGCCGCCGTGCTCGACCACCTTGGCGTAAAGGAAGAGTTCGTTCAGGTCGAACATGGGCAGTGTTCCATTTTTGAGATGCCCCAGCTTAATCCAACTCAGGCCCTACGTTGAGCGAATGTCAGCGCTTTCATCCGCGCGTCAGTTCAGTGTACGGCTGACCTCACGCAGGCGCGCGTCGCTCAGGTTGCCGGTGGACGCCAACAGGTGCAACTGGGCCATCAGGATCGCATAGCGTTGTTGGGCCAGGCGTTGTTGGGTATCGGTGACTTTCTGTTGCGCATCCAGTACGTCGGTGTTGATGCGGGAACCGGCTTCGAAGCCGTGGGTCACGGCGGCGAGGTTGATCTGGCTGGAGTTCAAGGCCTGCTTGAGTGCCTGATATTGGCTCATGCCGTTGGTGACTTGCAGGTAGGCCTGACGGGCCTTCATCCCGGCGTTGCGGCGTGCGTCTTCGACTTCGTCCGCTGCCTTGCTTTGCAGTGCATGGGCTTCGCGCACGCGACTGCTGGTGCGGCCACCGCTGTAGAGCGGAACGCTCAGTTTGACCCCGACCACGGTCTGGTTATAGCGATTTTCCGGTAACGTCACATCGTATACATCACCGCCGACAGAGGCGAAGCGGCCATGGGCGGCGATCAGATCGAGGGTGGGCAAATGGCCGGCCCGTTCCTTGTCGATGTCCATTTCGGCCAGGCGCTGGGCAATCTGCGCCGCCTGTACGGCGAGGTTGCCCTGTTGCGCGGTCGTGGCCCAATCATCGATGACAGCGGGCACCGGGGCACTGAACTGCGGCTCTTTGCCTGACCACGGCCCCGCCTGTGCGGCAGTCAATTGGGTGAGTGTTTCGTTGGCGATGTCCAATGCACCACGGGCGGCAATCTGTTCGGCGAATGCCTGGTCGTATTTGGCCTGAACCTGCGCGAGCGCGTTAGCGGTGGTAGCCCCGTCGGCCAGCAGTCGCTGGCTGCGCGTCTGGCTCTGGCGCAGGGTTTGTAGCTGTTGTGTGCGGGTGCTCAACAGTTCCTGATTGAGCAGCACGTCGAAATAAGCGCGGGCAACGCGCAGCATCAGCGCTTGGCGCGCCTGTTCAGTGTGCAGTTCACTGGCGCTGATCAACAGTTTGCTTTGGTCGTGGGCGATCACATTCTGCCAACGCAGCAGCGGCTGTGTGAGGACCACCGCGTAGGCGTTGGTGTTATTGCGATTGCGATGATAATCGGAAGAGTCCTCGGCATCGACCCAGGCCGCGCCGCCGGTGACAGACAGGTCTGGCAGCAGGTTGGCACGGCTTTGCGGTTCCTTTTCTGCCGTGGCCAATTGCTGGGCCTGTGCGGCGGCGAACTGCATGTCGTGGGTCAGTGCCTTCTGGTACAGGTGGTACAAGTCATTTGCCGATACCTGGGTGGGCGCGCAGGCGAGTGCCAGCCAATACAGGGGCGTGAGCAGCGAGGTGGTGTTGAGATGCAAACCTGGAATACGCAAGGGGTGTGCTCCACTGAAAGATTTATCGACTGATGTGGCTTCTGCGCATCATCAGCACCATGGGAATCCCGATGGCCATCACCGCTCCCAAGGTGCCGAACAGCATGCTGAACGCCAGCATTTGCCCTTGTTCGCGCGCTTGCAGGTAAGGCATCAGGGCCAGGGCTTGTTGATGGCTCGCCAGGCCCAGGGAAAGAAACAGCGGGTCGGTTTCCACACCTCCCCAGCCGCTGGCAACCAGACTCGATTCGGTGACATGTTCGGAAAGCAGGCGGTAGCGTTCCCACGAGAATCGTGTGAGCAGGGTGGCTGCGATGGCGATACCCACGCTGCCCCCCAACTGGCGCATCAGGTTGAGTACGCCTGAAGCACCGGAGATCAATGTCAGCGGCAGGCGGCGCATCGCCAGGTTGGTCAGCGGCACAAAGATCATGCCCAGGCCCAGGCCGCGGATCACCAAGGGCCAGTACAGCGTGTCCGGGTTACTGTCGAGGGTGAACTGGGTGTGCAGGAACATGGCATAGCAGTACATGACGATGCCCAGCGTGACGAACACGCGCTCGTCGATCTTGTTTTCCTGGGACAGCTTGCCGATCACCAAGGTGCTGATGGCGCTGGCCACTGCCCCGGGGAAAATCACCAGCCCGCTCTGGTAAGCGCTCTGCGCCAGTAAGGTCTGCAAGAACAGCGGCACCATGAACAACGTGCTGTACAGCCCGAAGCCCACACAAAATGCACAGATGCATCCCATCAGGAACTCGCGATTCTGGAACAGTGCGACGTTAACGATTGGGTTGGCCACACGCCGCTCCCACCAGAAGAAGCCCACCAGGCTGAAGCTGCTGAGCAACAGGCAGGCTACGGTCCAGTTGGACGCCATCCAGTCCCAGTGTTCGCCGCGCTCCAGCAGGATCTGCAGGCTGCCGACGCCCAGAGCCAGCAAGCAGAAGCCGCTGTAGTCGACGCTGGAAGGTTTTTGTTCGTTGGGCGAGTCGTTGATACACAGCCAGCACAGCAACAAGGCCACGGCACCGATCGGCAAGTTGATCAAGAAGATCCAGTGCCACGACAAGGTGTCGATCAGGTAGCCGCCGACGGTCGGACCGAGGGTTGGCCCCATCATCACCCCCACGCCGTACAACGCCATGCCGCTGCTGACTTTTTCCTTGGGGAATACGTCGTAGATGATGGCCTGGGAAATGCCCAGCAACCCGCCGCCCGCCAGGCCTTGCAGCACCCGAAACGCGACCAGTTGCCAGAGTTCGGCAGACATCGCGCAACCCAACGATGCCAGTACGAACAGCGCAGTAGAGACCAGGTAATAAGTACGCCGGCCGAACCACGCCGATAGCCAGCCACTGACCGGAAGAATCACCACGTTGGCCACCACATAACCGGTGGAGACCCAGGAGATTTCATCCACCGACGCCCCGTAGGTGCCCATCAGGCTGGGAATCGCGACGTTGACGATGGTGACATCGAGCAGCTCCATCATCGAGACCAGCGTGACGGTAAACGCAATCAGGTAGGGCGACCTCATAGCGTCTGGCCGGCGTCGTCAGGTGCGGCCACTTCGACGAACGCGCTCATGCCCGGGCTCAACAGCGACTTGTAGTCATCCGGCACAGCGTTGAGCGCGATGCGCACCTGCACTCGCTGCACCACTTTGGTGAAGTTGCCCGTGGCATTCTCCTGGGGCAGCAATGAGAACTTCGCCCCGGTGGCCGGTGCCAGGCTTTCGACGACGCCGTCGAAGGCGTGCCCGGGAAAGGCGTCCACGGTAACTCGGGCATTCTGGCCGACGCGCACGCGGCCCACCTGGGTCTCCTTGAAGTTGGCGGTAATCCACAGCGGTTCGGTGGCGATCAGGCTCATGAGCTTTTGGCCGGCGACCACAAACTGGCCAGGCTCCACTTCTTTTTTCGAGACAATGCTGCGCAACGGCGCGGTCTGTCGGGTGTCGTTGAGCTGGATCCTGGATTGTTCCAGCTCAGCTTGCGCGGCCGCGATCCGATAGTCCTGCACCTTGAGTTCGGCCTTGTTGGCCAAGGTGCTTTGGGCCGCGGCCTGGGCGTTGCTGCGCGCTACCCCCTGGGCATGGCTGAGGGCATCGAAACGCGCCTTGGCGACTTCCTGGTCCTGGGTGCTCAGCACGCCTTGAGCGCCGAGGCGACGGGCACGCTGGTAGTCGTTACGCGCTTGCTCAAGGTTGGCGCTCGCTTGAGCCAGGGCCGCTTGCGCGGCCTCGCGCATGGCCACTGCACCGAGCACCTGGCTGTCCAGCGCCCCCGGCACGCCTGCGCGCCCGGCGGCGGCGAGCAGCGCTTGCCACTGTGCTTCGCGCTGCTGCAGCTGGTAGCGGTATTCACTGTCGCGGATCTGAAACAGCAGGTCGCCGCTTTGTACCGTGACGTTGTCCACCACCGGCACACTGATCACCACGCCCGAGAGCTTGGCCCGTACCGGGATGATCACCCCGTCGAGTTCGGCGTTGTCGGTACTCACGTAGGTGCTGGAATACTGCCAGCGCTGCCAGCCCAGTATCAGCAACCCGCCGACCACGACGCCGCACAGCGTCAGTTTTATCAACTTGCCTTTGGTCATGTGGTACTCCCTGTCGATGCACGTTGAGGTCAAGCAGGCTCAGAAACGGTGTGGACCTCCCGCACAGGACGGCTCACCGTCGGCTGAGCCTTGTCCAACAGGAACTGATGCACGCCATTCCACAGGTCAATCCGTGAGTTGATTGCGGTTTTCGCACTCTCGACCATGTGCAGGTGTTGCGCGGGGCTGGTGACGATTTCGGCGATGATGCGTTTGGCCGCCGGGCCGTGATCGTCACCATCCATCTCGATGTGGCGCTTCAAGTAATACGTGAGCATCGGTACCTCGCTTTCACTGACCGACCATTGCGACAGCAGGCGACCAAACATGTCGGGGATAATGTCTTCACGCCCGAAGAAGAAGTACGCCAGGACCGCTTCGGTGCTGCCGTGTTGCGCAATATCGAGGGTCTGGCACATGAACACTTTGGCCGCCGTTGGAATCTCTCCGTGGTTGAGCGCCTTGGCCAGCGGAACCTTGGCCTGGATAGCGGCCAGGAAGCGGCGGAATACGCTGCTGTCGGCGCCGATTTCATCCATGGCCGCGAGGTACAGGTCCAGGTGGCTGATAAAACCGCCCTCGGGATGCTCGTCGGTCTCTTCACCGACCACGATTTCGTTGATCAGGCGGGCGGCGGTGATGTGTACCGGCGGTACCCAGGGCAACTCCACGCAGGTGAGGTCGCGCTGGATACGCTTGAGCAAGGTCATGAAGTCCCAGACGGCGAACACGTGAAATTCCATCAGGGTGCGCACGTCTTCTACCGTGCGGATACTGGCGAACAAGGGGTGACTGAACAGCTGCTCGCGCTCGGTTTCAATGTGGCTATCGATATCAAAAGGCATGCGTGCTCCTGCGGCCTGAAGGGTCAGGCAGAAAATCCAGCGGAAATTAAGGGTGTGTGTCGTTTACCGTGTTTGTACGGTAGGGGTGGCGCCCGGTGGCATACCGGAAAGACCGCACGAAGTGCTTTTCCAGCAGGTATTGCCGGTTTTCGTACCACCCCGCGTCCAGCAGTTGACGGTGTACCTTGGGCAGTCGCCAGCAAGGCACCGCGGGGTAAAAATGATGTTCCAGGTGAAAGTTCGAACCCGCGTGCAGCCAGGTGTTGAGGCGCGAAGTGCGTGAACGCGCTGGCGGCAAGTGCGGGCCTGCGTCGAAAGCATGTTCTTGATAGGCATTGACCGCCGACAGCATGAACGCCACCGCCAGGCTCAAGGAAAACCCCAGCAGCAACCCGTCGATGAGCCACATGGCCAGCCCATAAAGGCTGAGCCATACAACCTGACAGGCGATATTGCAGCGCGCCAGCCATTGCACCTGGGCTGAACTCAACGGCAGCGCCGAGGGATTGCCCAATGGCCCGAACGCCAGGCGCCAGGTGGTCTGCAGATAGCTCAAGGTGGCGATCAAGCGCGACAGGGTGATGCGGCTTACCAGTGTGTGGTAACGCGAAAAGAGCCGGTAGTCCGGGTCCTTCGTGCTGTTGCTGTAACGGTGGTGTTGCCAATGGTCTACAAAGTAACCGGTCACATAGAACCCCGGCAGCAGCGAACTGGTGGCAATGCCCAGGTAGCAACTGCGCATGGGGTTCGCACTCAGGTTGAAGTGGAAACCTTCATGCCCAAGGATCGCTTGCAGAAATAACCCGTATCCCGCCAATACCACCAACGGCAAACACACCAGCGTCCACAGGGTGGAAGCTGTGGTCGTCACCCACACAAACAGTGCCAGTGGCAACAGGTACAGGCTCAAGGCGTAGGCGATGATCAGCAAGGACTCCCTCGGCCGGGCCTTGAACAAGGCGCGGTCGAGACGGACCTGGGGCTTGGGGGGCAGGTGGCTGGCCATTGGCGACGGCTTACTCGATCAGTTCAGGGTTGAGCACCAGGTGGCCGCCGCGCGTGAGCGTGCGCAGGCGCATGGCGATAAAGCCATCCACCACGCTCGGCACGCTGCGTGCGGTATACATGGCCAGCGTGCCCATGAACGTCAGCCCCCGGTTGCGCAGGCCATTTTTCTGGCAGGCACGTACCAGGCCGTTCGCGGCGGCATCCAGCTTTTCTTCGAGGGACAGCAGGGTCTTGTCACCCCACTTGAAGGTCACCAGGCGTTTGACCGACAGGCCAACACGCTGCGCGGGCAAGTGGATCGCCGTGTCGATGAACCCCGGGTACACCGTGACCACGTCAAGTTCCCCGCGATACTGCATGCGCAGCACATCCGAATAAGCGCTCAGCGCACGTTTGCTCGCAGCATAGGCGGCCACGTAGGGTGCATTCACCAGCGCGAACAGTGAGGACACGTTGACCACTTTGCCGCGCTTTCGCAGCAACCCCGGCAGGAACCCCGAAGTCAGTTGCCAAGGCGCGAACAGGTTGACATCCACCGCGCGGGTCACCTCATCGGTGACGCCGGTTTCGCCGCGTTCCAGCGTCAGGGTGCCGGCGTTATTGACCAGAATGTCGATGTCGCCGAAATCGGTGCTGATGGCGCTGATCACGTTGGCCACGGCGTGGCGGTCGCACAGGTCGACTTGATAAAAAGCGTCCAGCAGACCGCTGTCTTGCGGTGCGAGGATGTCAAGGCCAATCACGGTGGCGCCCAGTTGCTTGAGTTTGCAGGCCGCTGCGAAACCCAGGCCGCGCGCGGTGCCGGTGATAACAATGGTTTTTCCGAGCAGATTCATGAGTGCGCTCCGGTCATGCTGAAGGTTGATGCGGACAAGTAGGTGTCAAGGTTGGTCGCCATCGAGATCCTGGCCGGTGGATGAAATTGCAGACCGCGGCAGGCCATCAACCCGTTGGAGCTCAGGTTGCTGGTGATGAACGCCATCCCGCCCAACATGGCGTGAGCCTGGTCGGAGAGCTGGGCAAGGCGTTGCTCGATGCCGTAACGCACCAGCAGCAGACGGGCCAGCACGTTAGGCAAGTCCTGTGGGTTGCGCTCGATATCCAGGGCCGCGCCTTCCAGCGCGCTGATCGCCAATTGCAGGTCGGCTGCCAGGT
Organism: Pseudomonas sp. W15Feb34; assembly: GCF_023127765.1. NCBI lineage: Bacteria > Pseudomonadati > Pseudomonadota > Gammaproteobacteria > Pseudomonadales > Pseudomonadaceae > Pseudomonas > Pseudomonas sp. W15Feb34. The sequence goes on from NZ_SPKN01000004.1 coordinate 32,779, forward strand.
CCACGCGGTGATGCGCGGTCCAGCGGGCGGCGTCTGTGACCGACTCGATCAGGCCGGCGCAGGCACCCACATAGGATGCGCAAATCAACAGTTCGAACCAGATAAAACCTACGGTCTGCACGTCGCCCAGCTGGTGGGTGTAACCGGCGGAAAACACCATGCGCTCGGGCACCAGCACTTCGTTGAGGCGCACTTCGATGCTTTCAGCGCCGGCCAAGGCGCTGTTCTGCCAGAAGGGATTACGGCTGATGCCCGGCGCAGTGGCCGGAATCAATGCGACCATCAGCTCTTCGCCGCCAGGGGTTTGGCGGATATAGCTGGCGGTGAGCAAGTCCATCGACTGTCCGAGGCAGCAGGGCTTCTTGCTGCCGCTGAGTAACACCCCCTCTGGGGTGTGCACCGCTTGCATGGCCGAGTCGAGAATGCCCGCTCCGCTGGTGCCCTCGGCAAACCCCGAAGACAGCAACAAGCGTTTTTGCGCGACGGCAGCCAGCAACAGGCCTTCGGCGCCGCCACCGTTCTGCGTGAGTGCCAATAAGCTCGCCACGGAAAACTGGTGCATGGTGCTGGCCACTGCCAGCGAGGGCGAGCGGGCCCCCAGGGCGATCTGCACATGCACCGCGTCGAGGATATTCGCGCCCAGCCCGCCGGCTTCGCGGTTGACCAGCAAACCCACCGGGCCATGTTGCTTGAACAGGGCGATGACCTCGCTCTGTGGCGCCTCACGCTGGGCCGGAGGAATGGCCGCCAGACGCTCGTCAAAACCAGGGGCGTAGCGTTGAAGCAGATCGCGTGAGCGATTCAGTAACGACAGTGACATGGTTCAGGCCTTCAAGTAGCTCGCCGGAAACAGGCCGGTGATGATCGAGTGAATGTTGTCCCGGATGGCTTGTTTGGCCACAGGGTCGAGCATGTCCGCGAGCATCGGCAGGCCCAGGTCGAAGCGCGATTTGAAGGAGATGATCGCGTCCTTGCCGTCCGGCAAGACGTGCCAGGTGCCGGAGAAGTGATCGACGTCGCCGGCCATCTGCTCGAAATGAATTTCCCGGGTGTCGGCATTGAAGGTGTCACGCTCCTGCCACTTGAGAATGCCGCTGTGGAAGTTGACCTCCCAGGACGTAAACGACACCTGGTCGCTGACCTTGTTGATGCTGATATCGCGCACCGACTCGCAGAGCTCGACGTAATTGCTGAAATCGCTGATCACCGCAAATACTTCATCAGCGCAGGCATGGGGAATATGGGCCTGCACGTTGACTTCTTGCATGGGGGAAAACTCCATTTAAAGGGATGGCATCGAAGTGGTCAGTGCCTGGGTGAAGCCTTCGATCAACCAGTTGCAATCCTGGGCCGTCAGCAATGACGACGGCGTGAGCCTTATCACCCGGTGATCATTGAGCGAGTGGCACACAATGATGCGCTGCTCGATCAGGGCCATGACCATATTGGCGGCGATTGAGGCCTCGGCGAACTCAAAGCCCAACAGCAAACCCGCACTGCGCAGTTGCACACGTTCGGCCCAACCTCTTTGTTGCAACAGCGCGCTGAAGCGGGCGTGCAGGTCCTGGCCCAGTAACCGGGCACGCGCGACCAGGTCTTCTTGCACCATCACTTGCAGCGTGGCCTGCACGGCCGCCATGGCCAGCGGGTTGGCGCCGAAGGTCGAGGTGTGGACCGTAGGGTTGCGATTGAACGGCGCATAGATCGTGGCGCTGGCGACCATGGCGCTCACCGGTACGCAACCGCCGGACAGGCTTTTACCTACCAGCATGATGTCGGGCACCACCTGTTCCTGGTCACAGCCCCACCAATAGCCGGTGCGGCCCAGGCCAGATTGGATCTCGTCGATAATCAGCACGGCGCCATACTGATTGCACAGCTCGCGCACACGCCTGAGGTAACCCGATGGCGGCAGAATGACTCCCGCTTCGGCCTGGATCGGTTCGAGGATCACGCAGGCCTTGTCCGGCGATGCGCGTAGTTGCTGCTCAAGTGCGACGCTGTCGCCAAACGGCACGAACTCGCTGTCGCTGAGCAACCCATTGAAGGGTTCTCGGTAGCTCTCGCGGCCGGTGACGGCGAGGGCGCCGAGGGTCTTGCCGTGGAACCCCCCGAAGGTCGACAGCGTACGACGGCAACCGTTGAGGCGCGCGAGCTTCAAGCCGGCTTCGGTGGCCTCGGCGCCTGAATTGCAAAAGAACACATAGTCCAGGTCGCCCGGGCACTGCGCTGCCAGGGCACGTGCGGCGAAGGCCTGTTGCGGGTTGAGCAACAACTTGCTGGCCAAAGCGTTTTGCTGCAGTTGCCGAGTAACCGCTTCCACGACGACCGGGTGGCCGTGCCCGAGGAAAAACACGCCATAGCCGCCTGCATCCAGGTATTGGCGGCCTTGCTCGTCGTAGATGTAGGCGCCACGGCTGGACTGCTCGATCGGCAGGTTCATCAGCGAGGCGAGGCGTGCGTAGCCCGAGTTGACGTGCTGGCGCAGGTATTGGTCGACCTGTGCGGCGTCGAGAGTAGGTTCGATAACAGTGTGGTTCATGCCACGCTCGCTTCTGTGGACGTTGTCACCGGCTGCTTGAGCATGCGCGTCAGAGCCCCCAGCTTGGGTGCCAGGTGGTTGAGCGACAGCAGCAACTCGCGGCCAACATCACGCTGGCTGAACGCCGGCTCGCCGAGTAACTGCGGCAATGAAGTGGGCAGTGGCGTGCGCAGGCAGGCATAGCGGCACAACTGAGTGGCACGGGTCAGGGCAGCCTGGATATTGCCGCTCAGCGCCGGCAGAAATACCGGGCGGATCAACCGTTCGTAAATATCCGGCGCCATGCAGCGTGGCCGTGTGAAGGGTTGCATCTGGGCTTCCATGGATTGGCACATCAGGTCCAGCAGCCCCGTCAGATCCAGAGCCTGTGGGCCGCTGGTGAGAAAGTAGTCGTCGCCGATCAAACGCTGGTGCAGCGCGTTGGCAATCGCTCGGGCCGCGACGTCACGGGCGATCAGGTCGACATAGCCAGCAGGCGGGCAGGGTACGATGGGCAGTACGCCAGACATCATCAGCCCCATGGTCATATGGAAACCCTGAAAGTTGGGCATATGCCCTGTGCTGGCGTCACCGATAATGATGGACGGACGAAAGATCGACACATCGATGCCAGCCGAGCGCACCAGGGTTTCGGCCTGGCGCTTGGCGACTTCGTATGGCGTTTCCGCTTGCACGCCTTCGTAATAGTCGCAAGGGTGGGTAAAGGCGGTGCTGATGTGATACAGCGGCACCTTGGCTTGCTGCACGAAGGCCACGACGTTTTCGGTGCCAAGGTAGTTCACCGAAAAGATCTGATCGATATCACCGTCCAGGCGCGTCACTGCCGCGGCGTGGATCACCCAGTCGACACGCTCAACCAGCGCCGCATAAACGTCGCAGGCCAAGCCCAGGTCAGCGCTGCAAATATCACCCTTGAGCACTTCCACTCGGGGATCGCGGATACGGCTCTTGCGCGCCAGGCAGACCAGGTGAAAGTCCTCTGCCAGGCAGTCGATCAGTGACTCACCGAGCACCCCTGAGCCTCCAGTGAGAAGGACGGTTAGTTTTTGCTGTGCTGACATGTAGGGCGCATCCTGCGGATTCATCGAAAGAATTCATGGTGCGTTTCGCCGAATTGCAGGCACAGGTGCCCCGGGCGAACACTCTTCTATTCACTTTCGGTGGCGCTGAGGTGCTCTGGGAGGAGGTGATCAGCGCTTAACGTTGTCGCGAATAAGATGCGATCGATATTGGCGTTTTGATATCAGTGCGTCTTGAACGAAACGCTTGTCTTACGCAAAACCTCAGCGGCGGTGCGCGGCGTCATGCCAATCATGCGGCGCATCATGCGAGCCAGATGCGCCTGGTCGGAGAAACCGCCGTCGGCGGCCGCGTCCGATAAAGTCGAACCGCCGGCCAGGGATTTGGAGGCCCGTTCCAATTTGTTCCAGATGATCCACTGGGAGAGGGAAACACCCATCTGGTGGGTGGCGACGCAGCGCAACCGGGGGCTGGACAACCCCACCGCCTGGGCAGCGCGACTGACGCAACCTGGGCCGTCGCGGTCCAGGCGCAAAATATTCAGGGCTTTGTGGAGCCTATGGTCGATCGGCGGGGTAATTGCCAGCAAACGCGATAGGGCGTCGACAAAGTGCGACAGGGATGTGCTACGGCGAAAGCACGCCAGCAGTTCATCACTGGCCAGGGCGATTCCATCGTCCTGGAGCAACGCATTGAGTGCACGGCCCAACGCCGTGTCCGGGCTGACATATAAAAACGCTACCGGATGACTCTCCGCCACGGCACGGTGTTCGACGTTGGGACCGATGATCACACCTGCCGCACGGAGCACCCTTCCGGGCAACTCAAGGGTGGCGGGGTGACCTACGCCGATGCACAGTTGGATGGCGACATGGGAGTGAGCAGTGTTTTGATCCGCACGGCCAATGTAGCCGGCCCACGAGTCGCCAAAGGTAACGCTGCCATCCCACATTTGAAGTCTTCCTTGACGTGTTGGGTGATTGTTCGACGCGTGCAGGGTAGGCCTGCACAGGTCTGGATTCAAGCGTGGCGCTGGGTCGCTGTCTTTTCGTTGCACAGCGAATGCATATCTAGCCGACGCTTGCTAGAGGCTATCCGGGTCGCCGAAAAACATCTGAATCCGCGACCTCAACCACCGCTCCCCCGGATCATTATCCTGCGACCCCCGCCATGCCATATGCAGCTCAAACGAGCGCACGGGCAGCGGCGGGTCTTCGGCGCGCAACCCTCCCGCCGCGGTCAACGCTTCAGCCGCATAATCCGGCACGGTGGCCAGAATGTCGGTACCCGCCAGCAACGTGCCCAGCCCGTTGAACTGCGGCACGGCCAGTACTACGTGGCGTTTGCGGTCGAGTTTCTCCAGCTCTTCATCAATAAACCCGCTCAGGTCGCCGGCGAATGACACCAATGCATGGGGGCGTGAGCAGAAGTCGTCCAGGCTCAGCGAGCCGGGCACGCTGTCGGCGCGCAGCAGTTTTGGCAGGCTGCGCCGCAGTACCTTGCGCTTGGCATTGGCCGGCAGGTCGGCGGTGTAACTGACGCCGATGGAGATTTCACCGGAGGCGAGCAGACTGGGCATCAGGATGTAATTGACGCGGCGTACCACCAGCACAATGCCGGGGGCTTCGGAACGCAGGCGTTTGAGCAATTGCGGAAGCAGGGCAAATTCCACGTCATCGGACAGGCCGATACGGAACACGGCGGTGCTGGTGGCCGGGTCGAATTCGGCGGCGCGGCTGACGGCGGTGGAAATCGAGTCCAGGGCCGGGGAGAGCAGGGCGAAGATTTCTACGGCGCGGGCCGAGGGTTCCATGCTGCGCCCGGTGCGCACGAACAGCGGGTCATCGAACAGCCCACGCAGGCGCGACAAGGCCGCGCTGATGGCCGGCTGGCCGAGGAACAATTTCTCGGCGGCGCGGGTCACACTGCGCTCATGCATCAAGGTTTCGAATACGATCAAGAGGTTAAGGTCGACACGACGCAGGTCGTTACGGTTCATCTTGTGTCCTGGAAGAGTCTGCAAACTTGATGTGAGCGGTCACACAGGAACCCATAAGGTCCTATTCAGAAGCATGACCGGCATGAATCTTACGGGGAAAGGCTGGTACTCTGCACCGGCTAATTGATTTTTCCTACGATAGTTGAGGTCTGCTCCTCCTTCGCGGAATCAATGACAGGCATGTCGACTATTAATGGCGACCGGTGGTCTTACCTGGAAAGCCCAGATAAAGTTCATGGCATTAGAGGTTACTTTGACGAGGTTTGCGATGTCCCGCACGATCCGTTTTCACAAGTTTGGTCCGGCCGAGGTGCTCAAATGCGAAGAGCATGCAGCCGCGCAGCCCGCACCGGGCGAAGTGCAGGTGCGTGTCGAGGCAATTGGCATCAGCTGGTACGACATTCTGTGGCGCCAGAACCTGGCGTCTTCCCATGCGCGCTTGCCTTCGGGCCTTGGTCATGAAATGGCCGGTGTTGTTGTCGCCCTCGGCGATGGCGTGGATGACTTGGCAGTGGGCGACAAGGTGGCCAGTTTTCCGGCCGAGAGCCCCAATGATTACCCGGTGTACGGCGAGCAGATCGTCCTGCCCCGTTCGGCGCTGACCCGTTACCCGGATGTCTTGAGCCCGATTGAAGCCAGCGTGCACTACACGCCGTTGCTGATTGCCTACTTTGCCTACATGGATCTGGCGCGGGTCAAACCGGGGCAGTTTGCCTTGGTGACCGATGCCAGCCATTGTTCCGGCCCATCGTTTGTACAACTGGGCAAGGCCTTGGGTGTGCGGGTGATCGCCGCTACCAAAGACAGTGCCGAGCGCGAATACCTGCTGTCCCTTGGGGCAGAAAAAGTCATCGTCACCGAAGAACAAGACCTGCTCATGCAGATCAACAAGTTCACCGATAACCGTGGCGTGGACGTGGTATTCGATGGCCTGGGTGGCCCGCAGATGTCGCTGCTCGGTGATGTGCTGGCACCGCGTGGCAGCCTGGTGCTGTATGGCCTGCAAGGCGGCAACCAGACGCCGTTCCCGGCCTGTGCGGCGTTCCAGAAGAACATTCAGTTCTTCGTGCACTGTATCGGCAACTTCACCGGCAAGCCGGAACTGGGCATCATCCAGGACCAGGTGGCAGTGCAGCGCGCCTTGCGTGAGATCAACCAACTGACGGCCGACCGGGTGCTGGTCCCACTGAAAACCACGGTGTTTCCGTTCGGTAAGTTCGTCGAAGCACATCGATACATGGACGAATGCCCGTGTCGCGAGCGTGTGGCGTTGCAGGTTGAAGCTGTTTGAGCTGTAGGAGTATTCGTAAATGAATACGTTGGCGTCTGAGCCTATGAGGCAAATGCGCCATTTGACAGGGCTTAACCCGCATCGGGGTTGAGCCGCCGCGAGGGTGTTGCGCCCTGCAAACAATACCTTTTTTCCTTACGCCGCCCTGAATTCCAGAGCGGCGCTGTTGCGTGCGCGCCAAAAAAGTTCGGTCGCCTGCCCATCTGAACTGCTTTCAGGCGTTGTTCTGTATCTGTTAATCATTATTTGAGTGCCGATAATTGTGTCTTCGCTGTCATCTCAAGGATTGAGCAATGATTGAATACCTGACATTAACGTCTCGCACCTCTGAAACTAGCGATGCACGGGTCGCATTCTCGAAAGTGCAAAACAAATACGCAGTCGCTTTACCTGAGCCAACAATGAGCGGGTAACTAATTTGCGTCGGACGTTTCCTTAGTTGCTTAGTTAAAGTGGTGTAGGGCGTTGTCGGAATATTCCTAAGACATGCGGCCAGCCGCGCTGGAAGCCGTGCACGCCCACGACTCAGCATCGGTGGCGCCATTGACTGCTCCGGTGAGCGGTCCTGCGATTTTGTTGCAGGGTGCTAATGTTGAATCAACCTCGCACGATGCAACTGACGACAAACTTATAGATGTAATGGGTCGAGCAATGACGATTGATAATTGCTTGAAGCTAATATTTCAATTCAGGTAGTAGAACGATGAGCGCTATTCATGAGCAAGCCATGAACTATGTTTACCAGCAAGTTCTGCAACGGTTGGTCGGGCACTTTACCCGTGACGAACGTACCGCACTGCAACTGTTGATCCAGCGAATTGTGGTAGCGGCCGGTGGCATGGAACAAGTAGGCAACTACAAAGTGCTGATTGCTCACGGCGGGGGTGAGGTCAGCAGTTACACCCTGGCGCTGTTGCGTGCGGCGCAACTGAGCATCGCCGGGCGTGCACCCAAGACTTTTCATCTGCGCGTGGCAACGTTGCGGCATCCGGGTATGACTCAGGCAACGCTTGATTCACTGCATCAGGGCTATGGCGCGTTGTTCTTCCATGATGATTCTCGGGTTGAACTGCTGATGGTCGAAAACCATGAAGTACTGCCCTTTAATCATCAGCGCCCGGCGTCCAGTGCCGGGCGTGAAGTCAGCCAGCGCAATATGCTGATGATAGGGCACCTGACGTCCGGGGACATTCGCGCCATCCTGCGCAACGACACGTATCTGGCCCTTGGCGATTTCTATCAGCGGGTTGCTACCTGGAACGGCGGTGTGCACGCAGTGGTCAGCGGCGATTCGGTGCGCAAGCAAAGCCAATACATCGCGTGGCTGAAGAAAAATGCCCTGGCAACCGGTCTCGCGTTCGCGTCCGGCAAGCCGACATCGCTCAACGGGTTGTTTGCACGCATGGAAGAATGGAGCGTCGGCTGCTACCGCGACCTCTATGGCGAGCACTACGCGGGCACCGAGAACCCAGGCCGGGGCGGGCACCGGCATTTGGCCTACATCGGTATTGCCGACCTGCTCGACGATGTCGACGTCGCGCGCGCGCCGCTGCTTACGGAGTTTCTGGCTCACAAGCGCGACCCGTTCGAGTTCCAGTTCAGCCACCCAGCCTATCCAAACCCATTGCTCATGGCACATATGTACGGCTTGCAGGCCCAATGCCTGCGTGAGCTCTCCTATGAGCACGGTGTCGAAGGTTTTGTTCGTCACGCGGCAGACTACATGCTGCGCAGACGCGTCCCCATTGAGTTGATCACCGAGGCGTCCAGCCCGGATGGGCGGGTATTGTCGACCACCTACGCCCAGGCGTTTTTTGGTCTGGACGAAAGTCAGTTGACTTGCCTGCTGTTCGCGCCTTTCGTTCAGCATGGCGAACGGCTGGAGGGCTTCTTGCGTCAATGCCATCCCGGCATGTTGGTGGCACTGCCCGAACTGCACAAGGCGCTGCAGGGCAAGCCTGCTGCGGACATGTTGCATCAGTGGCTGGTAGACACCAGTGGTTTGCCGCTGGCCTTATTGCAGCATTTGTATCGCAAGCGAACATTGCCGGCTGCGCACGGCTCTCGCATCCACAAACAACTGTTTAGCCGGCCCGAGGCCCGGATCGCCCAAGTGTCGGGGCGCTAGCACCGTGCATTGGCGTATAGATGCCGGTGAGCGGCGATGAACCTGAGGGGAGAGCGGCAGGCAGACTTTGCCTATCAGGCGGTGTACCGCTACATGATCAACCTGATCAACGAAGTCAGCCTGGAAACGCCGGTCAAGTTGCCGTCGTTGCGTCAGTTGTCGACACGCATGAACGTGTCGATCTCGACGATTCAGTACGCTTACTCTTTGCTGGAAAAGGAAGGGCGGGTCTACTCGGTGGCCAAGTCTGGCTATTTCGCCTGGCCTGTGGCGACAAACCCGCCGGTCATGGCGGGCGCCGACCTGCTTGAGCGGCTGTATGCGGCGGCGCGACGCCCGACCATGGTTGTGCTCAGTGGTGATGAGCCGGCGTTGTTGGGGTCACTGGATGGCGCTTTGCTTGCGCTGGAGCGCCAGCTGGTGCGCAGGTACCCACACCACCTGCAACCGTCGCAACCTTGTGGCGTATGGGAATTACGGGCGGCATTGGCGGCCCGTTATACCTCGTCGCCTAGCCATTGCTGGCAGGCCGACGAGGTGTATATCGGCGCCGATCTTCAGGGCGTACTGCAAATCCTGATCGACACGCTTGGCCTCGAGGGCACGGTGGTGCTGGCTGAATCGCCCTGCGATTACCTGGTCTTGCGCCTGTTACAGAGCGCTGGCGTGCGGGTTATCGAACTGCCCTGGCACGCCGATGGCAGCTTCGACTTGGCCACGTTCGAGCACCTGCTCAAGCACGAACCGGTACACCTTGTGCTGCTGTCCTCCGTGGTCAGCATGCCCTCGGGTAATGCGCTGACGCTACCCGAACGGCTGCAAGTAGCGCATTTGCTGGAGCGGCACGCCTGTTGGTTGCTGGAGAACGACACATTTGGTGAGCTGAGCTTCGTGTCGTCGCAGACGGCTTTGCGCAACCTGGTCAACCCGCAGCGGCTGATTGTGTTTTCTTCGTTCGAAAAGGTGTTGGGGCCAGAAGCGCCGTTTGGGTACCTACTGACGCAGCAAATGGGCAGTGAGTTGCAGCGCCAGTTTTTGCTGCGCTCATTTCGACTTTCATCCATTCGGCAACGCGCCATTGCTCGGCTATATGAGAGCGGGCGGTTGGATCAGCACCTGCAGACGTTATGCCAGCGCCTCCAGGAACAGGCGCAAGCCATGAGCCATCGGTTGGATGTGCATATGCAAGGGCGTGTGAGTTATCGAATGCCTATCGCCGGGGCAAGTTTCTGGTTGCAGTCGGTGGCGCCGGTGGATATGCGTCTGGTGTTCCAGCGCATGCTCGCCCAGCAGGTCGTGATTGCGCCGGGGGAGTTGTTCAGCCTCTTAGGCTTGCATCACCAGCATATGCGCTTGAGTCATACGTTCAGCGGCCACCCCAATCTGGATATTGTCCTGAATGCGCTGGCTCAGGCGCTGCTCCAGGCACAGACCGATTAATGTGTGAAACTTCTCTCCGAATTGTGGGATCGATAACATCGCTCAGTAGTCCAACTCTGAGTAAACTGTCATTTTTTCCGAATCCTTATTTTCCGAGGTTTATGCATGACTATCAGTCCTTTTGCGGGCAAACCGGCACCGGCTCAGTTGCTGGTGGATATCCCGCGACTGGTCACGGCCTATTACACCGGCCAGCCTGATGCAGCAATCTCTACCCAGCGTGTAGCCTTTGGTACCTCCGGGCACCGAGGCAGTTCGTTCGAGCTGAGCTTCAATGAGTGGCATGTGCTGGCGATCAGCCAGGCGATCTGCCTGTACCGTGAAGCCCAAGGCATCACAGGGCCTTTATTTGTTGGCCTGGATACCCATGCATTGTCCACGCCGGCCGGTGCCAGTGCCCTGGAGGTGCTCGCTGCCAATGGCGTGCACGTCATGCTGGCTGAGGGCGATGAGTACACACCGACCCCGGCGATTTCCCACGCCATCATTTGCTACAACCGCGGCCGCACCAGCGGCCTGGCGGACGGCATTGTGATCACCCCGTCGCACAATCCGCCGCAGAGTGGCGGCTACAAGTACAACCCGCCCAATGGCGGCCCGGCCGATACCCACGTCACCAAGTGGATTGAAGCCAAAGCCAATGAACTGCTAGCCAACAAGCTTGCTGGGGTCAAGCGCATCACCCATGCCCAGGCGCTCAAGGCGGACACCACTCATCGCCATGACTACCTCAACAGCTATGTGGCCGACCTGATCAATGTGATCGATATGGACGCGATCCGTAGCGCTGATCTGCGCCTGGGCGTTGATCCATTGGGCGGGGCGGGGGTGCGCTACTGGTCGGCGATTGCCGAGCACTACCGCCTGAACCTGGAGGTGGTGAACACCGAAGTGGATTCCACCTTCCGCTTCATGAGCGTGGACTGGGATGGACAGATCCGCATGGACCCATCCTCCAGCTACGCCATGCAGAGCCTCATTGGTCTCAAGGAACGTTTTGACGTGGCGTTTGCCTGTGACCCGGATCATGACCGTCACGGTATCGTCACGCCCTCCGGCGGCCTGTTGGCGCCGAACAACTACCTGGCGGTGTCCATCGATTACCTGTTCCAGAACCGTCCTGATTGGCGAGCCGATGCGGCGGTGGGCAAGACCGTGGTCAGCAGTGGCCTGATCGATCGCGTGACTGCACGTATGGGCCGGCGCCTGTATGAAGTGCCGGTGGGCTTCAAATGGTTTGCCGATGGCTTGTTCGAAGGCTCGTTGGGTTTTGGCGGCGAAGAAAGCGCTGGTGCTTCGTTCCTGCGCAAGGACGGCACGGTCTGGAGCACTGACAAGGACGGCCTGATCCCGGCCTTGCTCGCAGCGGAAATGACCTCGCGCAAGGGCCAGGATCCCAGCCAGATCTACCGCGGCCTGACCGATGCACTCGGCGAACCGTTTGCCATTCGCGTGGATGCCAAGGCGACCCCGGCGCAGAAAGCCCTGCTGGGCAAGCTGTCGCCGGAGCAGGTGACGTCCACCCAATTGGCCGGCGAGAGCATCCAGCAGATCCTCAGCCATGCCCCGGGCAATAACCAGGCGATTGGCGGCTTGAAGGTCATGACGGAAAACGGCTGGTTTGCTGCGCGGCCATCGGGTACCGAGGACATCTACAAGATCTACGCCGAGAGTTTTATCGGCGAAGAACACCTCAAGCAGCTGGTGGAAGAGGCGCAGGTGCTGGTGGACGGCGCAATTTCCCAGTAACGGTGTAGGAGGGGGCTTGCCCCCGATAGCGGTGGGTCAGTCACAGATGTGTTGACTGGCATAACCTCATCGGGAGCAAACTCCCTCCCACATTAGATAGCAGCATGATGCAAGATCAGGCCAGGTCGACCAGCACGATCTCGCTGTCCTCGATCGCCGTCACCCGCAACACTTGCTCATCCTCAACGGCCACGCCGTCTCGCGCCTGTGCGCGCAAACCATTGACTTCAATTACGCCGGTTGCCGGCACCAGGTACGCCCGGCGTCCGTTGTCCAGCCGGTATTCGGCGCTTTCCCCAGCTTTCAGGTTCGCCGCCACCAAGCGTGCATCGGCACGAATGCGCAGGCTTTCACTGTCGCCAGCCTTGCCGCTGGCCAGCGTCACAAAGCCTTCACGATTACCTTGCGGAAACGGCTTGGCACCCCAGGACGGTGGCAAGCCGGCCTCATTCGGGATGATCCAGATCTGGAAGATCTTGGTCGGGGTGGCCTCCAGGTTGTACTCGCTGTGGGCGATCCCGGTACCAGCGCTCATCACCTGTACATCGCCCGCCTCGGTGCGGCCTTTGTTGCCCAGGTTATCGGCATGGCTGATTGCGCCTTCGCGTACGTAGGTGATGATTTCCATGTCGCGGTGCGGGTGCTGGGGGAAACCGCTGCCAGGCGCGATGATGTCGTCGTTCCATACCCGCAAATTGCCCCAGTGCATACGCTCGGGGTCGTGGTATTCGGCGAATGAAAAGTGGTGATGGGCGTCGAGCCAGCCATGATGGGCGCCGCCGAGGGTGTTGAAAGGTCGAAGTTCAAGCATGATCGTCTCCTGTGAATGAGCCCATCATCCAGCAGCGCATGATCGATAAAAAGCGTAAAAAATGCCTGATTCCTATCCATCAATTCGATCATTTAAACCTGCTTCAACTTTCACTTCATCGCCTAACTACATGACCGTAAAGCAATTGGCTGGAACTGAGCGTCGATTCCGGCGACCATGGCGGCCTTGTCAAAGCCAAGCTCATCGCAGGAGTCCGCGTGCCGCAACAAAAGCCTGATCTGCCCCCTGAACTGCGCCCCTTGGCTGAAATGCCGTTATTGAAGCGGCTGGCCGCTCGCCTGTTCGGCCATGGCCTCACCCGTTTGCGCGCGCAGCACCGGTTTTCCTGGCTGCATGGCCAGGCCGACGGTTTTCGCAATGGGCATGAAGCCGGCGTGGAATATGGGTATCGCGAGGGTAAGGCCGATGGTCTTGAAGAGGGCCGGCAAGTCCTGTTGATTCGCGACTTTCGCCCTGATGAGCACCGAGCACCCGGTGTGGATGACAGCCTGTTCGACGATTGGCGATTGCCGCTCACCGCCGATGTGAAGAAGCGCATGAAGGCGGATGTGGCGCGCCTGCTGTCAGCCCACGCGCAGCCGAGCACAGCGCAGTGGAAGATGATCTTCAGCGACACGCCCTCGACCTCGGTGATTGCGGGCGCCGGCGCAGGTAAATCGACCTCCCTGGTGTTGCGTATCCTGTTGCTCACCCATTACCTGGGTTTTGAGTTGAGTTCGATGACCGTGGTGACGTTCACCCGCGAGTCGCGCAAGGACTTCATCAACAAGCTCATGGAGATTCTGAGCCTGTGGGGCCAACCCCTTGACCTGAAACAAGCCCAGGCGGTGGTGCGTACGTTTCACTCGCGCATCCTGCCGATGGTGCGCAGCCTGCCGGGTTTTGAACGGCTGCAAGCCTTTGAAAACCTCAGTGGCGGCTTCGAAGACGCCGATAGCAATGCCTTCGATCTTCGTATCAGTGATGCCCAGCGCCAGCATATGAACGCCTGTTTTCACCGTTTGCAGGGGCATCATGCGCGTTTTCGCGAGTTGATTGCGCCGCTGGCTCGCCAGGGCCTGCAGCTCAAGGAGCTGGAGCGCGATCATCCGGACGTGCAAAAGCGCATGGCCGTGACCGAGTTGGCGGCCAAACGTGATGAAGAACTCTGCGACGTGATCGAGGACCTGTGGTTCCGCGCGGGCGCCTGGCCGATCAAAGGCATCGAACCCAGCCGTCAGACCTTTGAAATCAACGGTGCCAAGTTTCATTGCCACGGCTATATCCCGCAGTTGGATGCCTGGGTCGTATTGGGTTTCGATGCGAGGGAAAACGCCGGGATCAGCCGCCCAAACTCAAAATTATCGGTGCGCGCAGAGTGGGCGGTAAAGCGCACCCTGTTTCAAGCTTTCTGCAATAAGCCATTGATATGGCTGGATAACTACGAGTCATCCAAGCGCCTTTTAAGCAGTCTGGCCGGCGAGGCCACGGCAGGGCCTGGCTTTGATTACAAGGTCAAGGGTGAACTCGCCTCGGCGCCGCTGCTGGACAGTTTTGTCATGGCGGCCGGGTTTATCGAGAACCTCGGGCTGGACGTACCGACGGCCGTGGGCCAGATGAGCTTCGCCAAGGATGACCCGGATCGGTTGTTCTTCGAGGCCTTGAGCATTTTCTGGAAGGCCCTGGAAGACCACCTGCTCGATCAATCACCGCCGATCATGACCTACAACCGAATGTTTTCCCTGTTTGGCGAAAATACCCCGGAGAACCTCAAGCTGCTCAGTGATCCCTTGCTGCGGCCGATGTCACACCTGATGATCGACGAATTCCAGGATGTATCGCCGCAGATTGTCTCGTGGATCCGTGCCACGCTGCGGGAAATCCGCAGTCGCGGCCCGGCCATGCACGTCGGGCGTGGGGCGCAACGCTCATCCTTGCTGTGTGTCGGCGATGACTGGCAGTCGATTTATGGCTGGCGCGGCAGTTCGCCCAAGTACTTCATGGAGTTCAACCAGGAATTTGTCGCACCGAGCACCACTCGCGTGATGCTGGGCGAGAACTACCGCAGCCACCAACACATCATCGACGCGGCCGAGCATATCGTGCGCACCGCACCGGCCATCCCCGGCAAGAAGGCCAAGGCCAGTGGCGAGCCCAAGGCATTGGTGCCGGTCACCGTGGTGGAGCGCGACGACGCGGCGCTCGGCCTGCGGTTGCTGGAGCATTATCAACGCGGGGATACGGTCTTGATGCTTTATCGAAAAAGCAGCGATAAGTTGCTGATTCAAGAGCATATTCAGTCTGTTGTTAATGTGGATTCTAGCTTGCCGGTCCACGAGCGCCGTCTGAAACAGCTCACTTACCACAGCGCCAAGGGCCTGCAGGCCGATGCAGTATTTCTGCTTGGGGACTGCCAGCATCTCACCAGCTCGCCCTACAAAAACCAGGTCTACCGCATGGCGGGCTTGGGCAAGGAAGGTGACAGCGAGCCGTACGACAATGCGCAAAAGGACGAAATACTACGACTGGCCTACGTCGGTATTACCCGAGCGGTCAGCCACTGCTACTGGTATGTGGAAAAGTCGGAGGGCCAGGGTGTGAATGTGCCCAGGGCATCCGAGCGGGTGGATGGCAAGAAAGCGTTTTTCGACGATCAGCGCTGAACCTTCAGCTGACACACAGCAAAATGTGGGAGGGGCTTGTCCGCTCCCGCATCAGGTAATCAGCGGCTGACAAATACTATTCAGGCCCGCAACGACAACGGCGGCACAAAACACTCCAGCTCATCCTCCACGGCCTCGATAATGCGCTCCACATCAGCGGCGTTCATCACTGTGGCGCAAGGTATGCCGGCGATGGCGATCAATGTTTCACCGCTGGCGCGGTCGAACAGGCGGGCGATCATGCTGCCGGGGGCATCCATACTCCCCTCGAAGCCCATCGGATGAAAATGCCAGCGCATCAACTGGCACGCATTGGGAAAAGTCACTTTGTTCATATTGCCCACCTTGTTCATTGAGCGCTTCCTTTAGCTCGCGGCAGGGGTCAGGACCTTCGTTGGTCAAGACGGCGAAGAACTTAAAAATAGCATTCGTTCGCAAGTACAAGGTGAGTTTTTCGGCCCCGTTCGGCGGTTCTTTTACCTGATTTTGATGTGGATCATGTCCTACAGCAGATTAGGCAAAAGGCCATTATTCCGAATGGTCGTCTGGCCATTGTGGGGGGCGGGTAGATTTAGGCAGTCTCAAGCATTTTGTTCGCTGTGCTGGCGCAGGATTCGACTTGCTCCCGATGGCGGCCTCAGGGCCGACCAGGGTGCTGGATCAGCCGAGTACATATCCGTTGTTTGGGTAACGGCCACTATTGGTTCCGCTTTTACAGCGGGTCACTTTCGAAAAGCG
>NZ_SPKN01000005.1:0-75467 GCF_023127765.1 Pseudomonas sp. W15Feb34
CCGGAAGTGGGGCGAATTATAGGCTTCCAGAATCTGCCGTCAACTCTTAATTTGGGTTTTCTATTAAATCCGCGGCAAACTCAAGAATTACACTATATAGACAACCACTGCGTGCGATTTGAGCAATATATTGCTCATCGCTTGACAGTTAAGCATCATAGCGTCTTCTGCTTATTGACTACGACCTCAGAAGAGCCCTCTCAATGACCACTTCACCCCGCAGCCTGGCCTCGGCACTGTTTCCCGTCGGCCTGCTGTTGATCGCCATGGCCTCCATTCAATCCGGGGCATCATTGGCCAAGAGCATGTTTCCCGTTGTCGGCGCACAAGGCACCACCGCCCTGCGTTTGATTTTTGCCAGTGTGATCATGCTGCTCATATTGCGACCATGGCGCGCCAAGCTGACGGCCAAGTCACTGCGCACAGTGATCATCTACGGGATGGCGCTAGGTGGCATGAACTTCCTCTTCTATATGTCACTGCGCACTGTCCCCCTGGGAATTGCCGTAGCGCTCGAATTCACAGGCCCGCTTGCTGTAGCTATCTATGCCTCGCGCCGAGCTGTCGACTTCGTGTGGATTGCTCTGGCGATCATTGGCCTGCTTCTGTTGATTCCGACGGACAAGGCCAGTAGCGGCATTGATCTGATAGGGGCCGCTTACGCGCTGGGCGCCGGCGTATGCTGGGCGCTCTACATTTTGTTCGGCCAAAAGGCGGGAAATGACAATGGCGTCCAAACCGCCGCGCTCGGGGTAATGATTGCCGCCCTCTTCGTTGCACCGATCGGCATCGTGCATGCCGGCGCCGCGCTGCTGACGCCGGCACTGATCCCTGTCGCCATCGGCGTGGCGATTCTGTCCACTGCCCTGCCCTACACCCTTGAGATGGTCGCACTAACACGCCTTCCCGCCCGTACTTTCGGCACACTGATGAGTATCGAGCCGGCGTTCGGCGCCCTCTCCGGCCTGTTTTTCCTGCACGAGCATCTATCGCTCGCCCAGTGGCTGGCCATCACCTGCATTATCCTGGCCTCGGTCGGTGCCACTTTGACGATGAGCCACAAATCCAAACCACTGGTACCCGCCGACTGATCATCTTTAACCCCAGCTCTGGTATTTGCCGCTCATTTAGGCCATGTTTAGGCCGTAACCGAATGTCATTCATGGAGAATTTCGACACGGACTGCATGAACGCTTCGCTCGAGAGCGAGTAAAGCAGCCCTGTTCTTTGCAGGGCGGCTATTAAGGATGGGAATGAAACGAATTTTGATACTGTTGCTGGTTGTGGGCATCGCGGGGTGTGCCGCCACCACTAAAACAGAAGTGAAACGCGGTAAAAAAGGACTGCATATCAACTGTTCGGGCCTGTCCTCCTCCTGGGACCAGTGCTACACCAGTGCCGCCAATTCATGCGGCGCCAAGGGTTATCGAGTGATTGCCAAGTCCGGCGACAACTCCGAAGAGCCAGGGGACTATCCCTTCGGTCTCAACCCTGCCGGCTATACCAGCCGCAGCATGATCGTCATCTGCAAATAGCTGCCCGAGCAGTCTCCCTGACTGCTCATCTTAAATTTCCACACAGGCCAGGCCATTTACGACATGGCGACTAAACTCCTGCTCGATCATCGAGCCAATGGAGTTCCCATGACGCACAACAACAAAATCGTATTGGTGGTAGGCGCCGGTGACGCAACCGGCGGCGCCATAGCCAAGCGCTTTGCCCGCGAAGGTTACATCGCCTGCGTTACCCGTCGTAGTGCCGACAAACTGCAACCACTGGTAGACAGCATTCAATTGGCGGGCGGGCAAGCCCATGGCTTTGCCTGTGATGCACGTAAAGAAGAAGACGTGATCGCACTGGTAGAGCAAATCGAAACGGAGCTGGGGCCCATTGAAGCGTTCGTCTTCAACATCGGTGCGAACGTGCCTTGCAGCATTCTGGAAGAAACCGCACGCAAGTACTTCAAGATTTGGGAGATGGCGTGTTTCTCCGGCTTCTTGAACGCGCGCGAAGTCGCCAAGCGTATGGCCACCCGTAAACGCGGCACCATCCTGTTCACCGGCGCCACTGCCGGCTTGCGTGGGGCCGCGGGATTTGCCGCATTCGCCGGGGCCAAACATGGTATCCGCGCCCTGGCCCAAAGCATGGCGCGGGAATTAGGCCCGATGAACATCCACGTCGCCCATGTAGTAGTCGATGGCGCCATTGATACCGAGTTCATTCGCGAAAATTTCCCGCAAAAATATGCCCTCAAGGATCAGGACGGCCTCCTCAACCCTGACCACATCGCCGAAAACTACTGGTACCTGCACAGCCAGCCCCGGGACGCCTGGACGTTCGAGCTGGACCTGCGCCCCTGGAACGAACCCTGGTAACACGCCCCTATAACAATAAGCAGCGAGTATCGACCATGAGTAAAACCCTGGAATTTTTCTTTGATCTCGGTAGCCCCGCGACTTACCTGGCCTATACCCAACTACCGGCACTCTGCACCGAGACCGGCGCGCATCTGGTCTATCAACCGATGCTGTTGGGCGGCGTATTCAAGGCTACTGGCAACGCCTCACCGATCACTGTGCCGGCCAAGGGTCGCTACATGCTGGATGACTTGGCGCGCTACGCCAAACGCTACAATGTACCGCTCAGGTTCAACCCGCACTTTCCCATCAATACACTGGTACTGATGCGCGCAATCACCGGCATACAAATCCATGAGCCTGAGCGCTTCTCCGACTTTATCGACTGCCTGTTCCGCGCCCTCTGGGTGGAAGGCCGACACCTGGGCGATCCCGAGGTCGTGGCCCACGTGCTGACCGAGCATGGGTTCGACCCAGAGCAGGTATTGGCCCTGTCCAATGATGAAGCCGTCAAAAACGCGCTCAAGGACAAAACCGAACAAGCCGTTAAACGCGGCGTGTTCGGTGCCCCCAGCTTTTTTGTAGGCAATCAGCTGTTCTTTGGTCAGGACCGACTGGACTTCGTGCGCGAAGCCCTCAGCTAAATATCGCTTGCAGCCGGCGCAGGCCGGCTGCAGCCAATCAAATAGCTGTGGTACGCACCTGCAACCACTCAAGCGCCGCACCACTGAGCAGCGGGCTCAAGCGCTCACGCACCTCGGCGTGATAGGCGTTGAACCATTCGCGCTCATCCGCCGTCAGCAACGACGGTTCCAGGCAACGGGTGTCAATCGGGCACAAGGTCAGGGTTTCGAACTTGAGGAACTCCCCAAACTCGGTCTTGCCCGCTTCACGGTTCAACACCAGGTTTTCGATGCGTACACCCCAACGACCAGGGCGATAAGTCCCCGGCTCGATGGAAGTAATCATCCCAGGTTGCATCGCTGTTTGTGGCGCGGCAGCGGCCTGGTAGGCAATAACCTGCGGCCCCTCATGCACATTGAGGAAATAACCTACGCCATGACCTGTACCGTGACCGTAGTCCACCCCTTCGGCCCAGATCGGCGCACGGGCAATCGCATCCAGCAACGGTGAGAGAATACCTTTGGGGAAGTGTGCACGGGACAGGGCAATCACCCCCTTGAGTACCCGCGTGCAATCGCGCTTCTGCTCATCACTCGGGGTACCGATGGGCACCATCCGCGTGATGTCCGTGGTGCCGCCCAGGTACTGGCCACCGGAATCGATCAATAGCAAGCCATCGCCTTCGATCAGGGCATGCTCTTGTTCAGTCGCGTGGTAATGCGGCATGGCGCCGTTGGCGTTGAACGCAGCAATGGTGTTGAAGCTCAGCGACACATAGCCAGGGCGGCGGGTACGCGCCGCAGTCAAGTGTTCGTCGATCGTCAGTTCGGTAATGCGCTCGCGGCCCAGGGCGCTGTCGAGCCAGGCAAAAAATTCGCACAACGCAGCGCCATCCTGCTCCATGGCCTGACGAATATGTTCCGCGTCCGCCAGGCTCTTGCGGGATTTTGCGAGCGTAGTCGGGTTGAGTCCTTCAACCAGCTTGACGCCGGCATCGAGATTTTCCAGCAAGCCGGCCGTCACGCGTGCGGGGTCCACTTGCAAACTGGCCCCCGACGGTACGGCACGCAGTGCATCGGCCACTTCGCTGTAGTCGCGCAACGTCACGCCATCCTGCTCGAGCATCACCCGCAACTCGGCATCGACCTTGCCCAGCGCGACAAACAACGTAGCCTGCTGTTGGTTGATCAACGCAAAAGATACAAACACCGGGTTGAAGGACACATCACCGCCACGCAGGTTGAACAACCAGGCGATGTCGTCCAGCGTCGCGATGAAATGCCAATCGGCGCCCTTGTCTTTCAAGCTGGCGCGCAGTGCGGCGAGTTTCTCGCCACGGCTGACGGTGGCTTGAGGCGGCAGATGCTGGTAGATCGGCTGGTTTGGTAGCGTCGGGCGGTCTTGCCAGACTTCGTCGAGCAGGTCGATATCAGTGCGCAAGCGGGCGCCGCGCTCGGCCAGCTTGCCCCCCAGAGTACGTGCCGAAGCCACGGCCATGACCGCACCGTCCACAGCCACTACGCCACCTTCAGGGGTTTGCTCGGCCAGCCATTCCAACGGCCCAGGCTGGCCCGGTTGCAGCTTTACCAACTCAATGCCACTGCCCTTGAGTTCCTTGGTCGCCTGCTCCCAGTAACGGCTATCGGCCCAGACCCCGGCAAAATCCGCCGTGACGATCAGTGTCCCCACCGAACCATGGAACCCCGACAACCATTGGCGCCCCTGCCAGTAGCCCGGCAAGTATTCGGACAAGTGCGGGTCAGCCGATGGCACCAGCAGGGCGTGAATGCCCTCGCGGCGCATCAGTTCACGGGTATGCGCCAGGCGCTGGGGAACCGTTCCATGGGTCAAAGGCTGCGTACTCATTGTGTCTCCTGCTAACCACGAATAATTGTTATATGTTGCCAATGATAAATCAGACCGCCCAAAACGCCGGGGCGCTGGCCAATGCTGCCTTGATCAACTGTGCGGCTTCGTCGATGTCCTGTTCGGTGGTAAACCGGCCCAGGCTCAAGCGAATGGTACGACCGGCGGTGCGAGCATCATGCCCCAGGGCCAGAAGCACATGGGACGGTGCGTTGCTTGCCGAATTGCACGCCGAAGTCGCGGAAAAGGCAATGCCCGCGCTCAGTGTGGCAGAGTTGAACTCACCCTCGCTGAACGTCAGGCTCAGGGTATGTGGAATACGCTGAGTTGGGCTGCCATTGAGGCGCAAGCCGGTAACTGACGTCAGGTGATCCAGCAGGCGCTGGCGCAACGCTGCAATCCGAGCCTTCTCATCAGCAAAGGACGCTGCCGCCAAGGCAAACGCCGTCCCCATGCCGGCAATCTGATGGGTCGCCAGGGTGCCAGAACGCAAGCCCCCTTCGTGTCCACCGCCATGAATCTGCGCCAGCACTTTCTGCTGCGCCAAAGGCCCGACATACAACGCGCCGATACCTTTGGGGCCGTACAGCTTGTGCGCGGAGAATGACATCAAATCCACCGGCCACAGGCCCAGGTCGATGGCTACCTTGCCAGCCCCTTGCGCCGCGTCCACATGAAACAACGCGCCATGCTCACGTACCCCCGCACCGATGGCCGGGATGTCATTCAGGGTGCCCAGCTCGTTATTGACCAGCATCAGCGAGACCAGGAAGGTGTCCTCGCGCAGGGCTTCGCTGACCGCTTCGACGCTGATCAAGCCGTCCGCATCCGGCACCAGGTAGGTCACCGCCACGCCGGCTTCCTGCAGTTGCCGCGCAGTATCCAGTGTGGCCTTGTGCTCGATCTGGCTGGTGATGATATGCCCACCCGCCACACCACGGGCCTGGGTCACTCCCTTGAGCGCCAGGTTGTTGGACTCCGTGGCGCCGGAGGTCCAGACGATCTGCTCCGGCTGGGCGCCGACCAGTTCAGCGACCTGGCGACGCGCCTGTTCAACCGTGTGCCGGGCCGCCTGGCCGAATGCATGGGAACTGGACGCCGGGTTACCAAAATTGGCATTGAAGCCCAGGCACTCGACCATCACCTGGATAACCCGCTCATCCACCGGCGTGGTAGCGGCGTAGTCAAAATACAACGGACGTTTATTCATGACGTTAGAACTCGCAGAGCGTGCTCCCGAAAGCAGCGTCTCGGGGGGGCATCGACCGGAACAGAGGTCGTCAGGTTTAACCGATCGAATGCCATTAAAGAAGGTAACTTTATTTAAATGTGCGTAGGAACGCTCCTGGAATTGAGCTTAACAGGCTGAAGTAGCTCCATGGCAAACAAAAAGCCCGAGGTTCCTTAAGGGAATCCTCGGGCTTTTTATCGCAAGAGGCCGGCTCAACTGGGACGACCATGCAGGACTACGCTGCGCTCGGCGTTCATTTCACCCTGGCGATCAAAAGAGAAAGGCTTCTGTGGCTGGCCAAGCAACGCAGCGCGCTGCTGCTGATATTCGTCAAACGACAAGCCGCGACGGCTCAGCGCCTCCAGGGCCAATTGCCTGGTCTCCTCGGCGGTGTATGGACGCAATTCCGGGGCTGGATGGGACGCACATCCGGCAAGGACAGAGGTAACAAGTAGCAGCGAAACAGCGAGGAAACGGTTCATGGCGGCGGCTCTGCGAGAGGGGGTTCAAGTCAATGAACACAGGCTACTCCCGGTCCTTCTCGGTGAAAAATCATCACCCGTGATAGTCGCTATCAACCGGCACGCCACCTTCAAAAATCGGCTGCTAATATTCCTTAAAGATCTATAAATATGCAAACACATCCATTTACGGAATAAATCATTTTCTCTATAAATAGCTTCACACGTCAGCAACTGTGCAGTGGCAACAGCCAACCCCAAAACTGGGGTCAGACAACAACTCCCTTTCTCGGCAGCGAGCGCCATACCCATACAGATCAAAGCCTGAACCCGTTGGTACAGCCCTTGTTCAACCTACTTCACCTCTGTTGCTCAGTACCCCGCCGTTAAAATTGAGCCAGTCCCTGCCGATCCCGACGTTCTACTCCTGAGAGAGGTGCCCATGCAACTTTTGACCCTACCGCCCTCGCCCGCCCTTGCGACCTCGATCCGCGCCACGGCCCAGGTCTTCGAAGACCCCAAATCCCAGGCACTGCTCGACCATATCCAACAAGTGGCGCCCAGCGAAGCCAGCGTGCTGATCATCGGCGAGACCGGCACCGGCAAAGAGCTGGTGGCGCGGCATATCCACAACCTCAGCGCTCGGCGCAACCGGCCGTTCGTAGCGGTGAACTGCGGGGCGTTCTCTGAATCCCTGGTGGAAGCCGAGTTGTTCGGCCACGAGAAAGGCGCGTTTACCGGCGCCCTCAGCGCCAAGGCCGGCTGGTTCGAAGAGGCAGACGGCGGCACCTTGTTTCTAGATGAGATCGGCGACCTGCCGATGGCCATCCAGGTCAAACTGCTGCGGGTGTTGCAGGAGCGCGAAGTGGTGCGCCTGGGCTCACGCAAAAGCATACCTATTGATGTAAGAGTCCTGGCCGCCACCAACGTACAACTGGAAAAGGCCATCAACGCCGGGCATTTTCGCGAAGATCTGTACTACCGCCTCGATGTGGTCAGCCTGGAGCTGAGCCCGCTGCGCGAGCGCCCCGGCGATATCCTGCCGCTGACCCGCCACTTTATCCAAGCCTACAGCCAGCGCCTGGGCTACGGCCCGATCACCATCAGCAGCGAGGCCGAGCACAAACTCAAGCGCTACAGTTGGCCGGGCAATATTCGCGAGCTGGAAAACGTGATTCACCACACCTTGCTGATCTGCCGCAACGGCGTGATCGAACGCGACGATCTGCGCCTGTCAAATATGCGCATCGAGCGCCAGGACGACAGCCAGCACGCCACCGACAACAGCGCCGAAGCCTTGCTTGCGCGGGCGTTTCAAAAGCTCTTCGAGGAACAGGCCGGCGCCCTGCATGAAAAAGTCGAGGACGCTTTATTACGCGCCGCTTACCGCTTCAGCCATTACAACCAGGTGCACACCGCCAACCTGCTGGGCCTGAGCCGCAACGTTACGCGCACGCGCCTGATCAAGATCGGCGAGCTGGCGGTAAACAAACGCCGGCCCGGGCAAACGCTGCAGGGCGAACGGATGCTGCATTTATCCATTTAAGCGGCAGTGCAAAGCATCGTCCTGACTGCGCTCAAAACTGCGCAACACCTGGAATGATCCGAAGGTCACAGCCGTCGCTTGATGCGCGCGGATCAGTGTCCAGAAATCTTCGTCGCCGTGCTCGAAACGCTTGAAGGCTGCTTCTCCGTCCTCGCGGGATTGCCATTGCAGGTAATTGAGCACCCGCCGCCCATCATCGCTGACCTGCACACTGGCACTCAGAAAGCCACCATGGCTTGCCGCGAGGCGCTCGCTCTGGGTGGTCAAGGCCGCCACCAGGGCTGATTGCTGGCGGGGCTCGATCTGAAATTCGATCAATTGAGTGAAGCTGCGATTTTTCTCTGATACCTGCATGAGCACTCCCCTTTCTCTGTAGGCAGAATCTTGCGATTCGATGTCACGCAGGGTAAAACCTCTAGTTAAGTCGAGGTCAAGCACTGTTTGGGAGTCTTACATGCTCAGCAACGAACTCAGCGTCGGTCAGTTGGCCGCCCGCAGCGGCGTAGCGGTCACCGCCCTGCACTTCTACGAATCCAAAGGGCTGATCAAGAGCAATCGCAATGCCGGCAATCAACGGCGATATCCACGGGACGTACTGCGCCGGGTGGTGCTGATCAAAATTGCCCAACGCCTGGGCATTCCGCTGGCGACCATTGGCGAGGCATTGCGGGCCCTGCCCGATGGGCGCACACCGAACGCTCACGACTGGGAACGGCTGTCGGCCTTGTGGCGTCAAGATCTGGATGAGCGCATCAACAAGCTGACGCTGCTGCGCGACAAGCTCAATGGTTGTATCGGGTGCGGGTGCCTGTCGATGGAGGCGTGCCCGTTGCGCAATCACGATGACCAGTTGGGTGAGCGTGGCCCCGGTGCGCAACTGCTGGAGCCCACGCTTGATTCCGATCGGTAAAGCCGGTTGCGCAATGCAACGTGACCTATAGTGGAAAGGCTGTAACTCCATAACCACAATCAAAGGAGAACGTTATGAGCGTTAAACCTATTCCCGAGGGTTACCACGGCATTACTCCCTACCTGGGCATCAACGAGGCCGCAAAGGCGATCGAGTTCTACAAAAAGGCCTTTGGCGCCTCGGTGTTCATGCGCCTGGACATGCCCGACGGCAGGGTCGGCCATGCGGAGCTGCGTATTGACGAAGCGGTGATCATGCTAGGCACGCCCTGTGACGAAACGGCCCTGCGCAATCCCGACTCACATCCCAGTGTCGGTTTGCACCTGTATGTGAATGACGTGGACGCACAGTTCAAACAGGCGGTTGATGCCGGCGCCAGCGTAGTGTCCGAGCCGCAGGATCAGTTCTATGGGGATCGCTCGGCGAGTGTGAAGGATCCGTTCGGTCACCTCTGGTTCCTGGCCACCCATAAGGAGGACCTGACCGAGGAGCAAATCCGCCAGCGTGCCATGCAGATGTTCAAGCAAAATTAACCCTGTGGGCGTGAGCTTGCTCGCGCCTGCAACACGCCACGCCTTGCCCCAGGTTCCAGCCGGCCAACACGCGTGGCCTGCTCCGGCAAGCTAAAGGCCTGTGTGGAGTCTGGAACACTTCAAGGGTTTGTCGATCTGACACCCCGGTACGCATTGCGCCCCAGCCATATCGTCATGACCAACAAGGCGGTCAATGGCAGCCCATGGAACAACACGATCACCTGGGCCGGCGTCCACGTCACATAGAACGGCCCGACCACCAGCATGCCCACGCCAAAACCGGCCATCTGGATCAGGGTCAAGAGGCTGAACAGCGGCAAGCGCAAGCTATCGGGCTCGCTTTGCGCACGGGAGATCAACGCCACCTCGGACAATCCATCGCCCAGCCCTGCCCACACCACCAGCAACAGCGCCAGCCACAGTTCGGTCTGCTGGAATGTCAGGATAAAGCCGCTGGACATCAACGCCACACCGAGCATGAACAAGCGCTCCATGCCTTGGGTGCCACGACCTTTCAACACTGCACTGGCGATGCGCGCGCCAACAAACTTGCCACAGGCCCACACGGCCAGCAGATAGCCCATGACCGTCTTGGCCGTGTCCGGTGAAATGTACTGCGACAGCACTGGCCAGCCGACGTTATGGGCCGCGCTGCCAAGGGTGTCGAGCATGCTGATCAGCAACATCGCGGCCAGCACCGGCGCACCGCGCAACCCCTTGGTCAGCTCGTGCCATTCGGCGGCCAGCCCGCGATGCGCGGCAACAGCAACGCTAAACAACGCGCGCAAGGGCAAGACCAGGCAAGCGGCAATCACATAGGTGCCGATGTTGACGGCAAACACCGCTTCAAATCCGCCCGTGGCGATCAGCAAGCCGGAGAGCAAACTGCCGAAGACCGCGCCGGTGGCGGCCGCCGAGGTGATCCATGCATTGGTATTCACCCGCTGCTCCAGCGCGACCCAGGTGGGCAACTGACTGTTGAGGCCAATGGCAAACAGCGAATTGCACAGGCCGATACCGAAGGCGATAAAGGGAAGAAGGGTGAGTTGATGGGCCGGTAACAACACCACCAGCGGCGTCAGCAACAGCGCCCGGGCCAGGTCCAACCCCGCCAACGTCCCACGCCCGGCAAACCGCCGAAAAAACGGGATGCCAAACAGGCTCGCGACAATCCCGCCGGTGACCCGGCACGCCAGGAAAATGCTGACAAACACTACGCTCTGGCTGAGCCAGTACACATAAGTGGACAACGCCACCATGTTGAGGAACGCGCCAAAATCCGACACACCGCGAGCAAAGATGATCAGGCGAGCGTTGCGGGTCGACAGATTCAGTTGTTGATCGTGGCTCATGCAGGCTGTGCCTCCTCGACACTGCGCAGGCTTACCAAGAGCACATCGCGCCAGGCCGGTGCCGTCTCCACCCGCGGTCGCACCTCCCCGGCCCGATGGTAGAACCCACGGTCGTTGATCACGATAGTCTCCAGAAATTTCTCCATCGGCAGTTGCAGCAGCCGGCTGTGCTCCGTTTCGTCGGCAAACACCTCCGACACCACCGGCACCGTGTTGCATTCGCCAATAAAGTGCATGAACACCCAATCCAGGCCGTCCTGGTGAATCCCCGAAGTGGTCGGGCTGCTCGATGGCCCATCCGCCCGCACCCGGAACTGATGGATATCGATCGTATAGGTCTGTTCGCCCAGGTGCGGGGTAATCACTGCAAGGTCCGTCGCCAGCAGCTTCTGCATGAGTGGGTGCTCGATAAAGCCCTCCTCGCTATAGCTCAGGTGGTTCACGCCCTGGCGATAGTTCACCGCGTAGGTGACCGGCGATTTGAACGCCGTATTCCTGTCGATCTGCAATTGCCGTGACGGTAACAGACGATAGCGCAAGATGCGCCGTTCGCGGTGGGTGTAAGTCCTGAACGCCTCGTCGCGCACCAGGTTATCCCAATACGCGCGAAAGCTTTGCTCCTCACCCGGTTCAACTTTGACCAGTTCGCGAAAGTCCGGGCGATGACAGAAGTGATGTTCGCGCAAAAGCGCCGAAATCTGAGGGATGTCCATATCGCTATCCTGCAACCGGTGGATCGATGAGGATGCGCAGGTGTTGCTGCAACGCATCGTGCAAGGCATGGGCGTCGGCGGCATTGCCAACCTGGGCCCAGCATTTGAGCAAATAATGCTCCTCGATATCCGCGTCAATGTAGTGGCCGGGGTCCTGCGGGGCGTATTCCAGCACCGAGCGGTGTTGGTCCAGGAACTGCAGGCCGTCAATGCCCCTGAAAAGGCCACTGTGCTGCGGATAAATCGCCAGCATCGCGTAGTGTTGCCGCGCCTCGGCGATCTTATGTGCACCGGCCTCCAACTGTGCATTGATGCCCTTCTCGCCCAACAACAATCCCATGTACAACTGATAAGGATCGACACCGGCCAAGTCGCGGAACGCCGAGTTCACATACAGTCCGCCCAGGCGCGGGTTGATCTCGATGACCACCGGCCCTGCGTCCGTCATGCGAAACTCGAAATGCACCACAGCGTTGGTCAGGCCCACCGCGTGCAGGCAGTCCACCGCGTACTGGCGGATCTGCTCACACTGGGCCTGGCTGAACGACGTCGGCGGGGAAATCAGCAGGTTCTCAAGGACGGTGCCGCTGCGCTCGGTCAGCAGCAGTTTTTCATTGATCAGCAGCGGATGGACACGCTCGCCGGCAATCACACATTCCACACTGCCTTCGATGCCAGGAATATAACCTTCCAACAGAATGCTGCGCCCTGGCAGGTATTCACGCCGCAGCCCACCCTCAGGCGGCAGGGCGTGCGCACAGCCGTAGAAGTCCGCATAAGCGGCGGCGCCATGATCACTCACGAAATGCCGATAGTGGCTACGTAGCTCCTCCCAGTTCGAGCATTTTTTGATAAACGCCGAAGCCCCGCCAAAGGGCGGTTTGGCGATCAGTGGATAACCCACGCGCTCGGCGCCTTGCTGGAGTTCCTGTTCGTTGTTGCACAGCACGAACGGTACCGAACGCAACTCATGCTGTTTCAACACGCGGCGCATCAAGAACTTGTTATTGCACGCCGCAATCGCCTCTGGGTGGCTGTAGACCAAGCCCAACCGCTGACACGCCTGCGCAACGATACAGCCCACCTCCCCTTGTGCGGACGGGTGCCCGGCCTGGCAGAAAATCCCCCGCACCTGATAACGCCCGTCCAACTGTCCGACCAACTCCAGGATGGACTGCTCACTGAGCGTTTCGAGCAGGAACACTTCGTCACTGTCGTCCCTGAGTCGTTGCAGGTGCTTGCGCCCCGCCACGGCGGCCGTCAAACACGCCAAGCCGTGGGCGCGGGCCACCGTGAAATGCGGTTCCCGGTAGCGGTAGCGAGCGCAAGCGCTGTCATCCACATCAATAAACAGAATCGCACCCTGTTTCATACCGCATCCTGCCAACTGCACCATTGGCCCTCCCAGTTGCGAAAACGGTAAGTACGCTGCCCATCGCGAACTTCAAAATGCGGTAAGTCTTCAGGTTTTTCAAAGTCCAACAACGGCACGGTGAACTTGCCTTGTGCGTGAGGAAGTACATATTCGGGCAGGGCAATATTGGATACGCGGCGTTTGAGCCGATCCATTATGACGATGGCTTGGCTGATCGAGGCCTTATACTCTGAAGCACCGGGTGAAAACGGCATGAAGTGATATAAGTAATAGGGCTTTACGCCCAGACGATAAAGATCAATGAATAATTTATGCAACGTCGCTTCATCATCATTCACGCCACGCAACAGCGGCATGTTAGAGAATACTATCGGCACCACGCCCTGAATCCGTTTAACCGCGAGGGCAAAATCAGCACTGAGTTCAAGCGGGTGGCAGACATGCACACCAAATGCATTGACTTTGTACTTGTGCAGCATCGCCACCAACTCATCGGTCACGCGAAACGGGTTGAAACTCAAAGCCCGCGAATGAATGCGTATCAGCAGGTCATCACGAATGCCGCGCAATGCGGCCAGCATCTCCTCAAGCTTGCGGTCGGCCAGCATCAGTGGGTCACCGCCACTGAGAATCACCTCTTCAATCGCCGGGTTAGCGCGGATGTACTCCACCGAATCCTTGAACGAGTCGGTGTTGGCGTTAGCTTTGTCGGTGCCCACCTGCAGCGTGCGCAGCGCCTCGAAACAGAACTGGCAATAGGCATTGCAGGTGTTGGTGGTGCGCAGGATCACGCGGTTGTCGTACTTGTGCTGGCAGATGGGCGTCTTCATCTCATGATTGAGTTCCCAGTTTTCGGAACTGCCGTCATAGTCGCCCTGCACCTGTTCGCTCCAGTACGGTACTACCTGGCGCCACAGTGGGTGGTCCATCACTTCGCCGGTGGTGAGTGAACGCTTGATCAAATCAATATAGTAAGGCGTGATCTGCATCTTGCGATCTTGCAGGTTGTGCTCGATATGCGCCGTTGTGGCCTCGCCCCATCCACCGCAGGCATTGCGCAGTGCAGGTTCATCGCGGATGGCATTCTTCTGCTGCCAACGCCAGTCTTGCCACTGAACTGAACGATGCATGGCTTGATCAAAAATCGACATGAGTTTGAACTCTCTGTTAAGGCATAGGGACGCGTACTTTTCCAGCGCAGGAAAAGTATTATTCGCAGCAATGGCAATCGACGGAGATACGACAGACCACGATCAAGTAACTAATTTGATCACCGGCACCAGAGAGATATAACAGTTCGCCATTTGAGGGCGCGAATAAACGACTAGCACGGTCATGCAATCAACTTCCTTTTTATAATATTTCGACTTCCAAGTCCGCACCCACTAAAGCCGATACCCGCCAATGTGTCAATACAATAAACTTGTAATTTGTCTGGAATTAACCTGCACCCGCGCCAACACCCTTTAATGACAAGGGGGGGCTTTCGTTCAAGCCAAGCTATTTGAAAAACAAATAATACTGAAAGCAACGCGCGCCGCTGTTATAGAGAGCGTTATTTCTACTTATATAACTACGTAGCCGCACTTCCGCTGAGCCAGGGGCTGGGCGCGAGGCAGTGGCGCTCAAATGCATGGCTGATGACGAAATCACCCAGCGGCATGATCACGTCCCTGGAGGTCAGGCCCGGCCTCACGCAAGCCGCTGAACGCCTGCGGGCTGGTGTATTGCGTGTTCGATCAGCTCTCAAATGCGGCCTGAATGTGAACCTGAAACATTTTCTTTCATATGCGCCTTAGGGATTTCTCATTCTCATTCGTCTTAATTTAGATACAGCCCGTCGCGTCAGCAAAAGCTACGACTGGCCTTTTCCGGGCTTTCATTGCCCCCTTCGCTCAAGACCCTCATTCATATGTCGAAGAAGTCACGCTCCAAACTCTGGTTTCTCGTACATAGCTGGCTGGCGTTGCCCATCTGGTTCTTTGTACTGATCGTCTGTGTCACCGGCACCCTGGCCGTGGTGAGCCAGGAAATCGTGTGGCTGGCCAACCCGGATATCCGTGCGAGCAAGCCGTCGGATGACGCCCAGCCACTGAGCTTTGACCAGGTGATCGCGGCCATCAAGCGCGATGAGCCCAAGGCAATCGTCCAGTCCATCATTCGCCCGGATGAGTCGCACTTCGCCCTGAGCGTCGGCCTCAGCTACCCGGATGGGCGCTCGGTGGACGTCTACGCCAACCCCTATACCGGAGCGATCCAGGGCATCAGCCCCTCGTTCAACTTCCAGCAATTTACCCGCGCGCTGCATGGCTGGTGGCTTGTGCCATTCACCAATGGGTACAGCTGGGGCTGGTACCTGGTATCCGCGCTGGGCTTGCCACTGCTTGCCTCGCTGATCACCGGGCTGGTGGTGTACAAACGCTTCTGGAAAGGCTTCCTGCGCCCTACCCTGCGTATCCGACACGGTGCGCGGATCTTCTGGGGCGACTTTCACCGCCTGAGCGGCATCTGGTCCATCTGGTTTATCGCGGTCATTTCAATCACCGGCACCTGGTTCCTGATCGAGGCGGCCTTGAGCGACAACCAGATATCCATTTCCAGTGAACCCATCGTGCCGGTGATTGCCCGTGAAAAGGTGCCATTGTCGGCGTCGGGCGTCCCGGCACCGATGATCCCTATCGATAAGGCCATCGACATCGCCGCCGAAAAAATCCCGGGGCTGGACGCCAGCTTCGTGTTCATGCCAAGCAACGCGTACAGCCACCTGCAAATCGGCGGGCGCGGCTGGTACCCGTTGATGTTCCAGACCGCGCAACTGAACCCCTATGACGGTGAAATTGCTGTCTCGAACCTGTTGTCCGACCGCACCCCCCTGGAGTTCGTCACCGAGTCGATGCGCCCGCTGCACACAGGTGACTTCGGCGGTTTGTGGATCAAGTTGATCTGGGCCTTCTTCGGCCTGGTGCTGAGCATGATGGTATTGAGCGGCTTGCTGATCTGGACCAAGCGCACGGCCCTGGCCACCCTCAATGCCCTCAAGCGCGAAGCCAAGACGCAACGTCAGCCCGCTTCTATCCCGGCCATGCACGCCAAAACCTCGGAGGCACAGCGATGAGCAAGGTCGCGACCGTACCGCCATCCCCCCTGCGCGCCTTCTGGCTGAAATGGCGTTTTCACATCAATGTTCTGCTGTTGCTGATACCGCTGGGGTTCATGCCCAAGTACTTCGCCGACGCCGCGCTGTTTCGCGGGGATGCCGGCATCGGCGAGCGCGTAGCCGGGCAAGTGCAAGTCGGACCCTGGAGCCTGACCCTGGCCGAGTTCCGCAATGAAGGCCCGAGCCCGAACCCGGCCGGGCCGATGAAATTCTTCAACGCCGCCCTGTGTGACACCTGCGCCAACGAAGTCAAGGCCACCTACCTGCGTATCGGTAAACCCCGCAGCCTGCGCGCCGCCGGGGTGATCTTCTTCGGTACGCCATACCGCATGGGCGCCGCCCTGCCGGTGCCGGAACGCACACCAGTGGACGCCGAAGTCTGGGTGACCATGGAAGGCTGGGACGGCAGCATGCACCAGGGTTCCATCCCGCTGAACCAGGCTTCGCCTGCCACCATTGCCTGGCTGAACAAGCAAGGAGTCAAACCATGACGTTCAAGCGCCTGACCCGCGCCGCACTGTTACTGTGCGCCGGCTTGAGTACCACCGCCTTTGCCCACAACCCGATGTGCGAATGCAAGGAAATCCCCGGCGAGCAGATCCAGTGCAAGGGCGGCTTTTCCGACGGCAGTGGCGCACCCGGCGTGACGCTGGATGTGATCGGCTACGACGAAACCATCCTGGTGCCCGGCAAGCTCGGTGAAGATTCGACCCTGACCTTCAAGAAGCCCGCAGCCGAGTTCTATGTGCTGTTTGATGCAGGCCCCGGCCACGTGGTGGAAATCGACCAAGCGGATATCCAGGCGCAATGAGTACCACACAGGTTGTACGCCCCGCCGGTGCCGGCCATGAAACGCTCTATGTGTTGCTGCTGTGTCTGCTCATCCTGGCGGTGGCGGGTACGGTCGTGGCGCTGCACGGTGAAACCCAGGAAATTGCGGCGCTGCCAAGCCACCAGTTGGACGCCCGCCGTGACCTGAGCGCCGCCGAGCAAGGCATCTACGCCGACCTGCGGGTGACTCTGGATGAAATCCACTTGTTGCAGCAGGAGCAAAGCGCCCTGCCGACACCTGAGCAACTGGCCGACGAAGGCTTCGCCCCCTTTGCCCAGGATGCCAGCTCGGTCAGCCGTGGTGGCCATCGCTGGCAGTTACTCCCCTCGGCAGCCTACCTGGGCTTGAGCCAGGCACCGGCCACCAGCGGCTCGCTGCTGATGCGCGTGCAGGGCGACGAGCCGGATATCTGGCTCAACCGCAGCGTCAATCTTGCCGCCCCCGCCGACCTCACTGACCAGGCACTGATCGCAGCCGGCTGGCAGCAAGTGGTTGCGCAATTCGATGCCGGCGTGACCCGCCAGCATCGTCACTGAACGAGAAGACCGATTGCCCATGTCTATTTCATCACCCCTGTTGCGCCTGTTAGTGGTCAGCTTCCTCAGCCTGCTGCTCGCTCCCCTGGTGAATGCCGAAGCAGCGAAACGCCTGCGTATCGGCATCACCCTCCACCCCTACTACAGCTACGTGGCCAATATCGTCGGCGACAAGGCCGAAGTGGTACCGCTGATCCCGGCCGGCTTCAATCCACACGCCTACGAGCCCCGCGCCGACGACATCAAGCGCATCGGTACCCTGGACGTGATCGTGCTCAACGGGGTTGGCCATGACGACTTCGCCGACCGCATGATCGCCACCAGCGAGCGCCCGGACATCAAGGTGATCGAGGCCAACGCCAACGTGCCGCTGCTGGCGGCCACCGGCAATGCCGCGCGCGGTGCGGGCAAGGTGGTCAACCCGCACACCTTCCTGTCGATCAGTGCATCGATTGCCCAGGTCAACAACATCGCCCGCGAGTTGGGCAAGCTCGACCCGGACAACGCCAAAACCTACACCCAGAACGCCCGCACCTATGGCAAGCGCCTGCGCCAGATGCGCGCCGACGCCCTGGCCAAGTTGACCAGCGCCCCCAACCCGGACCTGCGCGTTGCCACGGTGCACGCAGCCTACGACTATCTGTTGCGCGAGTTCGGCCTGGAAGTCACCGCAGTGGTAGAACCGGCCCACGGTATCGAGCCAAGCCCCAGCCAGTTGAAGAAAACCATCGATGAACTGCGCGCCCTGGATGTGAAGGTGATCTTTTCGGAGATGGATTTCCCGTCCACCTACGTCGAGACCATCCAGCGTGAATCCGGGGTCAAGCTGTACCCGCTGTCGCATATTTCCTATGGCGACTACAGTGCTGAAAAATACGAAGTGGAAATGACCGGCAACCTCAACACCGTGGTCCGCGCAATCCAGGAGTCAGGGGCATGACCGCCGCCCAACAACTGAACGCCGTCAGCGTCGGCCCGACCCTGAACTTCGACCAGGTCTCGCTGACCCTGGGGCGCACCGTGATCCTCGACGACGTGAGTTTCCAGGTACAGCCAGGCAGCATCCATGCGCTGGTCGGTCCGAATGGCGGCGGCAAAAGCTCGCTGATCAAGACCCTGCTCGGCCAAACGCCCCACCAGGGCCGTTTAAGCCTGGAGTGGCCGGCCGCGCCCGGCACCATTGGCTACGTGCCTCAGGCGCTGGAGTTCGACCGCGGCCTGCCGATGACCGTCGACGATTTCATGGCTGCCATGTGCCAACGGCGGCCTGCGTTCCTTGGCCTGTCCCGGCATTACGCAGCGGCGATCGGTGACGCACTTGAGCGCGTCGGCATGCACGACAAACGCAAGCGTCGCATGGGCGCGTTGTCCGGCGGTGAACGCCAGCGCGTGCTGCTGGCCCAGGGCCTGATCCCTGCACCGCAACTGCTGGTGCTGGACGAACCCATGTCGGCCCTTGATGAAGCCGGCATCCAGGTGTTCGAACGGCTGCTCAATGATTGGCGCCTGGCCGGGATCACCGTGCTGTGGATCGAGCACGACCTGGAAGCCGTCGGCCGCCTGGCTGACCGTGTCACCGGCCTGAACCGCCGCGTGCTGTTCGACGCCACGCCAAAAGAGGCGCTGACCCCAGACCGCCTGCTGACCCTGTTCTCCACTCACCCGCGGAGCCCGGCGCAATGAGTTATGAAGCCTTTCGCTTGATGGTCCAGGGCTGGGCGTCTTCCGGTTACCTGCCGGAAGCCCTGGCCTACGGGTTTGTGGTCAACGCCCTGCTCGCCGGCTTGCTGATCGGCCCGGTACTGGGCGGCCTGGGTACCCTGGTGGTGGTCAAGCGCTTTGCGTTTTTCTCCGAAGCGGTCGGCCATGCTGCGCTGACCGGCGTGGCCGTAGGCATCCTGCTGGGCGAACCCTACACCGGGCCCTATGGCAGCCTGTTCGGCTACTGCCTGCTGTTCGGCATCCTGCTCAACTACCTGCGCAATCGTACCGGCCTGGCGCCGGATACCTTGATCGGCGTGTTCCTGTCGGTGTCGCTGGCGCTGGGCGCCAGCCTGCTGCTGATCCTGGCCGGCAAGATCAACGTGCATATCCTCGAAAACGTTTTGTTTGGCTCGGTACTGACGGTCAACGGCAATGACTTGCTGGTACTGGCAATCGTCGGTTCGCTGGTCATGGCCCTGGCATTGCCACTGTACAACCGCATCATGCTCGCCAGCTTCAACCCGCAACTGGCAGCGGTGCGCGGTGTGGCGGTGAAGACGCTGGACTACCTGTTCGTGATCCTGGTGACGCTGATCACCGTGGCTGCGGTCAAGGTGATCGGCGCGATCCTGGTCGGTGCGCTGCTGGTGATCCCTGCCGCCGCGGCGCGCCTGTTGAGCCAATCGCTCAAGGGCTTCTTCTGGGTCTCGGTGCTGATCGCCACTGTGAGTACCCTGTGCGGCATCCTGCTGCCGATCATCTTCGACCTGCCGATCCCGTCCGGCGCCGCAATCATTCTGGTTGCCGGTATCGCCTTCGCCTTCGCCGCCATCGCCCGTGGCACCGTGCCCAGCCTCAAAGGGAATCTTGGATAATGCGCCCTGTCTTTCGCCCAATGGCCCTGGCCATCGCTTGCTTGATCAGTACATCGGCACTGGCTGCCGTTGATGGTTTTGACCCGAAGGAATTCAAGGCCGATCACGGCCTCGGCCATGCCGCGCTGACCAAGGCCAAGTCGGTAAAACCGGTCAAGGTGCTGGCCTCGCTGCCCATTACCTACGGTTTGGCCGAAGTGCTGCTCAAGGATACCGACGTGCAACTTGAACGCGCCGCGCCAGCCAACCTACCTGGCTCGCGGCAGGTGTCCTACTTCACCGGCCGCGGC
Organism: Pseudomonas sp. W15Feb34; assembly: GCF_023127765.1. Taxonomy (NCBI): domain Bacteria; kingdom Pseudomonadati; phylum Pseudomonadota; class Gammaproteobacteria; order Pseudomonadales; family Pseudomonadaceae; genus Pseudomonas; species Pseudomonas sp. W15Feb34. Next base: position 20,363 of record NZ_SPKN01000005.1, read on the forward strand.
GCGGCGGCACTCAACACCTTGGCGCAGGACGCCGACGCCGCCATCGGCTTGCGCTCGCTGTGGGCCGATGATCCGCTGTACCCCGTGGCACGGCGCAGCAATATCCGCATCGTTGAAGTGGACGCTGCACGCCCGGTGGACGGTGGCTTGCCGGGCATTGCGGTACAACCGGGTGTCACCGATGGCCTCAACAGCCAACCCTGGCAATCGAGCAACAATCTGGGCCGTATGGCCGATGTATTGGCCGCCGACCTGAGCCGTCTCGCCCCAGGCGCCAAACCAAAGATCGATACCAACCTGGCGGCACTCAAGCAACGCCTGCTCAAGCTCACCGCCGACAGCGAGGCGCGCCTGGCCAAGGCCGATAACCTGAGTGTGGTCAGCTTGAGCGATCACTTTGCCTATTTGATCAGCAGCTTGAACCTGGAACTGGTCAGCACCGATGCTCGCCCAGACGCAGACTGGACGCCTGAAGCGCTGCAAAAACTCAGTGCGCAGCTCAAGGACAACGAAGTGGCGGTGGTGTTGCACCATCGTCAGCCGAGTGAAGTGGTAAAAGCAGCTGTCACTGCAGGTGGCTCCACACTGCTGGTGTTGAATGTGGACGGCGCCGAACCGGTGACAGAGTTGCAAACCAATGTGGATCAGGTGATCAAGGCGCTGACGCCATAACGTCTACCCCCACATGAATCGCATCATGGCGCCAGAACTCCAGGTCGCAGTCGATCAAACGCTGGTGCTGGTCATAGTTGACCCGGGCGATGCGCAAGCCCGGGCTGCCCACCGAGACGCGCAGCGCAGCGGCCGCTTCCACCGGCAGTGAGGTCGGCACAATCTCGAAACGCACCCGCCCGTAGTGCAAGTCATATTTGCTGGCATACAGCTCAGTCATCGACTGATTCAAATCACACGCCAGGATCCCCGGAAAATACTGCGGGTTCAGGTAGTGCTCCACGTACAACACCAGGCGTCCGTCAATCCTGCGGCCCCGGCAAATCTGGATCACGCTCGACAACGCCGGCAACTGCAACCACGCGCACACCGCCGCCGACGCCGGTTGCAAGCGTGCGGAAATGACCTGCGTGGAAGCCTCACGCCCCTGGTCGCTGACCATCGCGTGAAAGTGGCTGCGCTGCATCAGGTTATAGGCCAGCCGCGGTGGCGAGACGAACCAGCCCCGGCGCTCTTCGCGATAAATCTGTCCTTGGGCCTCCAGTTGTAACAAGGCTTCCCGCACGGTAATGCGGGTGGTACCAAACAACTCGCTGAGCTTGCGCTCGGCGGGCAATTTGCTGGCTGGCGGCAACAGGCCGTGGTCGATCTGCTCTTGCAGCGCCAGGCCGATGGAAGTTACCGCCTTGATTGCCTCATCCCGCATCAACGTTACCTATCTGGACTAGACCAGCACCGTTCAGGTGCACAAATCGCGCTCTATCTGGGCTTTTGCTGCTGCGAGCCAGCCTAGGCATTACAGATGACCGACAGATGACAGCCGGTAGCCACCGCCTGCACCACACCCTGCAATACATCGGCCAAGTCCAGGGCCTGCGGGCTGTTGGGCATGGTCTACGCTAAGTCTGAGCTGAGCGACACCCGTGCTTCAAAAACGACATCGACATGAAACTGTCATCCATCGGGCCTAAATTGGCTCAGGTATTGCTGACCTAGACCACACCCTCGCCAACGTTCGTATAAAACGCCGCGTGTAAAACGCCCAAAGGAGTTTCGGATGAAACAGCTTTTCCTGGCATCACTGTTAGGCTCGACCATTGCCATGTGCACCGCCGCCATGGCCGCTGATACCGATCTAAAAACCTTGGAAGCCGCCGCCAAGGCGGAAGGCGCCGTCAACAGCGTCGGCATGCCCGATGATTGGGCCAACTGGAAAGGCACCTGGGAAGACCTGGCCAAGACCTACGGCCTCAAGCACATCGACACCGACATGAGTTCGGCCCAGGAAATCGCCAAGTTCAAAGCCGAAAAAGACAACGCCAGTGCCGATATCGGTGACGTGGGCGCAGCCTTCGGCCCGATCGCGGTGAAGCAGGAAGTCACCCAGCCATACAAACCCTCCACCTGGGCGCAGGTTCCGGATTGGGCAAAAGACAAGGACGGTCACTGGGCCCTGGCCTATACCGGCACCATCGCGTTTATCGTCAACAAAAAACTGCTGCACGGCTCCGAAGTCCCGACCAGTTGGGCCGACCTGCAAACCGGCAAATACAAGGTGTCGGTGGGTGATGTAAGCACCGCAGCCCAAGCCTCCAATGCGGTACTCGCCGCCGCTATCGCCAACAAGGGCGACGAGAAAAACATCGCACCGGGCCTGCAGTTTTTCACCAGGATCGCCCAGCAAGGTCGCCTCTCACTGTCCAACCCGACCATCGCCACCATGGAAAAAGGCGAAGTCGAAGTTGGCATTGTCTGGGACTTCAACGGCCTGAGCTACAAAGCCAAGATGGCCAACCCGGATGACTACGTGGTGCTGATTCCATCGGATGGCTCGGTGAAATCGGGCTACACCACCATCATCAACAAATACGCCAAGCACCCGAACGCCGCCAAGCTGACCCGCGAATACATCTTCAGCGATGCCGGCCAACTCAACCTGGCCAAGGGCAATGCGCGTCCGATCCGTGCGGAAACCGACCTGAAGCTGCCGGCCGATATCGCCAAGAACCTGATCCCGGGCGAGCAATACACCAAGGCCAACCCGCAGCCGATCAAAGATGCCGATGCCTGGGAAGCGACGTCCAAGAAGCTTCCGCAGATGTGGAACGAGCAGGTCATCGTAGAGATGAAGTAATCGGTCTCTCTGATCGAAGTGCGGTCAGTGTGGGAGCTGGCTTGCCTGCGATAGCGGTCTGACATTCAACATTGGTGTCCACTGATACACCGCCATCGCAGGCAAGCCAGCTCCCACATTTGATCCGGTTTCAACCGAAAAAACGATATCTGCCCATCTGTCGCGGAGCCCCAGCCCCCATGAAGCACACTGTCATCCTTGTCGTGCTCGACGGCCTGAACTTCGAGGTCGCCCAGCACGCCATGGGACACTTGCAGGCCTACGTCGGCGCAGGACGCGCAGCCCTCTACAAACTGGAATGCGAACTGCCCGCCCTGTCCCGCCCGTTGTATGAATGCATCCTTACCGGCGTGCCACCGATTGACAGCGGCATTGTCCATAACAACGTCTCGCGCCTGTCCAACCAGCGCAGCATTTTCAATTACGCCACCGACGCCGGCTTGAGCACCGCTGCGGCGGCTTACCACTGGGTCAGCGAGTTGTATAACCGCACGCCCTTTCTCGCCGCCCGCGATCGTCACACCGACAACAAGGCACTGGCGATCCAGCACGGGCATTTCTACTGGACTGACCACTATCCGGATTCCCATCTGTTCGCCGATGCCGAGAGCCTGCGGCTCAAGCACGCGCCCAACTTTTTGCTGGTGCATCCGATGAATATCGACGATGCCGGCCACAAGCATGGCCTCGACACCGCGCAATACCGCAACAGCGCCCGTTCGGCCGACATTATCCTGGCCGACTACCTGCAAGGCTGGCTCGACGCCGGCTACCAGGTGCTGGTCACGGCCGACCACGGCATGAACAACGACCGCTCTCACAACGGCCTATTGCCGCAAGAGCGCGAAGTGCCGCTGTTTGTCCTCGGTGACGCCTTCAGCCTGGATGCTGACGCCGCGCCGAAACAAACCGATCTGTGCGGTACCGTCTGCGAGCTGCTTGGCGTGCCGCACGACAAACCGGTGTGCCGGGAGTTGCTCAAGTGAATTCGATGACCCGCGGCAAATGGCTGGCCCTGCTGTGCCTGGTGCCCTTCGCACTGTTCTTTATCGTGTTCGAGATCGCGCCGCTGGTATGGGTGCTGATCAACAGCCTGCAAACCGAAGAGGCCGGTTGGGGCCTGGAAAACTTCACACGGATCTTCAGTTCGAAGTTCTACCGGCAGGCGATTCAGTTCAGCCTGGAGATCAGTTTCTACTCCAGCATCTTCGGCATCGTCATCGCCACCTTGGGCAGTTATTCGTTGCGCCGGGTGGATTCGCCGCTGCGCAACTTCGTCACGGCCTTTGCCAACATGACCAGCAACTTCTCCGGCGTGCCCCTGGCCTTCGCGTTCATCATCCTGCTGGGCTTCAACGGCAGCATCACCATCATGCTCAAGCAGGCCGGGATCATTCAGGACTTCAACCTGTACTCCAAGACCGGCTTGATCATCCTCTACACCTACTTCCAGATTCCTCTTGGTGTGCTGTTGCTCTACCCGGCCTTTGATGCATTGCGCGAAGACTGGCGTGAGTCGGCTGCGCTGCTCGGCGCCAATGGCTGGCAGTTCTGGCGACATATCGGCTTGCCGGTGCTCACCCCTGCCCTGCTTGGCACTTTCGTAATCCTGTTGGCCAACGCCCTTGGCGCCTACGCCACGGTCTACGCCCTGACCACCGGCAACTTCAACGTGCTGCCGATCCGCATCGCGGGGCTGGTCTCTGGTGATGTGTCGCTGGACCCGAACATGGCCAGCGCCCTGGCCGTGGTGCTGGTAGCGCTGATGACGGTGGTCACCGTGGTCCATCAACTGCTGCTCAAGAGGAGCTACCATGTCTCGCGCTGATGCCGGCCCGGCCTCCCTCTACCATCGGGTAGTGGTGTACCTGCTGTTCCTTGTTCTGGTACTGCCGCTGATCGGCACCTTTGTCTACTCGATCTCCAGCAGTTGGTCGGCGACTATCCTGCCCGCCGGTTTCAGCGTGAAATGGTACGTACAGCTGTGGAGCGACCCGCGCTTTCTGATGGCGTTCGGGCAATCGTTGCTGGTGTGTGTGGGCGCGTTGATCCTTTCGGTGGTATTGATTTTGCCGCTGCTGTTCGTGGTGCATTACCACTTTCCCAAGCTTGATGCGCTGATGAACATTCTGATTCTGCTGCCCTTCGCGGTGCCGCCGGTGGTGTCTTCAGTCGGTTTGCTGCAACTGTACGGTTCCGGGCCGTTGGCGATGGTGGGTACGCCGTGGATTCTGATCGGCTGCTACTTCACCGTGGCGCTGCCGTTCATGTACCGGGCGATCACCAACAACCTGCAAGCCATCAACCTGCGCGACCTGATGGACGCCTCGCAACTGCTCGGCGCCAGCACCTGGCAAGCGGCGATCCTGGTGGTGCTGCCTAACCTGCGCAAAGGCCTGATGGTGGCATTGCTGTTGTCGTTCTCGTTCCTGTTCGGTGAGTTCGTGTTCGCCAACATCCTCGTCGGCACGCGCTACGAGACCCTGCAGGTGTACCTCAACAACATGCGCAACAGCAGCGGCCACTTCACCAGTGCCGTTGTGATCTCCTATTTCTTCTTTGTGCTGGTGCTGACCTGGGCCGCCAATATCTTGAACAAGGACATAAGCCAATGAGCTTCGTCAGCGTCCAACATCTGCAAAAAAGCTACACCGGCACGCCAGTGTTCAGCGATATCAACTGTGAAATCGCCAAGGGCGAGTTCGTCACCCTGCTCGGCCCGTCCGGTTGCGGCAAGTCCACCCTGCTGCGTTGCATCGCGGGGTTAACCTCGGTAGACAGCGGCACAATCCTGCTGGATGGGCAGGACATCGTGCCCCTGAGCCCGCAGAAACGTCAGATCGGCATGGTGTTCCAGAGCTACGCGCTGTTCCCCAACATGACCGTGGAGCAGAACGTCGCGTTCGGCCTGCGCATGCAAAAGGTCAACGCCGACGACAGCCACAAGCGCGTGCAGGAAGTGCTGCAATTGGTTGAGCTAACGGAACTGGCCGGCCGCTATCCGCACCAGATGTCCGGCGGCCAGTGCCAGCGCGTCGCCCTCGCCCGCTCCCTGGTGACCCGCCCGCGCCTGCTGTTGCTCGATGAACCGCTGTCGGCATTGGATGCACGTATTCGCAAGCACTTGCGCGAACAGATCCGCCAGATCCAGCGCGAACTGGGGCTGACCACGATTTTCGTGACCCATGACCAGGAAGAAGCCCTGACCATGTCCGACCGCATCTTTTTGATGAACCAGGGCAAGATCGTGCAGAGCGGCGATGCCGAAACCCTCTATACCGCCCCGGTGGATGTGTTTGCCGCCGGTTTTATCGGCAACTACAACCTGCTCGATGCCGACAAGGCCAGCCAGTTGTTGCAACGGCCAATCAAGGGGCGCATTGCCATTCGCCCCGAGGCCATCGAGTTGAGCCGCAGCGGCGAGCTCGATGCGCTGGTGCGCAGCCACAGCTTACTGGGTAACGTGATTCGCTACCGCATCGAAGCCCGTGGCGTGGAATTGGTGGTCGACGTACTCAATCGCTCGGCCGACGACCTGCACCCGGACGGCCAGCGCCTGGCACTTTCCATCGACCCCAGCGCCCTGTGTGAAGTAGCCTGACAGGCAGCGACCTATTGAGAGAGAACATGACGGATGGCATTGGTAATTTTTGATCTGGACGACACCCTGATCCACGGCGACTGCGCCACCCTGTGGAGCGAACAGATGGGCCGCCTGGGCTGGGTAGACCCTGAGTCGTTCATGCGCAGGAACAACGAATTGATGGACGCCTACAGCCGAGGCGAGTTGCGCATGGAAGACTTCATGGACTTCAGCCTGGAGCCGATGATCGGCCGCACCCCGGAAGAAATCGAGCATCTGGTGGAGCCGTGGGTTGAGGACGTGATCGAGCCGCTGATCTATAGCGACGCCACCAAGACCATCGCCCGCCACCGTGCGAATGGCGACCGGATCCTGGTGATTTCCGCCTCGGGCACTCACCTGGTCACGCCGATTGCGGCGCGTATCGGTATTGAAGAAGTGTTGGGGATTAACCTGGACGTCGGCCACGGCGTGTACAGCGGCAGCACCGTAGGCGTGCTGACCTATCGTGAAGGCAAGATCACGCGCCTGCTGGAATGGCTGGAGCAGGAAGGAGAAACGCTGGAGGGGGCGTATTTCTACTCGGATTCGCGCAATGACTTGCCGCTGCTGCTCAAGGTGGATCACCCGCAGGTAGTGAACCCGGACCCGGTGTTGCGCGCCCATGCCGAACAGGCCGGCTGGCCGATCCACCACTGGACCTGAATCAATAGAGATCAACCTGTGGGAGCTGGCTTGCCTGCGATAGCGGTGCAACAGTGAAGAATTCTTCATCTGGTGCACCGCTATCGCAGGCAAGCCAGCTCCCACACTGACTGCATTTCAATCCAGGATTCGGTCAGGCTGTTGGCAATATGGACTACATCGAATGTAGGACTGGGTTCTTCTAACCCTCCACATGCCCCTCAACGCCTTGCAATGCTTTCACAGTGCCTCCATAGTGAGTCTGGACTGAGCCCGTAGCAGTAGCGTCGGGCTTTTTGCATTATGCGACCGGACCATATGGAACCGGCTCCCTCAAAGACGGCCTAATATGCGTTATCAATTGCCCCCGCGTCGAATCAGCATGAAGCATCTGTTCCCCAGCACCGCCCTCGCTTTTTTCATTGGTCTCGGCTTCGCGTCGATGTCGACCAATACGTTCGCAGCCAATAGCTGGGACAACCTTCAGCCTGATCGCGATGAGGTGATTGCCAGCCTTAACGTTGTCGAGTTGCTCAAGCGCCATCACTACAGCAAGCCGCCGCTGGACGACGCTCGCTCGGTGATCATCTACGACAGCTACCTCAAGCTGCTGGATCCGTCGCGCAGCTACTTCCTGGCCAGCGATATCGCTGAGTTCGACAAGTGGAAGACGCAGTTCGACGACTTCCTCAAAGGCGGCGACCTGCAGCCCGGCTTCACCATCTACAAGCGTTACCTGGACCGCGTCAAAGCGCGTCTGGACTTCGCCCTGGGTGAGCTGAACAAAGGCATCGACAAGCTCGACTTCACCCAGAAGGAAACCCTTCTGGTGGATCGCAAGGATGCCCCTTGGCTGACCAGCACGGCAGCGCTGGACGACCTGTGGCGCAAACGCGTCAAGGACGAAGTGCTGCGCTTGAAGATCGCCGGCAAAGAGCCCAAGGCCATTCAGGAACTGTTGACCAAGCGCTACAAGAATCAGTTGGCGCGCCTGGACCAGACCCGTGCCGAAGATATCTTCCAGGCCTACATCAACACCTTCGCGATGTCCTACGACCCGCACACCAATTATCTGTCGCCGGATAACGCGGAAAACTTTGATATCAACATGAGTCTGTCCCTGGAAGGCATTGGTGCCGTCCTGCAAAGCGACAATGACCAGGTCAAGATCGTACGTTTGGTACCGGCAGGTCCGGCGGACAAGACCAAGCAGGTCGCCCCGGCAGACAAGATCATTGGCGTGGCCCAGGCCGACAAAGAGATGGTCGATGTGGTCGGCTGGCGCCTGGACGAAGTGGTCAAGCTGATCCGTGGCCCCAAAGGCAGCGTGGTGCGCCTGGAAGTGATTCCGCACACCAACGCACCGAACGACCAGACCAGCAAGATCGTGTCAATCACCCGTGAAGCGGTGAAGCTCGAAGACCAGGCGGTGCAGAAGAAAGTCCTCAACCTCAAGCAGGATGGCAAGGACTACAAGCTGGGCGTGATTGAGATCCCGGCCTTCTACCTGGACTTCAAGGCGTTCCGTGCCGGTGACCCGGACTACAAGTCCACCACCCGCGACGTGAAGAAGATCCTGACGGAACTGCAGAAAGAAAAAGTCGACGGCGTGGTCATCGACCTGCGCAACAACGGCGGCGGCTCCCTGCAAGAAGCCACCGAGCTGACCAGCCTGTTTATCGACAAAGGCCCAACCGTGTTGGTCCGCAATGCTGATGGGCGTGTCGACGTGTTGGAAGACGAGAACCCGGGCGCCTTCTACAAGGGGCCGATGGCGTTGCTGGTCAACCGTCTCTCGGCCTCGGCTTCAGAGATTTTCGCCGGCGCCATGCAGGACTATCACCGTGCGCTGATCATCGGCGGCCAGACTTTCGGCAAGGGCACCGTGCAGACCATTCAGCCGCTGAACCATGGCGAGCTGAAACTGACGCTGGCCAAGTTCTACCGGGTTTCCGGGCAGAGCACCCAGCATCAGGGCGTGCTGCCGGATATCGATTTCCCGTCGATTATCGACACCAAGGAAATCGGCGAAAGCGCACTGCCTGAAGCCATGCCATGGGACACCATCCGCCCTGCGATCAAGCCGGCGTCGGATCCGTTCAAGCCGTTCCTGACGCAGTTGAAGGCAGACCACGACACCCGCTCTGCCAAGGATGCCGAGTTCGTGTTTATCCGCGACAAGCTGGCCCTGGCCAAGAAGCTGATGGAAGAGAAAACCGTCAGCCTCAACGAAGCGGATCGCCGTGCACAGCACTCCAGCATCGAGAATCAGCAATTGGTGCTGGAAAACACTCGCCGCAAAGCCAAGGGTGAAGATCCGCTCAAAGAGCTGAAGAAAGAAGATGAAGATGCCTTGCCGACCGAAGCGGATAAAACCAAACCGGAAGATGATGCCTACTTGGCCGAGACTGGCCGGATCCTCCTCGACTACCTGAAGATCACCAAGCAGGTGGCCAAGCAGTAAATGATGGCAATTTAATGTGACCGCTCCACGCAGTGTCATCATATAGACATCATTCTGTCGTGAAATGAAAGGACCGCAGGCTTAACGCCTGCGGTCCTTTTTTTTCGATCGAGATCGCCATGACCGTGACCGAACCGCTGAATGCATTGGGCTCAATCCTGGCTCAAGGCAGTTTGCACACCGCAGGAAGCGCGCCTGATGTTGCCCAAGCCGGATAACACCACGACTGCCCTCAGCGATGAAGGCAGTGACCTCAGCGCCCTGCTGAACGAACAGCCAGCGGTGGATCAAGACACCGCCACGGCTCAAGTGCTGGAAGCGTTCCATCACCAGGCCAATCTCAATTCACTGGCGGTGCTGGATGGCGGCGGTCGCCCGATTGGAATTGTGCACCGACACTCGCTGTCGGACGCGCTGCTCAAGCCGTTCGCGACCGACTTGTTTGCGCGCAAACCGATCAGCCGATTGATGAGCGATGATTTCCTGGCGGTGGAGTTGAGCCAGTCCTTGCAACAGGTCAGCCGTTTATTGACCAGCCGCGCACGGCAGCGCATCGAAGAAGATTTCATCATCACGTTGAACGGTGACTATCTGGGCCTGGGCCGGGTGATCGACGTGCTCAAGCTGATCACCGAACTGAAAATCCAGCAGGCGCGCTACGCCAACCCGCTGACTTTGCTGCCAGGCAACGTACCGATCCAGCAATGCCTGGCTCGGCTGTTGCAGCAACAGCGCGAGTCGCTGATCTGTTATGTGGATATCGACAGTTTCAAGCCGTTCAACGATATCTACGGCTACGGGCGTGGGGATGAAGTGCTGCTGTGCCTGGCGCAATGCCTGAACGACCAGGTAGACCCCAGCCGCGACTTTGTCGGGCATATTGGCGGCGATGACTTTTTGCTGGTGCTGGGCCCGCAGGATTGGCGCAAGCGGCTCAACCAGTTGCTGGACGACTTCCATACCCAATGCCGACGCTTTTACCGCGCCGAGCACGTGGATGCTGGTTGCTTCGTGTCACTCAACCGTCAGGGCGTGCGCCAGGAGTTCGCCTTGCTATCGCTGTCTATCGGTGTGGTGCATCTGTATCCACAGGCCTGTGCGCAACTCGATGCCAGCCAGTTGGCAGAACTGGCCTCGCAAGCCAAGCACCATGCCAAGGACGTGGCCGGCTACAGCATCCATGTGATCGACAGCCTGGACATGTACTCAGCAGCGCTTTAAGCCTCGGCGGACTCCGGGTATTCGTACTCGAACACCCGCACCACTTCCGAAGCGTGCCAGGACGCAGCCGCCACGCCATCGGAGGGTCCACTGAAGCGCCCTAGACGCTCCACACACTCAAAGAACCCGGTACGTGGCAGGCGGCTGGCACCCTGGCTGATCACCAGGGAACTGCGCAGCGGCTGCTCGGCCTTGGCATCCAGCGCCGCCAGGTGCTCCAGGGCAGCCGCCAGGGTCTGCATGGCTGGCGTCGGAAATTGCAGGCGCTCAAGCAGCGCCCGGTACGTCAACAAATGGCGCTGGCGACGCGCCTGATCCAATTCGTTGAGCAACCCATCCCAGTGTTGACGGCTGATACGTAGGCTCAAGACTCATCCCTCCAACCTGCCACGCCCAATTCCCAGGCCAGGCTGCGGCGAATTGCGGCATCCGGCTGGCGTTCACCACTTTCAATCAAACCAAGGTACGAGGGGCTGATCCCCACCGTGCGTGCCAGGGTCTCGATAGCCAGGCCCTTGGCTTCACGCAGGCCGCGCAGGTCTGCGAGCGGGCGCAGGTCCTGGTCGATGGCGGTAGAGGCGGCAGGAGAAGAAGCGGGTGTAGGTGGCTGCTGACCGGCAGCTCTTAGCAGTGCCTGGTACTGGTCCCATGGCAACACCGCATATTCGGGTGCGCCATCGCGTGAAATGATCTGAATATCCATGACTGCCCCGTAGGATAAAAACACTTACTAAGTAAGTTCTTTCCTTAGAAGTGTAATCCTAACAGCCGCGAAGGTCGCTGGGGGATCCCCGGCATCATTAGTTTTTTTGTGGGTTTTCCTGGGCCAGCAGCTCAGGCGTTGCAGGGAGGCGCTCAACCACCGCGAGTTTTTCCGGGCGTTGCGCATCCCGCCAGGCGCGAAAGGCGCTCAGTTCGCCGCTCAGGGTCTTCATGACCCATGCCAGCACCGCGATGTCGTCGAACATGCCGAACATCGGGATGAAGTCCGGGATCGCGTCAATCGGGCTCAGAAAGTACATCAACCCCGCCACCACCGAGATCAACGCCTTGGGGCTGATCGCTCGGTATTCGCCGCGCCAGTAAGCCAGGCAAAGGGCTTGGAGCAATTTGAGATCATCCTTGAGCTGGCCCAGGCGATTGCCCTGGCTTGAGCCTTTGGCCGCAACGGCAAACAGCAAGGTCGGCAAACGTCCACGGCCCAGCAGGCGCGCGGCCATGGGCAGAAAGCGGGTGAAATTGAAGGGTGGTTTCATCAGGCACTCCAGTTCCAGGCGAGGTAAAAGGTTATCCACACAAATTGTGGATAACCTTGTGAACAGAGCCTGTTTTATCAGCTGAAAGCCACGGTCTATAAGGCTTACAGTCAGATCGGGCGTTTTTTGCGCACATAAAAAAAACCCAAGATTTCATTGACTTGGCCTGTATGTGCGGCTACCCGTGCTCGAGTCTTACATCAGACTGCGCGCAATGCTGCGGGTTCTATCGGATTTACCCAGAAACAACAACGCCCCGTCGAGACGGGGCGTTGTGTGTTCAGGCGCCGATTACTTCTTGGCGGCTGGTGCAGCAGGTGCGTCAGCAGCTTCTGCCTTGGCTGGGTCCTTGATGCCCAGCAGTTCCAGGTCGAATACCAGCACGGAGTTGGCTGGAATCGCCGGGCTCGGGCTCTGGGCGCCGTAGGCCAGGTCGGACGGGATGTACAGCTCGACCTTCTCGCCAACGTGCATCAGTTGCAGGCCTTCGACCCAACCCGGGATCACGCCGCTGACCGGCAGGTCAATCGGGCTGCCGCGATCCACGGAGCTGTCAAAGGTGGTGCCGTTGGTGAGCTTGCCGGTGTAGTGAACAGTCACCACGTCGGTTGGCTTGGGCTGTGCGCCGTCGGCCTTCTTCACGATCTTGTACTGCAGACCGGAAGCGGTGGTGACGACGCCGTCTTTCTTGGCGTTGTCTTCGAGGAATTTCTTGCCGGCAGCTGCCGACTCTTCGCTCATTTTGGTCATGCGCTCTTCGGCACGCTTTTGCAGCGCGGCGAAGGCTTCAACCAGCTCGTCATCTTTGAGCTTCTGCTCTTTCTTGCCGACAGCATCTTCGATGCCTTGGGCTACCGCTTTGGAGTCCAGGTCATCCATGCCTTCTTGGGCAAGGCTCTTGCCCATGTTCAGGCCGATGCCGTAGGAAGCTTTTTGCGCCGGGGTTTTCAGCTCTACGCTGGTCTGCGAATCACAACCCGCAAGTACCAGGCTAACCAGGGCCACCGCCGCCGCCAACCGATGCTGTTTCATGCTATTTCCTTGTTCATGCGCCAAAAGGGCATTCGAATAAAGTCGCGAGCTTATCAGGCGGCCACGACCAATGGCTACCGGCATGTGAGCAGGAAACTTCTGATAAGTTCACGTGTTTAAAAGCATTTCCATTTATCATGGGGCACCGCGACGGATCGCGGGACCGCCTGCCAGCAGGCTCATCGCTACTTGCCGCACCTGTGGCGCAGTGGCATAACAACGCGACAATTCGACAAGGATAGTTATCTTGCGCACTTTTTCCCGTGTTTTACTCCTGGTACTGATCGCCCTGGGCCTGATTCTGGCCGTGGTGCTCTATTACACCCTCAACCCCAAGCTACCGGACTACGTGCCAGTAAAGCAGGTGCACTACCAGGATCAATGGAGTGCCGCTGACCGCCAGACCTACTACTTCACGCCCCAGGGCACCCAGGTAAAGGGCCTGCACTACGATTGGTTCACGGCCCTGGAGCTGCCGTTCTCCGAGCAACGCTTTGCCGCGCCGGAGTACCTGGCGCGCTTTGGTTTTCTGGTCGACCCCAAGCAAGTGCCCACCCCGCAAAACCCTGGCAACCTGCCGGTAGGTTTTGCCCGACACCAGAACGCCGACAGCCAGGTTCAATACCTGGATATCACCTGTGCGGCCTGCCACACCGGTCAATTGCACTTCAAGGGCCAGGCCCTGCGTATCGACGGTGGCTCGGCGCAACACGTGCTGCCCTCCAGCGTACCCACCTTGCGGGGCGGCAGTTTTGGCCAAGCCCTGGTCGCCAGCCTTGCCGCTACGTATTACAACCCGTGGAAGTTCGAGCGCTTCGCCCGCAAAGTCCTGGGTGATCAGTACGATACCCAGCACAATCAGCTGCGCCAGGACTTCAAACAATCGCTGAACCAGTTCCTCAAAGTCGCCTGGAATGATACCCATCGCGGCCTCTATCCCACCGAAGAAGGCCCCGGTCGTACTGACGCCTTCGGGCGCATCGCCAATGCCAGCTTTGGCGACGCTATTTCCCCCGACAATTATCGTGTCGCCAATGCCCCAGTGGACTACCCGCAGTTGTGGGATATCTGGACATTCGACTGGGTGCAGTGGAATGGCTCGGCTCAGCAGCCCATGGCGCGCAATATCGGTGAAGCCCTTGGTGTAGGCGCAACCCTGGCCTTCTTCGACAGTGCCGGCCAACCGCTCCAGGGCGACGCTCGCTACCCGTCCAGCGTACGCGTGCGGGACCTGCACCTGATCGAAGAAACCCTGCAACGCCTCAAGCCGCCAACCTGGCCGGAGGACTTGTTCGGCGCCATCGACAAACCCCTCGCCGCCCAAGGCCGAGCACTCTTCGCCGAAAACTGTGCTGGCTGCCATATACCCGCGGTCACCGAGGAAAATGGCCGCCCGGTGCAGCAGTTGAAAATGCTGCCGGTGGACTACATCGGCACCGACCCCGGCACCGCCAGCAACATTGCCGACCAGCGTTATGACCTCAGCGCCCTGCAATGGGACCCGGCCGAACTGGCCCAACTCAATGTTGAACTACACCCTGCGCCCACCGCGCCACTGGATCTGAAAAAAATGTCCGTGGCCCAGGGGCTGGCCTACGTCACCGCCTTTGTCGAAGAACATGCCTACCGCGCTGCCGGCGTGACCCCGGCCGAGCGCCCGAGCCTGGACGGGTTCGGCCTGCCGATTGGCGTGCGCGAATTGCGTGCCTATAAAGCGCGACCACTGGCAGGCGTATGGGCTACCCCGCCGTTCCTGCACAACGGTTCGGTGCCGACGATCTACCAACTGCTTTCGCCCCAGGACGAACGCAGCACCACCTTCTATAAAGGCACGTTCAACTACGATCCACGCCATCTGGGTTTTGAAACCGCCTCGTTCAAGAATGCCTTCCTGTTCGATACCCGAATCACCGGCAATCACAACAGCGGCCACGAATTCCGCGCAGGCGCGCGGGGCAATGGCGTCATTGGCCGTGGCTTGCTGCCCCAGGAGCGCTGGGCGCTGCTCGAGTACCTCAAAGTACTGGGCGGCCCGCTGGAGCACCAACTGCCATGATTATTCGATCACAAAACAAGGAACGTTCCATGCTCGCTCGTCTCTGGCTGCGTCTCGGCGCTTTTCTCGGCAAGACCCTGTTGTGGCTGGTGGGCGTTGGGCTGTTGGGGTGGCTACTGGCGACCGTATGGTTCGCCTGGCAGCACAGTGGCCCGGTGTCAGCGGATGAACAGATCCCGCCGGGTGAAGCAGCGATGACCCAAGGCATCATCCAGACCGCCGTACGCATCGTTGACCAGCACCGCGAAGGCACTCGCTACCTGCGCGATGCCCATGCCAAGGCCCATGGTTGCGTGAAAGCCGAGGTCAGCGTTCTGGCGGATCTCGACCCGGCCTTGCGCCAGGGCGTGTTCGCAGAGCCGGGCAAGGTCTGGCAGGCGACGATGCGCCTGTCCAACGGCAACGCCTACCCGCAATTCGACAGCATCCGCGATGCCCGCGGCATGGCGATCAAGCTATTGGATGTGCCGGGCAAGCAACTGATGGCCGACCAGCAAGCCCGCACCGAGCAGGATTTCGTGATGTTCAGCCACCCGAATTTCTTTGTCAGCGATGTCGCCGAATACGCGCAGAACATCGGCGCGCAAGCGGATGGCAAGAAGGTCCTGGCGTTCTTTCCCAAGCTCGACCCGCGCAGTTGGCAAATACGTCACCTGTTTATCGCCCTGGCAACGCTGGCGCCCGCACCGGCCAGCCCGACGCAGACGACTTACTTTTCAGTGTCGCCCTACAAGTTTGGCGCGGCCAACGCCAAGTTTCGCGTCGCGCCCGACCCGCAAAGCTGCCCGGAATACGTACTGCCTAAACAGAACCAGGCCCTGCCGAACTTCCTGCGCAGCGCCCTCAATCAGCAACTGTCCACCGACCGCGTAGCGGCCTGTTTCGTGCTGCAGATCCAACGGCAGAACCCGCAAAAGTTCATGCCCATCGAAGACACCAGCATCGAATGGAAAGAAAGCGATGCGCCGTATGAAACCGTGGCCAAGGTCAGGATTCCTGCCCAGGATTTCGACACGCCGGCGCAGAACCTGGCCTGTGACAACCAGTCGTTCAACCCTTGGTTCGGTGTGGAAGCACACCGCCCCATCGGCGGCATCAACCGGTTGCGAAAGGCGGTGTATGAAGCGGTCAGCGACTACCGTCACAGCCGCAATGCGCCGTAGCGGCCGTTGCGCGTAAAGAGCGCGTAACAATGGGCCCGGCGCCGTAAGGTTTGCGTCGGGTCTATTGAAGCCAGGAAGCCGAGGCCCTAGCGTGATCGTCAACTCAAATCTACGCAGGAAATCACCGTGGAAAGCTCAACTCTCGGCATGCTCGTGCTTTCAATAATTGCAGTGTTCGGCACCGCGTCGTTTATTTTCGAACACTTGGCCGTTCGCCAGACACGCAAGAAAAAACTCAAATAACCCAGCAGTACTCGCCAGGCTTGGGAGTCAGCCGAACCTGTCCGAGGCAGACTTGCCCATACGCTCGAACTCCAACTCAAGATCATCGTCTGCAATAACCCCTGCGCAGTACAAGCGCAGCAGCATGTACAACGGAACAAGCATCCGCCCCGTCTTTTCAATTCGACTTCCTGAACTCTGGGTGACACCAAATTTCGCCCAGAAATCCGCCTGGGTCATCCCTTTTTTCGTTCGAAAAAAAATGACCTCATTCACAAACTTTGAACATCTATACATAAACGCCCAACTCCCGCTCAGAAGAAGGGGATCTTCACATACTCCTTGATATCAGGATACCTATCAACACTTATAGTTTAACGCTTATGCAATCTGCATAAAGCTATGCACTTCGAAGCCGAGGAAGCCAGCATGAAATATCTAATAGACAAACGCGAGAACATATCACCACGTTATCTGGAGGGCATGCATAAACTTCGGGCTTCAATCTTCAAGGATAAAAAAGGCTGGGATGTGTCGATAATTGCCGACATGGAGATAGATGGTTACGACGCCTTGGCCCCCACTTATATGCTGCTGATCGATGATATCAACGAAAACAAAGTGGCGGGCTGCTGGCGTATATTGCCAACCACAGGTCCCTATATGCTCAAAGACACGTTCCCCAACCTGTTGACCACTAAAAAACCTCCGCGTGCCGCCAACATCTGGGAGCTTAGCCGATTTGCCATAAGTGCCAGTGAGCGCGGCGGCTTCGGCTTTTCCAATACCGCCATGAAGGCCATTGGTCACCTCATCAGGCATGCGCACTCGCAGCACGTTGAAAAGCTCATCACCGTTACTTCCGTGGGTGTCGAAAAGATGCTGATGAAAGCGGGGCTGGAGTTGGTCAGACTAGGCCCGCCCCTGACTATCGGCGTAGAACGAGCCATCGCTGTTGAAGTTAACTTGAGCAACAAGACCCTGGACGCAGTCAATGCTATTTGATCTGAGTACTTGACGCCGCTGAAGAGTGAGGCGGGCTACGATGTCGCCAGGGCCGTGCAACTTCAAGCGAACGTGCAAGTTGCAGCAGCAAGGCCTCATTGCCCATCTTTGCGATGAACTGTGTGCCGATGGGAAGTCCTGTTTCGTTCCAGTACAGAGGCACACTCATCGCCGGTTGCCCGCTCATATTGAACGGTGTCGACCACCCCATATATTCCATGACAGTGCGCGAATGTTCTGCAAGGCGATTGCCCAGTCGCAGGGGCCAGTCCATTCCCCATTTACCTAATACTCTACGCGATAGGCGATCCTCCAACGGACTCAAGCGAAACGCTCCCACCTTCGATGCCAACTGGTTGGCTACCGGCGTCACCAGCACATCGTAGTGTTCATGAAAGGCGCTCATGATGCGCCCCTGATGAAGCGCCAACTCTCTCGCCCTGGCGAGATCGACCGCTTTGAGGATATGGCCCTGCCGGGCCAGGGCCCAGGTCCCGCTCTCGAAATCCGCGTAAGTCGCCACGCGATCAAGCATGCGCCCCGCGTTCTGCACCAGGCTCGCCATTTCCCCGCACACCAGGGTCAGCATGGCTTCGCATAATTGATCGGGGGATGCCAAGGGTGGATGGGCTTCAACCACCTCGTGCCCAAGGTCCGTCAACAGCTTCAAACTGCTTTCCAACGCGGCGCGACAGTCGGGACTCAAATCCCCACCCAGAAAAGGCTTGAAGGTGTAAGCAATGCGCAGCCTGCCAGGCGCATCGCCGATACCCGCAAGAAACGATTGAGCCGGTGCGGGCCAACGGTAAGCATCAGCATCATCACTCCCCGCAATCAGGATATCGAGCATGGCAGCACTGTCGCGCACGCTTTTTGAGACCGCGTGTTCAACTACCAGACCCTGCCATAACTCTGAAAAATGCGGCCCGCAGGGAGACCGACCACGTGTTGGCTTGAGGCCGAAAACCCCGCAATGGGAAGCGGGTAGCCGAATTGAGCCACCTCCATCGCTGCCGTGGGCAATCGGGGTCATGCCCGCCGCGACCGCTGCACAGGCACCGCCGCTGGAGCCGCCCGGCGACAGTTCCAAGTTCCAGGGGTTACGTGTGGCACCGGTTGCATCAGACTCGGTATAGGGATGCAAGCCCAACTCCGGCGTCGCGGTTTTACCGACAAAGATCAACCCCGCCTGTCGATAACGCTTGATCGTCTGCGAGTCCTCCCTGGCAACATAGTGCGCGAACAGCCGGGAGCCGTTACGTGTGGGGCAGCCCTGAATTTCCGCAAGCAGGTCCTTGACCAATAGGGGGACGCCGGACAACGGGCCGTCTGCCAATGGCACCTCGCATTGTGCCTTGGCCTCGCGCTCAAGAAGATGCACCACCGCGTTGATCGCGCCATTTCCTGCGTCGATCCGCTGAACGGCGGCGCTCACAAGCTCCAGAGGGGTTACTTCTTTAAGGCGCACCATCTCAGCCAGCGCAATGCCGTCCAACTGGTCGTATTCAGGAAAGTGGAACGCGCTGACCATAAGACCCCTTAATTGAAGGCGTTATCGATAATCCGCATCAGGGCGTGACCAGGCCGGAACGGATGCCGCTGATCACGGCGTGCTGGCGTGATTCAGCATTGAACTTACGCATAAAGTTGGTGACATGGTAATTAACTGTAACTTCTGCACAGGACAGAATTCGCGAAATTTCCCAAGAGGTTTTACCGGCGGCCACCCACTTCAGACATTCCAGCTCACGAGCGGTCAACTTCGGTGGTTTTTCGACCTCCTTTTCAGCAGCACTCTGTATTTTCTGGAACGATTCGATCAGATAATCACGCATCAAGGCAAATTGTGGCAGCCCCTTGGAACGAATGACGTCGGCCGGTGACTTCTCATCCGTAATAAAGTTCAACATTCCGAACTCTCCGCGCGGCCCATGGATGGGCATACACAGCCCTGAACAAACACCACTGGCACTCGCAGCCTCATACAATTGCTGTTCGGGCTTGTTAATAAAATTTTCCTTTGTCCAGACCAACGGCAATGAACTGTTCAAGC
Source organism: Pseudomonas sp. W15Feb34 (assembly GCF_023127765.1). Classification (NCBI taxonomy): domain Bacteria; kingdom Pseudomonadati; phylum Pseudomonadota; class Gammaproteobacteria; order Pseudomonadales; family Pseudomonadaceae; genus Pseudomonas; species Pseudomonas sp. W15Feb34. Next base: position 39,908 of record NZ_SPKN01000005.1, read on the forward strand.
AATGAAACACAACAGGGTCGACTTCGTAATAGGCATTCGCGTCATAGATACTGCGCCATGACCTGGAATAATTACTGATGATGGTCGAAGAGCTGAAAGGCGTACTGATCGTGGGCTTAACCCCAAACAGCACCGAAGAAAATCCATACTCTTTCGCCAAGGCAAACAGCACTTTACTCCAGGCCTCCAGCGTCTCACACATCAGAATGTCTTCAAGCATCTTAACCTCCTTGTTATATGGGGACTATTAGTGGCCGCCCCACATTGAATGGCCACTATTCGAAGAGCAACGCTCACCTTGCCAGGCAGGTTGGATCCAATCCACTTCAAGAAGTAAGTTAACGAAAAAACATAGATTGTCAAATTAAACAAAAGTCATAATGGCGCGCATTAAGTCCCGTGACGAATGGTTCAATCGCGCCTGTCAAGATAGTGCATAAGTGTGTTATGGAAGTGCCGTATCCTGGATTCATGAAGATCGCTCAATACCAGCGGGTCATTGCTCAAGGCTTGCAGGCCCGCACGCATATTCTTGATATTGTCCATGTCCTGATCGTATACATAGCCTAACCAGTCAGGCAGTACACCGGCGTGCTCATAGGTGTCGTCCGGCCCCATTTCCACGGTCGCTGCAGGCTCGGGCCGCTGCGCGCCCTTGGGTATGTCGACCAAGTAGAAAAGATCGAAGATGCAGCTGTTATGGTCGTTTTGGTTGGGGCGAAAACGCAGCACGGGCGGCAGAGAAATGCCGCGAAAGAAGATCATATTCGGGAACAGCGAATACTGCAGTACATCGACGGCTTCAGCGTCAGACAACCCACTGACATCCCTGCCACTGGCCAACCCGTATTGCAAACGCATCACACTGGCCATGTAGCGCCTTGCTGTCATGCCGGCCTGAAGGTGAGGGGCGTAGGGGCCGCTTTTCCCATTGAGTACGTTGCGATGAAATTGATCCATGATCGCCTGTTCGGACAGCGGCTCATGATCCTCGCAGACCGATAGCCCGACCGCGTGAAAACTGCGGCTCACATGACGCTCATCGGGTCGAACATCGTATTGCAGGGTATCGCTCAGATGGGCCCATGTATGCCCGTGCGTCTCGGGGGCATGCAACCCTTCCATGAAGGACTCCATGACGTTTTTCCAGTTCGCCGGGAGTATGTGCCGGCTGTGCCCCGCAATGTACTTGCCCTCATACTGATTGATGGCCAACTCACCGGGCAGGCTCTCCATATAATCGGCCAAAGGCTCGCAGGCAGGATCCATATTGATGAAAATGAAACCGCCCCAGGTGTCTGTCTTGACCTCCAGCAAACGGCGACCCTCCCAGTCAAGGTGGGCAAAATCCCATGCCGCCGGTATGCGCTTGAGGGTGCCATCCAGGTCCCAGGCAAATCCGTGATAGGGGCAACGCAGTTCTCGCACGCTCGAATCGCCCGAGCACAGGCGCCGGCCACGGTGACGACAACTGTTGTAGTAGGCCTTGATTTCCAGTGCTTCGTTACGAACGAGGATGAAGGATAACTCGCCGATCTCGTAGAGCGTCAAATCCCCCGCCTCTGGAATTTGTTCCTCCCGCGCAGCCATCTGCCAAACTCGAGACCACATCCGATCCATTTCCAGTTGATGAAAACCGGCAGACAGATAGGCGTCGCGATCAACCTCCATCCTGTACCGGCCTGCGGGAAAATGCTCCCGCATATCGGCCGGGACACTGCTCTGATCGTCGCGTGCCAGGACCTCTTGATAATCGATGGGCATGGACAAGTCCGCGACGTGCTCGATAAATTTGCTTTTCATCTTCCCTCCTTTGATGCCGTGTGGATGAGCAGGCTGGACTTATGCATCCGCCTGGGAACCCGGCATCACCGGGCTGAGGTTCTTGATATACGCCGTCACCACCCCCAACAACCCCAGGTGGTTATACAAACCAAAATGATCCATGCCAGCGATTTCCGAATAGTCAGCACCCTCATGCAGTTCGATAAAGCGCTTTGACTCATGGGGGCTCACAGCTTCATCACAGGTGCCGGCGATGACATGGCACGGCACCCCGAGTTGCTCATCCTGCAGCGGGTACTCGCCGACTTGCAGCGCGGTAATAGCCCGGCTATAGCAATACAGCGACTCCGCGGATTCAAAGGGCAGGCTCGTCAGGTGGATAAGGTTCGGATCCGTCGCGTCGAGGATCTCGCTGGATTGGCGGCTCTGTGTCGCACTCTCGGTATTCTCACTGCCGGAGCGCGCAAAAAACGACGCGTGAAAGCGCTCTGCCTGGCTACGCGACTGTGAAATAAGCGGCAACACCTGCCGCAGGTTGCGCATGAAAGCGGTCTCCTCTTCCTCTGCGCTCACCAGACCATACGCGCCACTGATAAGCGTCAGGCTCGCGACTTCTTTCAACTTGCGGGCGTGATAGGCGATGTAGGCCCCCGAACACCAGCCGATCAGATGTGCTTTTTCTATATTGAAGTAATCAAAAATCCGCTGCAGGTCGCCGATATGCGCCGCAACACTGACGTCAATGGTGTCGATATCATCCACGGGGCTGGGGATACCGCGGCTTTCCCAGGTAACAAAGCGGAAGTCATCTTCCAGGGCCTCCCTGAGGCGGTTGGCCAGTTCCAAAGGCATGCCGACTGCGTTGATGAAGACCACGGTTTCCTTGCGCTTGTCCGCCGAGGCATAGACATTGAGGGGCACCCGGTCTTGTGTATCGATCACGTATTGACGCAAGAGGTCAGGTTTGCGTTGGCTCAGCGCCACCACCCCACCCTTGATGTAGCCCTCGACGTCTGCAATCGTCAGCGCACAGCCGCCTCCATCGGCCCGAAGAAAGGTCTTGGTGTTGTGGATGTAGGGGTTGTAAAACACGGTTTTACGGGCCAGCAGTTTCTCGATGGCCGAGGGGTTTTCCAGCCCGCTTTCATCGATCTGCAAACCACTGAGCTCAATGGCCTGGGAAATAATATCGAGCAACACGCGCACTTCGATATTGGTCGACGACGTGGCGTGGAAGATGCCCCGCGGGCAACTCGCCAGATTGTCGTACACCCGCATGATGTCCTGGCACACCTGATCTACTGGCACCAGGTTGACCCTGGCGTGGGGCTTACCCGACAGGCGCACGGTTTGTTCAGTGTTGCGCATGGCGCGCTTGAGGCGGTTGACCTCCCTCAGGAACCCATACAGGCCAGTGGTGCTGCCACCTGCGGATTGAGTGGCCTGCGGACCGATAACAATCGACGGTCGGATAATCACCAACTCAATTCCACTGGCAGTGCACAGGCGGTCAATCAAGTGCTCGGCCGCACATTTGGTTTCTTCGTAATAGTTATTGAATTCAGTGCTCTGGTGCAGGCATTCCTCCACCTCACCCGAACCAACGCCTGCGGTATAAGCAGTCGAGATATAGAAAAACGTCTGGCAGCCCAACGCCTGTGCTGCATGGAACGCATGGGTCAGGCCGTTGATATTGTGCTCATAGATAATGTCGCGGTTCTTTTCTTCGAAATTGAGCGATGAAGCAAAGTGCAGGAAGACCGCCTGCTCCGAGGCCTGCGCCCGGGACTGAGCGATATCCATCCCCGCCAACGGCTGGGTGATATCGGCGCGCCGGGCTTTCAAGCCGGCAAAAGAGAGTCGCGCGTCAGTGGCAGGATAATGCTGGCCCGCCGAGAGCACCGCATCGCGGATACGATGTCGGCACTCATTGTCGTCGCGCCCCCTGACCAGGCAGGTCACATCGAACTCACCGGTGAGCAAATGCCGATAGATAAAATGGCTTCCCAGAAAACCAGTGCCGCCGGTCACATAGAGCTTTTTCATGTCGCCTTCCTCAAACGGTAAATGACGGGCCTGCTCAGGCCGGTTCATGGGCCTGTTGCAAAGCCATCTGGCGCAATTGATTTTTGGCAATCTTGCGCAAGCCGGCACGGGGAAAATCTTCCAGGAAAATAATTTCGCGAGGCCGCTTGAAGTCGGCCAGGCGCTCGCGGCAGGCCTGTTCGATATGCCGCCTGGCGAGCGCCTGGTCCTCACGACCGCTAGCGTTGAGCACGGCAAACAACACCGGTGTTTCCGTCAACAAGGGATCGGGGCGCGACACTACCGCCACTTCGCTGATCATGGCGCTGGCGTACGCAGCGAACTCAATCTCCGAAGCCGATACGTTTTCCCCGCCCACCTTGATGATGTCTTTCAAGCGCACATCAAAAAACAGCACGCCCTCGGTAGTCTCGAAAAAGCGGTCGCCGGTGATGTACCAACCGTCCTCTGTGAAGGCGTCGCGGGTTTCGCCAGGCTTGTTGAGATAGCCCAGAAACAGATTCTTGCCGGGTTGCGCGTTGAACTGCAGATCGGCACTGATTCGCGCATTGAACGGCCCGGCATTCGCGACGGGATCGGTCAACCGATAGCGGTAGCCACTCACTGGCTTGCCAATCGAATAATTGAGGTCCGCGCTGTGCTGCTCGCTCGTCACACTGCCAATGGCAAACAGCTCAGTCATGCCCCACCACCCTACGGTCTTCACACCAAACAGCGCCTCCACGTCGGTGTTGCGGCTGGGAAAGCCCCAAAACCTGAAGCTGTGTCGAACCGGTTTCTCCAGGGCTGCCAGGGCATGACAAACGAACGGCAGGATCGCGGCCCATGTGCAGTCAAAGTGTGCTGCATCGCTCCAGAAGCGTTGGGGGTTGAACACCCGCCGCAGCACCATGGCGGCTCCCGAAAACAATGAGGTGAGCACTTGATAGGAAAAAGCCATGGTGTGGCAGAGCGGAAAAAACACCAGCGTCACATCGTTTTCGGTGACCTGCAGGTGCTCGATATTGGACTGCGCTGACCACACCAGGTGCGCGTGGGAGATGACGACGCCCTTGGGCTGGCTGGTAGTGCCCGACGTATAGAGGATCAGCGCTGGATGATCGCCTGCGACGCACGCCATGCCGACGCAGGCCCCCCGCATGGAGACGAGCTCATCGATGCCAGGAAAAACGGAGCACTCGCCGGTGTCCTCGTCCGAGGCTGCCACCACTACCAGGGAAGTATGCAGGTCGCCGGCAAACAACCCCAGGTCATTGAGTGAGGTGACGACCATCTTCGGCGCAGCATCGCTGACGATGTAGCGCATTTCTTCCTGACTGAGGCGATTACCCACTACTACAGCGGTCGCTCCGAGATAGGCGCAGGCGAATACCAGGATCAACGCATGGGCTTCGACATCGAGGCACAGCACGATTCGATCGTCACGCTTGATACCCAGCCCGGCCAAGGCCACCGCTGCGTTGCTGATAGCTTGATGAAGCTGGGCATAGGACAGCTTCGCGGCACTGCCCAGATCCGGTAAGTGCAGCGCGGTACGCTGGGCATGCCGATCGCACACCTGCGCTAATGCCAGGCATACATTTGCACCGACGCCAGGGGTCAACTGTTCCATCTCACATTCCCTTGCCATACCAAAAATAGAAGACGCACATTGCCAGCCGCGGTGCCAGGCGAAGCAGGCTCACGTACCGCACTCCGGCCTGGCCTGTGCGCGTTGCTCGATCATCACGTCGCTGTCGATCAGATGCACCTTGTAGGTCGTCAGTGCGCAGCGGGTATGCGGCCCCAACGCCTCGCCCGTCTCCAGGTCGAACCTGGCGCCGTGGTGCGGGCAAATCAGTTGGCCGCGCCGGATCAAGGCGCCGTCCATCGTCTTACCCTGATGCGGGCAGCGGTTTTCCACGGCATAGACCGCCTGCCTGGCCTGGCAAAGCAATATCGCCTGCCCTTCTACTTGAACAGCCAGCGTGCCGCCTTCCTCCAGCGCATCCCGCTTCGCGGCGAACTGACAAGCGGGCGGATGCTCTACCAACGGCGACGACGCCTTCACGACCTCACTGCTCACGTTGGGCGAACCACTGGACGATCTGGTCGATACTGCAACCGTAGAGGCCAACTGCATCCTTTTGCGCAACGGTGACCTGGCTGACACGCTCAAGCTGCGCGAACAGTGCCATCATGGTCAGCGAGTTGATTTTCAATCGAGTCTCGATCAGTGGCACATGTGGCTCGACCGTCACGGCTCGGCCCAGGGTGGCCTGCAACGCGTCCTGGACGGTCTGGCGAGTGATCTGCATCTACGCCTCCTGTGGATGCCGGCGACCCGGGCATCGGTGCGGATTGGATTTTTATATTCCCCATCTTCCTGGCGGCCATCAACCTATAAGCCTTATGGGGAGACATCTTCCCGCGCCCATGAAAAACTTACCGCACGCGGGCTTTCAGTCTTCAACTGGCCAATAGCGTTGACGGGCGAACGGATACGTGGGCAGTGACAGTTTCTGTGCCTTTACCAAGCGGTAATAATCCAGCCAATCAAAGCTGATTCCGGCCTGCACAACGTCGCAGGCAAAGCGTTCCACGTCAGCGAACGTCAGCATTTCCTCGGCCAGATGCACGCAACGCCCGGACGATGGCACGGTTACAGCCCAGGCCTGGCGGCTGACGACGAGCACTGCAACCTGGGCCGAATCAGGCCAGCCAGGGGAAGCAAGCTGGGCGGCGCCCTGCCCCTCCTGCACAAACGCGCTCAACCACTCAGGGCTAGCGTCTAGTGCCGACGATGCGCCGCACCCGAGCTGCAGACAGCGGTTGATCCAGTGGCCGTAACCCCTGTCGATCACGGCCTCGAACACCATCCCCCAGCGCACCAACTGTTGATACAGCGCCACTTCGAACGCCAGTTCGGCGCAGCGAGCCGCCGCTTCAACGGTCTGTGGCGTACTGGAGAGACGGCCCAGGCACTCTGCGTAATCATCGGCCATGCGCTGGTATCTCGGCGCCGCCAGCCATGCCTGCCGACTGGCATCGTCAAGGTGCTGCGGCTGCTCGCACAGGTAATACACCAGGCGCGGCGTGAACGTCGCAGGCGCATCCAGCACGCTGTGTGCGGCCTCTTCAAAAAACCTGTCCACGTCTATGCCTGCTTTCAACACACCAGCGAACCGCTCGCGATGTGCGCTGCGGCTGATGTTTATGGTATGCGCCAGCGCCAAACGATCAATTGGCCCGCTGTCACGGACGAAATGGGCGAACCGCAGCAGGTATTGGCGTAGTTGCTCTCGCGTTGCGGCAGACAGACAAATCGGCACGTCCACCGCTGCGTCGGTCCCGCGCACCAGAGCTGGCGCAACGGACTGCAGCACGCTGAACACATTGGTGCCGCCGATCCCCAGGCAATTGATCGCTGCCAACCGCGCAGTGTCGGCGGGTTGCTCCAGCGCCTGCGACCACACCCGGGTGTCCTGGCTGACCCGGAACGGCGAATGCTCGAAATCGATGCGCGGATTGGGCGTGGTGAAATTGAGTGAAGGCACCAGGGTGTCGTGCTTTAGCATCAACGCCACTTTGATCAGGCTGGCGATGCCGGCTGCCTGTTCAAGGTGACCAATATTGGATTTGACACTGCCTATCGCACAAAAACCGTGGTCCTGGGTATCCAGGCGGAAGGCTTTTTCAAGCGCCTTGATTTCCAGAGGGTCGCCCAGGCTGGTGGCGGTACCATGACACTCCACATAACTGATCTGCCGCGCATTGGCGCGCGCCAGCGTGATCGCCCGCACCATGGCTTTGGCCTGCCCTGGCACACTGGTGGCGGTGTAGCCGATTTTCATCGCCCCATCATTGTTGACATGGCTGGATTTGATCAGCGCATACACATGATCACCATCGCGTATCGCGTCGGCGTGGCGGCGCACGATGACGCTCGCCACGCCGCTGCCGAACAACGTGCCGCTGGCATCACTGGAAAACGGACAGCAACGACCGTCGCGAGACAATAACGGGCTCTGTCCGAGGGGATAACCGGTATGGTGCGGAATACGAATGGCGGCTGCCCCCACCAGCGCAGTGTCGACCTCCCCCAGGCGCAGAGCGTTGCAGGCCAGGTGCAACGCCACCAGCGAACTTGAACACGCGGTCTGCACGGTCATGCTCGGGCCTGTCAGGTTGAGCTTGAAGGACAGGCGCGTGGCGAGAAAATCCTTGTCGTTACCCTGGTGAACCAGGCTGGCGGTTTCATGATGCAAGGGGTCGAGACGGTCACCAAACTGATGCAAATAGCTGGTGGTGATGCCCCCCATGCATGCATAGACACCCGTCACGCCGGCTTGAGCCGCCTTGACATGCCCGGCATCCTCAAGCGCCTCATACCCCACCTCCAGCAACAGTCGATGCTGCGGATCGAGCAATATGGCCTCGCGCGCGGAAACCCCGAAGAACCGCGCATCGAACCATTCGATGCCTTCAAGCACCGGGCTGCGCCGGATATAACCAGGCTCGCTCCATTGCTCGCGGGTGACACCCGCCGCGCTCAGTTGCTGATCGTCAAGGTCAACGATCGACTCGCGGCCCTGGCGCAGGTTCTCCCAGAACACTCGCTGGTCAGGTGCACCCGGAAAGCGGCATGCCAACCCGACAACGGCCAGGTCGCCCAGATGGCTCTCTAGGGCCTGGCTCACAGTTGGCGCAGATCACGCAGTTGGGCGTCCAGCGGGTCCGGACTCGGCCCCGGCACACCCTGTTGCGCATACGCTCGACACAAGTCCGCCACGGTCACGATGCTGGTGATCGCCACGGCATCGGCGAAGGGGTCTGTTCCATAAACCGCTTCCAGGTTGCTGATCAGCGTCGCCAGGTCCAGGGAGCTCAGGCCCAAGTCGCTGAAGCGGCTGTCAATTTCCACCGCCACCAAAGGCCCACCCTTCGCCCCCAGAACCTGAGCGATCTGGTGCTCTACTTGATCGAATACTTGATCCATGACTTGATGATTCAGCATGTGAAACCTCCATCGACTGCAATGTTTTGACCGGTGACAAAGGTGCCCCGGTCTACCAGGTACAGGATCAGATCCGCCACTTCCTGCTGGGTACCCAGACGCCCCAACGGTGTGCGGCGCTCGATCCTGCTGAGTGTCTGGGGGCTCAGGTCCTTGACCATGTCACTGGAAAAGTAGCCAGGCGAAACCGAGTTGACGCGAATGCCCCGTGGGCCCAGCTCCTTGGCCAGGCTGCGGGTCAAGCCATCCATCGCGGCCTTGGTTGCGCTGTAAACCGTCAGGCCGGAATGACCCCGCAGGGCATTGATAGATGACACATTCACCACGCTGCCCGCGCCACGCTTGAGCAGCTTGGCCGTGACCAGCTTGGTCAGGTACAACTGGCCCTTGAGGTTGATATCAAGCGCACTGTCGATGTCCGCCACGCGCATCGTGCTGAGGATGCCTTCAACACCGGTGGCGGCATTGTTGACGAGCCCGTCGAGGCCACCGAAGCGCTTTTCCACCTGCTGGACGAAGGCGGTGAGCGCTGAGTAGTCGGTGCAGTCCAGTGCCTGCCAATGAAAGTCGGCACGCTCGCTCAACTCCGTGACAGCCGGAGACTCTCGACGACTGAAGGTCGCGACGTTATAGCCTGCCTCCAGGAAACATCGGACCGTCGTCAATCCCAGGCCCTGGCTACCGCCACTGACAATGATGGTGCCCTTTACCGCAGATGGAGCGCTGTCATGGCGAGTGTGTAAAGCGTCAGAAACTGCATCAGTCATTGCGAGGCCACCTTGATTTTCTTGAATCGATCGCTGTGCAGGCGCCCGGTCACAAATTCGATATGACGCGGCACCTTGAAATCTTCCAACCCTTGCTGGCAATGCAGCATGATCTGGCGCTTGGCGTCGTCGGTGTCCAACTCACCCTCCAGAACGACCGTGGCGGCCACGATCTGCCCGGTGACCGGACTCTTGCGCCCCCATACCACGGCATCCTTGACGAAGGGGAGGCTCAACAGCCGACTCTCGACTTCTACCGGCAGCACTTTGAGCCCTCCCACATTGATCAGGCTTTCTCCACGCCCGAGGATGCGGAAATAATCGCCACGGGTTTCAACCAGATCCCCCGTGCATAGCCAGCCCTCCTGATCGATCACCGACGGCGCGTTCAGATAGCCGAGCATCGCGGTGCGGGTCTTGATCCACAGAATCTGATCAACCACCTTCACCTGCACATCGTCAGTGGCAATTTGAATCCACAGCGAGTCACTCGACTCCGAGCGCGTGGAGAGGATGCCCAGCTCGCTCATGCCATAGGTCTGCTTGAAACGCACAGCCGGGAACACCTCGTTCAGCGCGGCCAGGGTCGATTCGGGCATGGTCTCGGTGCCGTAGGTCACCAGTTCCAGGCTGGAAAGATCGTAGGTCTCGTACGCCCGTCCCCATAGCAGCATGTTGAGAAATGTAGGGGTGGCGGGAAGGAGCTGGATCCGGTGTTCAGCAATCTGCCGGCAAATGCTCACGGCGTCGCGGGAATCGAGCTTGACCAGTGTCGAGCCGCTGAATAAACAGTGCAGCAACGTATTGAAACCGCCGATATGGTCCAGCAACAGGAATGCAGCCGTGGTACGAGGCCTTGAGCGCGGCGCATCGCGGTATTTGGCAAAAAGCCTTTCGAGGCTGAGCAGGATGGCCTTGGGCTCGCCGCTGCTGCCTGAACTGAGCAATATCAGACCGGCTTCTCGGCGATCGAACAGGCCTGCCACCAACTCGTGGGTGGGCAACTGTGTGGTTAACGCCTGCAGATCGCCGGAGTGATCGGCGTCGATGATCCAACTGGCCCCTGTCGTACGTGCCACCGCCGCGCAGCGTTCAGACGAACTGCGATTGAGTGGCACCACCACGCAATGCCGGGTGTACAAGGCCAGAATCGCCCCCACCATCGCGCAGCTATAATCACCATTGATGATTACCGTGCAGCACGCGATGTTCTGGTGCGCCAGAAGCGCCTGCCAGGACATCATCGCTTGCCCTATGGCGTTGAAGGAGGACTGCTGCCCATCGGCGATCAGCGCAATGCCGTCGCCGAACGAAGCCAGGCGGTCGCTGATCCAATTACGTTCCTCTCTCATGTCTGCCTGTGCTCCTGTTGCTGTTTGCCAAAACACCGCACGAACGCTCAAGGCGATGCGCGAGCCATCCTGGCCGACAACCCGACCAGCCCTCCAATCAGTAACCGCGCCAGCCTGGCCAACCTTCCGGGAGCGCGAAAGCCCCAGATGGCATCCATCCAGGCGGGCAATTGCAGCAACTCCACCGACAGCCCAGCGCGGCTGCGCAGGTACACCACGTGGGATAACCCACCGCCAACCGGCGGCGTGCTTGAGCTGAAGCCTTCACGCAGCACGCGTCGGTAAAGGGCATTGAAGTGGCTTGGGCGGCGTACGCCCAGGGCGACATTCATCAGTCCGGGTTCATTGAGTGGTCGTACGGCGCCCACGCCTTGGCGGTGCACCAGTTCGATCCAGTGCTCACCCGCATCCAGGGCGCAGCGCGGCGTGTCGCAGCTGACCGTGGCCGAGGGCTGGCACGCCGACAGCGGCAGCCCCAGCGCCCGATGAAAATAATCCACGGCGTCCTCCAGATCTTCGACCACCAGCCGTACGCCGATAATGCGCCCGACCGCGCCGCCAGCCTCAGCCTCCACCAGTTGCACCGGTACGCCATCGGGGTCGCGCAGCACTGTGCCGGCGAGGTCGACGGGTATACCGGCCGCCTGCAAGCGCGCCACGGCGGCGTCTATATCGGCTACCGCGACAAACAAGCGCTCGTAGCCGCTGCGTGTGCGCGTTGCCGCCGGCAACCGGCACGGTTGGCTGAACTCGAAGAATTCAAGCTGAAAAAATGCCTGTGCGTCAGCCATCCAGTAATTGACGCCCTGCACCACCGTCATCTCGAACAGTCGGGCAGCCATGGGTCCGCGAACCTGAAAACTGCCGGTGGCACGCAAACCCAACAACGCGGCATAAAACTGCATGCTGGTGGTGGCGTCGGCGGAGCAGATTGCGACCTGGCACAATCGCGGTGGCGCAAGTTCGGACCTGCTCACGGGCGATTCCGTGGCGTAAAGGAAATGGCAAATCGCTCGCTCAAGCCTGCGGCGGGGTTGGAGAAATCCATCTTGATATCGCTGAGCTTGCACGCCGGGCGCAAATCGGTGTGATACAAAAACAGCGCCAGGTTCAACGACAACAGGATATTGGCCAGCCCCGCCCCGATGCAGGTGTGCGGCCCACGACCGAAGGGTGCCCAGGCGCCGCTGGCGCGGTGTTCAAGCCGCGGCTCTTCATAGCGAGTGATGTCGAAGACCTGAGGGTTCTTGAACCACGCAGGATCCGTGTGGTTGGCAGTGGTGAATAGAATGATGTCCTGCCCTTTGTCGATCGAGTAACCCTGGAACTCGAAGTCTTTCGCTGCCGTACGGCGCACGGCGTAGGCCGTTGGATAAAGACGCATCACCTCGCGGATGAAGTTCTTCAGGGTCTCCATGTTTTCCAGGCCATCAGCGTCCGGCAATCCCTGGCTGAAACAGGCATCCACTTCATCACGCAACGCCTGGTGCAAGTGCGGCTGCTTGAAAAGCTCCAGCAACATGAAGCTCAAGGTGGCACCGACGGTGTCGATGCCTGCCAGGTAGGAGATGATGGCGTGGTTGCGCATATCTCCTGGGGTAAACCACTGGGGCTGGACCATCTGCCCTTTTTCCTTGAGCGTCTGGAAGTAACCCTGGGTTTGCTCCTGGGTCCGTTCCGACTCGATAATCCGGTCGGCCAGCGCCTGCACCTGCTTTTTCGCCGCCCGGTAACCCGGCAGGCGCAACGCCAGCCGCGGCCACTTTTTCAGGGCACAAACGTTCATCGCGGTATTCTGATACCGCATCAGCGCCTCGACTTCATCCGGCGTGGGTTGATAACCCTGCAGTGATCCACCAATCTGCTGCGACAGCACATGCCGAAACAGCGCCGACACCTTTTGATCAACGCCGTAGCGCGCTTGCAGGGTATCCGTGAAGATCTGCGCAAGCATGGGAATGCGCTCGTTGAACGCCGACTTGGAGAACAGCGGCTTCATCAGGTTGCGCTGGAAGCGATGGGCATCACCATCCACGCCGATGAACGAATGCGGGCATTGCATCTCTTGCAAGGTCGCTTCCCAGAACCCGCTTGAGACAAAGCAATCCTTGCCCTTGTCCGCCACGAATCGGTTCGCCTCCATGCCGGCCAATACCACGAAGTTCATATGCGCGGCCTTGACCCGGTAGACATCGCCATAGGTACTGCGCGTGGTTTGCAAGAAGCCCAGGGGGTTGCGGATCAAGGCAAGCGCACTGCCGAGCAGTGGCCAGCCCTTGACCACGGGAAGCTGGCGGTTGCCGGCCCCACTCGAGACCTCTCTTTCCCACGATGTCATCGTTGCTCTCCCGGATGGCGTTTGGTCTATGCATTGCCGCGCCCTGCCTGCGACACATCAGTGCCCAGCGAAAAAAGCATAACCAAAAGCGGCGCGATCCAAACCTATAAGCACTGATAGGTAAATTAGCCGAGGTCGATCTCGGGTGTGGCGCAGATGCCCGGCAGCCTCCATGGCGGCGTCACCGTGTGGGGGGCCGCTTGGCGCCGACACAGGCAGGCCAGGTCGAGGGTACGCACGCGGGGAATGACTTCCTGCACGCGCAGGCAAAACCTGGCCCGAGGCGATTCATGACAGGCAGCCACAGCCAGGCAGTAGCGCGCCAGCAGCAGTGTTGACCAGAATTGCCAATGCCGGGCGTCGGTTGTCGGTGGGTTGAATTGAAGGGAATGCCCGCAGCTTGGCCCCAGCCGGAAGGCAAAGCTGTCGAGCGGTACAGCAAGACCTTCGCCGCGGGCCTTTATGTAGGCTTCCTTGAGTGTCCATATCTCGAAAAATCGCTGCGCACGGTGCGCTGCGCCACACTGCTGCAGGTCGTGGCGCTCGGCGGCCGCAAAGAACGTATCGGCCACCGAAACGCCGTCGCCCTGGCGCTGCAGGTCTTCAACATCGATGCCGATTGCCTGTCGCGACACGGCCATGACGATCAAGCCATCGGTATGGGAAACATTGAAGTGCAGGGACTGCGAGGGGTCCAACACCGGATCGATACACGGCTTGCCGTGATCGTTGTAGGCAAAGCACCAGTGCTGCGGGGGAATACCGGGGCGATACATCGACAACACATGACGCACAAGCGCCCGGGTAACCAGGTACTGATGGCGATGTCGGGCAAAATGAAATTGCGCCATCCGCTGGCGCTCACTGTCACTGAGCACCGCGGCATATTCGGCCAACAGGTCAGCCGCGACGATCAACTCATCACGACAGACCCACAACTGGATATCGCCCGGTGGTAACGGCCACTCACGATCCATCGTGACTCCAGCGGCACCACCTGGTGCCGCTCGACAGCGCGGCACCAGGTCGGCATTGCCTCAGGCCAGTACGCTACGGCGCAGTTGAATACGCACAGGGTCGCCCTCGGGCAGCTCGACTTCGTCCACTGCCAGCGGCGCCTCAAGATCGCTGCGCAACAAGCTCTGGACCAGTAACTGGCTCTTGAGCCAGTCCTCGTGGTGCACCAGGATCTCATCGACATAGGCACCGCCGAGCACGGCGATGTCGACTTTTTCGGTGTAGCCCAGCTTGGCTTTCTTGCGCAGGTCTTGCAGCCTGCGGTTGAGCTCACGTACGGCGCCTTCGCGCTTGAGCGAGGCATCGATGTCCAAGTCCAGCCAGACCACCATGTTCTCGACAATCCCGACGTTATTGAGCGTGTCACGCACGGTCAGGCGACGCTCGAACTCGTGGGGCTGGATCGTCTGCCCTGCGGCAACCAGCACCCCCTGTTCATCGATTACATACTCTCCAGCCTTCACCGCTGTGGTGACCGCCTTCATCGCCGGGCCCAGTCGCTTGCCGAGCAAGGAGAAGATCAATACCACCACGGGCTGCGCCCACTCGTCGGCATCGGCGGCCCACTGGACCTGCTTGACGTTGAGTTCCTCCTCGAGGAACTGTGCATAGCGCTCCAGTACGGCCTGTTCGATACCCGCGACGCGAATGCTGCGCAACGGAAACTTCTGCGAAACCCCATTGGTTTCGCGCACATTGCGCACGCTGGCGATCAAGTTACGCAGGCTGCTCATCTCATCGGCCAGCTCGTACGACAGGTACTGCCGATCGATGCTCGGCCAGTCTTGCAGGTGCACAGAGTCGGCATACCCCAGTTCGGTATAGACCGCCTCAGCCAGAAACGGCATGAAGGGCGCCAGCAGACGAGCAAAATTAGATAACGCGTAGTGCAGCACTTCATAGCACTGGCGCTTGTCGTCATCCAGGCCATCGCGCCAGATGCGTGCCTTGTTCAAGCGCAGGTACCAGGTACTCAAGACGTTGATGAACACTTCGATACGCGAATAGATCTTGGAAAAATCCAGAGACTCCATCCACATCTTGATATCCGATTCCAGCGCCGCCAACTCATGCAACAAGTAGTGGTCCAGGACATTGTCCAGGGGCTGGCCAAGGTCGCCGGAAGGACTGAACTGGTCGATTTCGGTGAACGTTTTATAGAACTGCAGGCAATTCCAGAACAGCAGATGGTAGCGGCGCACCACGTCGCGCACCGACTCTTCACTGAACTTGATGTCCTCTCCCTTGCAGACCGGCGATGCCAGCAAGGCCACGCGCAAGGCGTCCGAACCGTGGGTCTGCATGAGATCCATCGGGTTGGGGTAGTTCTTCAGGCGCTTGGACATCTTGCGACCGTCCTTGGCCAGAATCACCCCGTGGCACATGGCGTTCTTGAAGGGGTTCTGCTCGAAACAGCCGGTGGAGATGACCATCATCGTGTAGAACCAACCGCGGGTCTGCGCAAGGTACTCGACGATGAAGTCGGCAGGGAAAGTCTGTTCGAACTCCTGCTTGTTTTCGAACGGGTAGTGCCGACTGGCGAACGGCATTGCGCCCGATTCGAACCAGCAATCGAAGACACCGGTCACCCGACTCATGGTGCCCTCGCAGCACTGGCAGGCGAAACGATGCTCGTCGATATGAGGCACATGCAGGTCTTCGACCTTGCGCCCGGAACGCGCTTCGATCTGCGCGATGCTGCCCATCACCTCGACGGTGCCGCACTGGTCACAGCGCCATACCGGGATGGGCGCACCCCAGAAACGGTTGCGTGACACCGCCCAATCGCGGGCATTACGGATCCAGTCCCCGAAGCGCCCTTCCTTCACATGCTCGGGCACCCAGTTGACCTGGCTGTTGTTTTCCACCAACTGCTCGCGCAGCGCCGACGCGCGGATGAACCAGGACTCTACCGCGCGATAGATCAGAGGGTTATCGCAACGCCAGCAGTGTGGATAGTTGTGTTCGATCTGTTCTTGCTTGAACAGCAAGCCACTGCTCTTCAGATCTGCAAGGATGCGCGGCGTGGCCTCGAAAATATTCTGCCCGGCATACTGCGCCACCGCATCGGAAAAGGTACCGTCGTCGCGAACAGGGTTAGGTGCAGGCAACTCGTATTGCTGCCCGAGCAAGGCGTCGTCCTCACCGAACGCAGGGGCAATGTGGACAATGCCAGAGCCATCGCCCATCTGTACGAAGTCGGCGGTGACCACGCGATGGGCCGAGGCATCGATCACCTCGCCGACCACCGGCAGATAACGCAGCCCAGCCAGCTCTGCGCCGGTACAGCGTTCCAGGATCACCGGCTCATCGAGCAAGCCGCCCAGGCAACCTTCGGCCAGCCATAGGCGCTCTTCGCCGTGCTCGATGCACACATAGTTTTCATCGGCGGCCACGGCCAGTGCGACGTTGGCAGGCAACGTCCAGGGTGTGGTGGTCCATGCCAGGAAGAAAGTGTCCGGGCGGTCTTGTTGCCTGAACTTGACATAGGCGGACATATCGCGGCGCGGGCGGAAGGCGTCGTCCAGGCGCGCCTCGAAATTCGACAACACCGTCTGGCAACGCACGCAGTAAGGCACGATCTTGCCGCCCTCGTAGACATGCCCCTTGTCATGCAAGGTTTTAAAGCCCCACAGCACCGACTCCATGTAGTCGTTATCCATGGTCTTGTAGGCGCCATCGAAATCGACCCAACGGCCCATCCGGTTGACAAAGCCACGCCAGTCATCGGCGTACTTGAGCACCAGCTCTCTGCACTCGTCGTTGAACTGCTCCACGCCAAACTCGAGAATATCGCGCTTGGACTTGAAGCCCATGGCCTTCTCGACTTCGAACTCCACCGGCAAGCCGTGGCAATCCCAGCCCCAGCGGCGTGGGACCTGTTTGCCGAGCATCGTCTGGTAACGCGGTATGACGTCTTTGATATAGGAAGTCAGAATATGGCCGTAGTGCGGCAGGCCGGTAGCAAACGGCGGGCCGTCATAAAATACGTACACCGGCTTACCCTCACGGGCGCTGATGGATTGCTCGAACGTCTTTTCTTTTTCCCACCGCTCGAGTACCGCATCTTCCATTGCCGGAAATCTAACCGGCCCACTTCCTTCCGTACTCATCAGTCACACCTGTCAGTAAAAACAAAAAAAGCACCCCCTCGGGGCTTTACCTTACCTGGCGGTCTGCCGCCGCCATCGCCCGTCAATCCACGTCTGCCTCACCCTGTCGACTGGCGGCCGATACAACTGACGGCGCACAAAAAGGGGTGAGAAAAGCAGGTGGCACGGTACGACAGTCAAACGCTTCCAGCGTTTGCAGAAACCCCAGCATAACCTTGGATACACTCTCTTGTGTATCAGAGAAAAGCGTGTAGTGCCCCCAATCGTCCATGATGCGCACCTGCGCATTGGGCAGAATCTCTCCCAGGCTCAGTGAGTCCTGGAACGACACCATGGTGTCTTGCCGCCCCCCTATCACCAGGACTGGCACGCTGATCGGGGCACACCACTGGCGATCCACTTCAGGCTCAGCGGCGCTTTGGATCAGGTACATATAGCGCAGCAATGCCTGGGGGCCGCTTTTGAAGGGAGCCTCCACCAAGCCGCGGATGCGCGCATCGGCCAGCCCTGTGAGGCGGGTGGCTGTCTGTTCCGTGTTATTGGCGAAGATGGTGTGGTACATGAAATCGAGCTTGGACTCATCTTCGACCAATATGCGACTGACCTTGCCAATGGCATCGCCAGCCACTGCGCTGTAGCGGCTATTGAAGAAATTCGGGCTGTTGAACAACAGCAGCGCCTCCAAGCGTGCGGGCCATCTGCGCGCATAAGCCAACGCGGTATGAATGCCGGTGCACCAGGCGGCCAGTACCACCGGGCCAGGAGCGAGCATGGCCATCAGGTGTTCCAGGTCGCGCACCTGATCGTCCAGCGCATATTCGCGAAACCTATCGTCATACGCCCCCGGCAATCCGCGCCGTTCCCAGGTGACAAAGCCAATACCGGCCGCCTGCAGCGCCTGGGCCACGCCCTGCGTCACGGCGTTGCCGATGCCCAGGGCATTGACGAACACCACGGTGCCACCCGGCGCCTGCGTGTGTAGCACCTCCAGGCTCAAGCCATCGTGCGTGATCAGTTGCATGCTGTGTGTCCCTCTCTTCACTGTGCCTGCTTGCCCCAAGGTGCCTCATGTACCGGTTTGTCGCTGCCCCGCCACGCCTGCTGCCAGATTGTTGATCTCGTCCCAGATGTGCAGCGAACGGCTTTGCCATGCCAACGGATAGCGGCTGGCGGCGGCCTGATAGAAATCCGCCGCGGCCTCCCGATCCGTCGCAGCCCGCCGGCAATACTCGTTCAGTGCCCAGCCATAGGCCGAAATCGCCAGGCCCGAACCCAGGCCGGCGTTGGGCGAGCCGGTGCCGGCTGCATCTCCTACCAACAACAGGTTGCCATCAACTACCCGTTCGGCCCTGCTGTGATGCACCGCAATACGTTGCGTCAACCAGTTGATCCCCTGGTGCTCGACGCCCCAGCTTTTGGCGAAGAAGTCAGCCTTGTCCAAAAGCAGCTCGAGCGCCGGTGGCGTCGGTGTGCTGCTGTAGAACGCCACGCCAAACTCTTTGCGCACAGGGTAGGCCAGGCCAAAAGCGCAGTGATCGAGACGCCCGCGCGAATCGAAGGCGAACTCATAGCTCAAGCGTGACGTCGCAACCTCACTGGCGCAGTGAAACACATACCAGCTCTCACTGCCCTGAGGGGTCTGCAGCAGCGTGCACTCGATGCCCGCGGCCTGGGCCACGGCACTGCGCGCACCGTCAGCGACCACAACCAGATCGGCATCGAGGGGGAATGACGGCGCACCTGCCGTTGCACTCAGCAACACTTGCCAGGTAGCGGGCCTGCTGTCGTCGGCGACCACCGTCGCCTGATGGTCGGCGATAAACCGCACGCCCCGCGCGCAAGCCTGCTCCATCAACACCGCCTGCAAGTCGGCCAGGGAAATGGCCATCACCGACTCACCCACGAACAGCTCGGCGACTGTCTCGTCTCCATACGCCATGCTTGCATCGATACTGTCGAGAATGCCGGCCGGCAACTCGCGGGAGAAATACCGGGTGCGCTGCCCGGCGCTATTGAGGTAGAAATCGTGTCGCACGATCCGTGCGGCGCGCCGTGCCACGGCATCCAGCACCCCGATGCTTTTCAGGTAGGGCAAGGTGTGAGGGTAAAGCGTGACCATTTGCATACGGTTGATCGCGGTACGCTTTTCGACCACATACACCTGCTCGAAACCATTGGCCGCCAGGGTCAGGGCTGCCACCAGGCCAGCCGGCCCGGCCCCCAGCACCACACCGCGTTTGCCGGCCCATGCCCGCTCCGGCAGCGCGGCGGGTTGGTGGGCAAAATCGAAGGCGTAGCCGTTGCGGTGGTACACCTGCAATTGTTCCGGCGCAACGTAGTTACTCGCCGCAGGCACACTCGGCACGATCGGCGTAGCGGTCGACGGCATCGGCTCGCTGACCGGAGGCGGCATGGGAGCGAGCATTTGCTCAAGCTGTTCGATCAGCGCGCCGGCTGTCCTACACAGCACTAACTGCGGGCCGTCACGACTCTCATCCAGCCCCTCCAATGCCTGGCAAAGGCAAGCCGCCAGCACCAGCATGGTCACTGAATTCAAACCGTAATCAAGCAACGGCTTGCCCAATTGCAACGTGTGCGGATCGATTTGCGTCAGTGCGGCGATTTGCGCACGCACCACCTCATGCACATCCTCGGCGTTCGCCTCCAGCGCGATGGCTATCGCAGGCGCAGGCGTGGCGGATGTGTCAACGGTCGGCAGCCAACAGTGAACCTTGGCAAACGGATAAGTCGGCAGCTCGACGATGCGGCGGCCAGCACGCAGGCTGGCCTGGCGAGATACCTGTTGCAGGCTGATCTGTCCAACAACCCAGGCCCGGGCCTGCTCTTCCAGGCTCAACGTCTGGCGCTCAAGGGGCGCGGTATCCGGCACCTCGACCTCCTCAAGGTCACCATAGTGAATCACCACGCCGTCCACACTGCCCTGTTGCCGGTGAACACAGGCCAGCGCCGCATCCAGAGTGTCGAGCAAGGTGCCAGGTTGGCGCTGCACCCATGCCAC
This sequence comes from Pseudomonas sp. W15Feb34, assembly GCF_023127765.1. Taxonomy (NCBI): domain Bacteria; kingdom Pseudomonadati; phylum Pseudomonadota; class Gammaproteobacteria; order Pseudomonadales; family Pseudomonadaceae; genus Pseudomonas; species Pseudomonas sp. W15Feb34. Next base: position 60,341 of record NZ_SPKN01000005.1, read on the forward strand.
CCGGCAGTTCATGGCTTCACGACCCTGGCTGAGGGTAAACGCCAAGTCATCCAGGGTGAGCGAAGGGGTGGCAGCCAATGCTTGCCGAGCACTGCCAAGCACAGCCTGCAGGCGCTCGTTAGTCGCTGCGGAAAAAACCAATAGCCACGGGCCTGGCGTTGAGACCGGCTCAACGGCGGCGGGTGCAGCGTCGTACGCCTGCAACAGCAGGTGGGCATTCGCACCGCCAGCGGCGAATGTATGTACAGCGGCACGGCGCGGTGTCGGCCAGGGCATGCCGCCAGGTGCATCGCTGGGATGGTGCCAATGCTCCAGGCTGCGCTGGGCCCGCAGCGGCGCCTCATCAGCGCGGGTTTGTGGATTAAGCGGTTCGGTCAGGATCGACGGCACCAGCACCCGGTCACGCAGTTGCAACGCCACCTTGATCACCTGCGCCAGGCCAATCGCGGCTTCTGCATGGCCAATGTTCGACTTCACCGAACCCAGACGGCAGTGTGGCAAGTGCGTATTGCGCGGCCCATAGACGCTTCGCAACGCCTGGAACTCAGCGACATCGCCCAGGGTTGCACCTGAGGCCGAGGTCTCGACGTAATCGACACTCCGGGGGTCGATGCCCGAGCGCTGGAAATGCCGCGACAGCAGGGTCTCGAACGCAGCAGCACTCGGCACGCTGTAGCCGGGTGTATAGCCTTTGTGGCTGATAGCGGTGGACTTGATCACCGCAGTGACCGTGTCACCTTCTTCAATCGCCTGTTTGAGCGGCTTGAGCAGCACCGCAGCCACGGTTTCACCGGGCAGGAACCCGTCTGCCTGCCCGTAGGCTCGAACCCCCGGATGACTGGCGAGCAGTTGCCCCTGGCACAACGCAATATATTTGAACGGGTGGATAGACAGATTCGTCGCCCCCACCACCGCCAACCGGCAACTGCCGCTGCGCAGGCTTTCGCAGGCCAGATGCAGCGCCGTTGCCGCCGAGGAACACATGGTGTCGAGCGCCAGGCTGGGACCCTTGAGGTTGAAAAAATGCGAAATCCGGTTGGCCATGCTTGCGGTCGATGACAAGGCTACCGTGGCCTTGCGCGGCACATCGGCGTCGAACGCGTGGTACTGCTGATACATCGAACCGGTAAACACCCCGACCTCGCCGTCGCAGGACTCAGCCAGGTAATCGCGGGTGTAGCCGATGCGTTCGAACAAGGTCCAGACCTCCTGCAAAAGCAGGCGCTCCTGAGGGTCCATCAACTGGGCTTCGCGCGGAGAAATGCCGAAAAACAGTGAATCGAAACGGTCCACATCCTCGATGAACCCGCCCCATCGGCAATACGCCCTGCCCGGCTCACCCTTTTGTGCACTGAAATACGTGTCGGTATCCCAGCGGGTCGCCGGCACTTGCGTAATGCTGTCTACGCCAGCACGCAAATTGTCCCAGAACTGCTCCACCGACGCCGCACCAGGAAAGCGTCCCGCCATGCTGATGATGGCAATATCGCCAGCTTCCACCGCCACGGGATCAGGGGTTTGCGCCGTCGGCTGGGGTGCCGGCAGCATACGCAGGCGTGCCTTGGCCTGCTCGATGCTCAGCCGGCCCTCGCGCAGTTCGTCGAGGATGGTCTTCAGGGTCATAAGTGTCTCTCTCACCGGCCAAACAAGGTTGAGATTCGCTCGCCGACTTCCGGCTGATGCATTGTCAACGCGTGCATCGCCAGCTCACGCTCAATGACCGCGGGGAGGTCTTCGCGCAGCTTGCGATTTAGATGGTGCTTGAGCGTGACCAGCGACAACCGGGGCTTGTCGGCCAACTCCATCGCCAACTCCAGGGCGTGGGCCAGCACCTGGGCACGCGGTAACACTGCAAACGGCGCGCCGCGTGCTTCAAGTAGCGCACCACTGTAGCTCTGCGCCGCCAGGAGCATTTCCTGGCCGAGGCTACCGAGCCGGGAGGGCAGGATATAGGTCGCGCCCATGCCGGGGGTAAAGCCGTACTTCATGAAGTTGGCGGTATACAGGCTCTCGCGGGACAACACCACGATGTCGCAGAACAAGCCCATTACCAGGCCGCCGCCGATAGCATGCCCCTGCATCGCGGCGATCACCGGGATCTTGCATTCAAATGCAAGGCTGTAGACATTGGCATCGGTAAAATCGCCACGCGTCTGGTTCAAGGCAAGCAGCCCTTCGCGGGTGCCGCCACTGCAAAAAAAACTGTCGTAGCCCGTGATCACCACTGCCTTGTAGGCGTCGCTGGCGTTGATTCGCGCATAGGCCTGTATCAATCCGTCGATCAACGCCGGCGTGAAGGTATTCTTATGCTCACGGTCCTGGAGCGTGAGCACCACTACCCCGTCGTCACGCGCCTGAAAATCGATGACACTGTCCATCGGCACTCCTCTTTGCAACGATTCGCCAGCCATGGGCGCGCCCGTCAGGCACATCAATCAGGCTCCCATGGGAACAGGCCGTGGCTGACATAGCGGTGGATGTTTTCGCGGGTGCGCGGGTTGCTGAATACCTGGTGATTTTGCTCGATGGCCATCTGTCGGGCGTCGAACGGTAACGTGGACAGCCTGTTCATATAGCCCTTGTATTGCTCGACGCCATGCTTGGACAGGCGCCGCAAGCGCAACAGGTGGCGGCGCAGCAACGCATCGCTATCGCTTGCCACGTCGTCCGCCAGCCCCCACTGGCTGGCCTGTGCCGCACTGACCGGCTGAGTCGACAGCGTCAGGTAATGCGCGCGCTGGAAGCCCACGCGACGAATCAGAAACGGCAACACACACGCCGGCATTACGTCAAAGATGAGTTCCGAGAGGCTGAACTGGGCATCGGTATGGCTGAGAACGATGTCACTCGCAGCCACGAAGCCCATGCCCCCGGCGTTGGCCTTGCCCCGTACATGACTCACCGTGATGAACGAACCGGTAACCATACGCTGCCAGATTTCATAGAGCCGCTCTGGTTGATGGCGTTCGCTGGCGCCGCGCACGGCGTCGTCATGCATGCCTTGGAAATCTGCGCCGAAACAAAAAACCTCGGGCCCGCCTTCAAGCACCAGCACGGTCGAATGCGCCTGGCAGTGTTCCAATACCCATAGGCATTCGTCGACCATTTGGCGGTTGATCGTATTGTTCGACTCAGGACGCGCAAAACGCAGGAATGCCAGGCTGCCTTCAGTGCGAAACTCGGTGGCCTGGAAGTTCATGGCTGGAAACTGTATTCGCGGTGGTAACCGTTGATCGCGCTTAACAGTAACTTGCCCGACAACCCTCCCGCCGCGATTACGCTGTCGGTGACTGGACAGGCGACGGTGTGGTCGCGGGTACCAAACCGCACGGCGTCATTGCCCAGCAGGATTGACTCGTACTCAGCCAGGCTCAGGCTATAGCGACTATCGAGTTGTTGTGCGATGGCCTGGGCAGACAGATGATCACGACTCTGGGGCGTGACCGTACCGCTGAAAAACTCCGAGCAGCAACCCGAGCCATAGGAAAAGCATCCAATACGCCGAGGCTCATCGAACCGCGCGGTGCTGATGATGCCGGCCAGGGACAGAAACATCGTGGCCCCCATGATATTGCCCACGCGTTGGCAGTACGCCAGCCCGGGCGCCACACGCTGGGCGAAATCAGCTTCGATGGCTGGCGGGTCGGCTGGCGCGAACTTGCGCATCATCAAGCGGTGCGCGCCTTTGACCATGCCACCAAAAGGCGTGTGAAACGCCAGGTAGTCGAACGTGCGCGCATAGTCCACGTCGTCGACCCGAAGGCGATATTCATTGAAGGTTTGCTCACAGCAATCCAGGTACGACATCAACGATAGATCGGCGTCCCCGGCTTCGCTGTCGGGCTCCGGCCGACAGGTGTCCATCACCTCGAAGCTGTAATAACCACTGGCGCCGATGTCGAGGCTGAATACATGCGGCTTGTCACTGATCAACATGGCCACTGCGCCCGCACCGCCACTGGGTTCCGAAAAAGCCCAGTCCTGCGCCGCGGCGCCGCCTTCACCAATCATCAGGAAGCGACACAGGTCCACTGCGACCACCAGTGCCTTGGCATTGGGCGAGGTCTGGGACAACACGAACTGCACCGCGCTATGAAAACCGGCAGTGCCCGAGTAGCAGGCCTGCTTGAGTTCGAAAACCCGGCAGTTTTTTTTCAGCCCCAAGTAGTCATGCACATAAGTACTGACGGACTTGCCGAAATCGATTCCCGACTCGGTACAGGTAATCAACAACTCAATCTGATCGCGCTCTTGCGGGCTCAAGGCATCGATCAGTGGCTTGGCGGCATTCACGGCAAACGTCACCGGGTCTTCGCTGTGCAACGCCACGCTCTTTTCGTGCATCAACAGGTTGCCGAAACGCTGGGAGTCCAGCTTGCGGTGTCGCGCAAGCATGGTCACATCCAGGCTCGCCGCGCCGCCAAATACGTTCATTGCCTCGATACCCACTTGCCTCGTCATTGCAGCCTTCCTGAGTTTTCCAGACACAACGCTGTATTGATGCCGCCGAAGCCATAGCTGAGGTTGAGTGCACAGCGCAGGGCGTGCTGTTCAGCGCGGTCGCAGACCCATGCGAACCCGGTATCCAGGGGGTGATCCAGGTTGCGGTTGGGGTGCAGTTGCCCGGCCTTCATTTGCAGTACCGTGGCTATGGTCTCCACCAGCCCGGCAGAAGCCAGGCCATGACCGATGAGGGACTTGGTCGCGTTGATCGACGCCTCGCGCAAGCCGCAATGAGCCAAGGCACGCAGTTCGGTTTCATCACCCAGTACCGAGCCACTGCCGTGCGGGTTGATATAGTCCACCTGGCGCGCCTGCCAGCCCGACTTGTCCAGGGCCTGGCGGATCACACAGGACTCCCCGTCAAACGAAGGGTTGGGGTTGCGATTGCCGTCCATCGCCACTGACCAGCCGGCAATCCGCGCATACGGCGAAACGCCACGGCGGCGCACGCTGGCCTCGCTTTCAATCACCACGACTGCACTGGATTCACCGTAGATGAACCCATCGCGATCACGGTCAAAAGGGCGGCACGCCAGGGCCGGACTCTCGGCAAAACGGTCCGAGCCCATCGCCCCCAGGGAGCGAAAGCCATGGCACTCCCAATACGACAGATCCATCACCGGCGCCAAGGCAATGCACACGTCCACATCCCCGGCTCGCACAGCCTGGGCCGCATTGATAATCGCCATCTGCCCACTGGCCGACGCAGCCCCCAGAGTGTAAGCGAACCCCCGAATGGGGAAGCGCTCGGTGCAAACTCCACACAGGTCGGTATCGAGAAACTGCGTCGCGTAGCTGGGCTTGATGAAGTACGGGGTCAGCGCGCAAGGCGCATGGGCCTGCTCGATGGCGCGCTGCTGGAAGTTAGAGCCACCGACCACCAGGCCGATACGCGTCGGGTCACACTGATCCAGCTGCGCATCCGCCCACGCTTCTGCCAAGGTCGCCAGGGCAATGCGCGCAGAGAACGACATACCCCGCGAACCGGATTCCAGGTTGGCGCCGGCTTGCTCGTCCACATCGATTTCAGCACCGATGAATGTGCTTTCCAACTGACGACCCGGGCGGCGCATCATCGAGAAAGCATGATTGCCAGCCAGCAAGGCCTGGATAAAGTCATGCTGACCGGTGCCGATGGACGAAGCCACGCCCAGCCCGCTGATCAACAGCCCTTGCGTGTCAGAGCTTGCCATGAAGCAACTCGGCCAATTCGCCGATATTGCGAGCGGCCTGCGTCTGCACCATTGGCATGCGCAACCCAAGGGCGCTCAAAGTCATGGCGACGATGTCGGCGCGGTCCATCGAATTGGCGCCCAGGTCCACCAGGCGGTCGTTCCGGGCGATGGGTTGTTGAAGCTCAGGGAGGGTTTCGCGGGCATGCTTGACGATCAAATCGAAGACTTCGGCCTGGGTCATTTATCTATCCTTTAGCCGGCTCAACCGGTGGTTGCTCAGGGGGTGCAGCGACTAACTTAGCGGATCGAAATCGGCGGGAAACCTATAAGACCTTGTAGTAGTCAGTGATCGCGGTCTGGGCTATACCCAGCAACCGTGTGAACACCCAAGGATCGCTACCGATGCCCCGACACATCTGTATCACCGGCGCCTCAGGCTTTCTGGGCAGCCATATTGTGGAAAAGCTGCTGCACCACGGCTGCACCGTCGACGCCCTGTTGCGCCGCCCCACTGCGCATTTGCAAGGCCTGGCAGCCCGCCACGCGCAACTGCGCCTACACGTAGTCGACCTGGCGCAGCCAGGCGCGTGCAATGCCCTGTTCAGTGAGTGCGACACCGTTATTCACTGCGCCGCCAGCGTCACTAACAACGCCCGGCCTGGCTCGCGGCTTTGGCAGCAAACCCTGGAAATGAATGTCAACGGCACGCAAAACGTAATCGACGGCATACGCCAGGCCGCCAGCGTGCGCACCTTCGTGTACACCTCGTCGATGGCGGCCATTCTGTCGCCAGACATGCCAGCCGGGCACGCCTTCAGCGAGGCCGACTGGAACCATGCCTCCCTGGAAGCCAGCGACCCATACTGGTATTCCAAGACAGCCGCCGAGCGACTGGTGACGGACGCCTTCCAGCCCTGGCCCTGCGAGCCTCGCGTGGTGTGCATCAACCCATCGGTGATCATCGGGCCGGTGCTCGACCCCCGGCATGCTGCCACCAGCATTGCCATCCTCCATGACCTGCACACGGGCAAGACACCGGCCTGCCCGGACCTGAACTTTCATTTCGTGGATGTGCGCGACCTGGCCGAACTGCATGTGCGCGCGGCGCTGGATGACGTCATTGAGGGGCGCTTTATCGTGCCGGGCCATGAGGCTTCGATGCTGGAACTGGCCACAATGATCAAGCAGCGCTTTCCCGACAGCAAGGCACCCCAAAGACGAGCACCCGACTGGTTGATGTACCTCAGCGCGATGCTGAACCCACGCCTGTCGCGTCGCTATCTGCGACAGAACCTTGGCGTGCGCCGGGTATTCGATGACCAGCGCACCAGGCGCGCCTTTCAATTGAGCTATCGGCCGCTGGAACACAGCGTCGCCGATACCCTTCAATCATTATCCCCGACAGCACCCTGAATCAAGGTAGCGCAGGGCACCTAGCCATGCGCTACCAGGAGATTGACCAGATCGCCTACGGTGTCAAACTTGTAGGCCTCGTTGTTCAGTTGTGCAAACTGGAAATTCGAGCGTTCCTGCAAGCGCGTGAGCAATATCAGCTTGTGCAGGGAATCGATGCCCAGTTCACCCTGCAAGTGCGTTTCAGTCTCGATCGACGCCGTCTCCCATCCCGGCAACTTCAACTCACGGATCGACTCACTGACCGTTTGCTGCGCCACGTTGATTTCCATCTTCACCTCCTCCTACAAGCGACAAAAACGCCGGCGCGTGCAGGCGCCGGCGCGGATTAGAATTGCAATACGATCTTGCCGAACACATCCCGCTCGCGCAGGCGCTGCAAGCCACTTTCGAAACCGGCCACCGGCATCACGCAGTCGATCACGGGCAACACGCCCTGCTGGATCAACGCCAATGCATCGCGCAGCCCACTCAGGGGCGCACCGAAAGAGCCATGAATGTGAATTTGCTGATTGAACAGGTGCATCAGGTTAGTGGGCGCCTCCACGCCTGTGGTCGAGCCGCAGATCACCAGGCGGCCGCCACGCGCCAGGCTCAGGAGACTCTGCTCCCAGGTATCGGCCCCCACATGCTCGAACACCACGTCGACCCCGCGGCGTGCCGTCTGCTCGCGAATCACCCGCAGGAATCGTTCCTCACGGTAATCAATCACATATTCGGCGCCCAATGCCCGGGCACGCTCAACCTTGTCGGCACGACCAACCGTTGCGAATACCGTGACGCCCAGGTGACGGGCCAGGCGAATGGCGATTGAGCCGATCCCGCTGCCTCCCGCGTGCACCAGCAGGGTTTCGCCGCTCATCAGGCGTGCGTTGTCGATCAACATATGGTGCACCGTGGCGAAGGTCACCGGCGCGCAGGCCGCCATTTCCATGGGCACGCCAGCAGGTATCGGCACCAGCATACGCAGCGGGACATCGACGTACTCGGCGGCAACCCCGTCGCAATGAAACCCCATTACGCCGGGCGAGTCGGCGCACAGGTTCTCCCGGCCGGCTAGACAGGCCGGGCAGCACCCACAAAATACACTGGGGTAGATCGCCATGGCCTGCCCGATCAGTTCGGGGTCACTACCTGGCCCCACGTCCTGCACAAAGCCTGCGCCTTCGGCACCCACCGTGACAGGCAATGTCCGTCGTGCGAAGGCCATCCCGCGGTAACCGAAAAGATCCAGGTGATTAAGCGTCATGAACGCCATGCGCACCCGTGCGTGACCCGGCGCGGGCCTGGCAGGCAACACCAGCTCGCGCAGCGCCAGGCGCTGTTTATCAACCAGTTGAAGCGCCCGCATCAAACCTCCTCATTACAGGTTGGCTAGCCGGCCATGCTGCGTGACAGGCCACCATCGACGGTGAGATGTTGCCCGTTGATGTAGCTGCCGGCCTCTGAAAACAAAAACGCCGCCAGCCCCGCCACTTCTTCCGGCGAACCATAGCGACCCGCTGGGATCCGCCGGTCGATGGCCGAACGCTGTTCGGCGTAGCGATCCAGCAGTGCCGTCTCGATAAAACCCGGCTCGATACAATTGATCGTGATAGCGCGCGAGGCGACTTCGGTCATGCTCGAACGTACAAAACCCCGCAGCGCTGCCTTGCTGCTGGCGTACAACGCATTTCCCTTCATACCGAAGTCGGCTGCGACCGAGCCGATGCACAGGATTCTGCCTGCGCGGCGCATGGACATGGGCCGCACCAGGGCCTGGTACAACTGCACAAATGCCCAGAAATTGACTTGCATCATGTGCCGCGCGGTATCCAGGTCCGCAACGGCGGCCAGGCTGTCCTGGCTGACGCCCGCGCAATGCACCAGACCATAAATGTCTTCTGCCTCCAGCGAGCGGCACAGGCCCTCCACGGCCAAGGCATCGCCCAGGTCGCAGCCAACCCAGCGTGCGCTGCCTGCGCCGTATCGGGCGTCCAGCTCTTCGCACAAGGCAACGCCCGCGCTGATGCCACGGTGCCCGACAATCAACACGACAAACCCGGCCTGCACCAACGCCGTGGAAATACTGGCGCCAATGCCTCGGCCGCCGCCGGTAACGACTACCTGCCTACGCATGCCTGAATCTTCCGGGGCCAACCGACGGCCCAGGTATCACTCATGCCGAGGCTGCCGCACGAGCAGCGATCTGGGCAACGAAGTGTTCCATCACGAAGTAATCAGTCATTGCCGCGTTGCCTTCGTTGACGGCACTCATCCATTGGCCCACCGGGATACGGATGTCGTAGTGCTTCTCGATGCAGAACACCGCATCGAGAAAATCCACGCTATCGATCCCCAGATCGGCGAACAAGTTGGTGGTCGGTTCGATATCGCCGGGTTGAACCTTGCAACTGGAAGCCAGCGTACTGACTACGAACGTATAGATTTCTTCCATGTACATGTTCCGCCTTTCAGGGTTCATGGGAGGGACTGTCGGGCGCAATGTACAAGAGTGCCCGAGGGCTGCCACCTATCAGCGCTTATAGGTTGAGCACTGCGTACTGCGCTTTTTCCTGGCGCAGGCGGCAAAATCCAGCAGGGTCTTGCCCAGGCTGAGCCACTCGCTCAGGCCGGGCTTAGGCAACTGGTGGCGGGCCATACGTTGCAATTGATGTTCGTACCACGACACATCGAGCGTCGCGATGCGGTCCAGGGCGGCAAAGCCTGTACTCAAGGGCCGCAGGTCGACACGGTAAGTGGCTTCGGACAACAGCTTGACCGGCATGTCCGGCTCCAGCGCCAGTGGACGTGCCAGCCCAATGAAGTCGGTGGCCGCGTCTCGCAGCGCCGCGGTCATCGCAGCGCCAGAGCGGAAACCACCGGTGACTACCAACGGCAGCGTACTGACCTCGCGCACCCTGGCCGCGTAATTGAGAAAGTAGGCTTCGCGCTCGCGGGTGCTGGCCGCCTGGTTGCCGACCATCACCGGGCTTTCGTAGGTGCCGCCGGATATTTCCAGTTGATCGAGCCCCAAATTGCCAAGGGCTACCACCACCTGCAACGACTCCTCTTCGGTAAAGCCACCCCGCATGAAGTCCGCCGAGTTGAGTTTGATCCCCACTGGAAACGCGTCACCCACCACGCTGCGGATCGCCTGGTAGACCCGGACCAAAAAGCGCATGCGGTTGGCCAGGCTCCCGCCCCACTGGTCGCTACGCTGATTGTGCAGCGGTGACAGGAACTGGTTGATCAGATAGCCATGGGCCGCGTGGATCTGCACGCCAGTGAACCCGACGACCTTGGCCAGTCGCGCACTGGTGGCGAACTGCGCAATGATCTTTTCGATGCCGTCCTCAGTCAGTGCGCGCGGGCAATTGAAGTGTTTTTCCAGCCCGCTGCCCAGGCTGATGGCCGATGGCGCCACCGGCTCGTCGCACAGCAGCTTGATGATCTGCTTGCCCGGATGGTTGAGTTGGGCCCATAGGTGCGTGCCATGGCTACTGCCTGCCAGGGCCCAGCGCCGGAATGCATTCAGGTCGCTGTGGGCATCCAGCACGACGTTTCTCAACTCGCCGATGGCATTGCGATCGACCATGATGTTGCCGGATATCGACAAACCTATGCCGCCCTGTGCCCACTGGCGGTAGAGGTTCTCCATGCCAGACCCTGGATCATGGCGTCGATCTCCGAGCTGTTCGCTCATGGCGGCCTTGACCAGGCGGTTTTTCAGGCGCACGCCATTGGGCAGCACGAAGGAACTGCCCAGATCGGGCAGCGCTGGACTCTGGTCCATGGTCACATTCCTTGAGAGTGAAGAGTGATCGGTCATTGGGTGGCGGCCTCGTTTCGGCTTTGCAGGAATTCGGCCAGGGCACGAATGGTGGCGTGCTGTACCAGCCAGCGCGGCTCCACCAGCCAACCCAAGGCCCGACTCAATGCCGAAGACACCTGCATGGCGCCCACCGAGTCCATGCCATACCGGGAAAACGCGGTGTCCAGGTCAGGCTCATCAACCACCAGCACCCGCTCAATCACTTCGCGCACTTGCTCAAGCAGTGCACCCGCGCCGACCGTTGCCGGCCGGGGTGCGCTGGGGAAGAACAAGCGGTCGAGACGGTCAATGGTCGCCTCATCCAGAGCGTCGAGTTCAAAACGGCTGAGCACTTTGCACCATTGCGCGGCATCCGGCGTCGCCCCGGCCTCGCACGCCTGTTCCCAGGCGTGCAGTTGGGCGTGCAAGCCGATGGCATCGCCAGCCGGCGGCACACTCGACGCGGGTAAAGGTTCGATGCCCAGACCGCGACAGGCCAGGGCCGGATCGAGCACTTTCATCGCGCCGACCACACCAGGTTCGGCGCCGGTATGCAGGTACTCGAACGCCGACTGCATGTCGATCAGCCCTAACCCAAGGGCCTGCAAATGCGCCGGGCGATTGGCCGGCATGTATCGATCCACGCACCAGGCACCCCAGGTGCAAGCACTCGATACGCCATGACGCTTGCCCTGGCGCTCAAGCGTCTGACGGTAGCGCACGAAAGCATTCTGGAACGCGGCGGCATACCCGTAATCGGCTGAACCACGGATGCCATAGGCCGCCATGGACGAAAACACGGTGAAAAACGCCAGGGGTTGATCGGCAGTGGCCAGATCCAGGTTTATCGTGCCCTTGACCTTGGCCCCAATCGAGCGTTCGAACGCCTCCCACTGCTTGGCCACAATCAAGCCGTCATCCACTAGCCGCGCCAAGTGAATCACACCCTGCAAAGGCCCGGCCGCCTGCACGCGACGCTCGACCACCTGTTGCAGCGCCGGCAGGTCAGTGATGTCGACGCTGCTGTAATCGACCGTGGCGCCCAATGCGCGCAGCACATCGCAGCGAGCCTGTTGCTCGGCGTTCGGCGCCGAGCGCGAGACGATGCTCAGGCGCGCCTGGAAGGTGCCCGCCAGTTCCTGGCACAACAACTCGCCCACCGGCCCCAGCCCGCCCACTACCAGGTAATGGCCATCGCGGCGAAAGCGCGGGGCTTGCGCCTCAGCCGCCTCACGCTGAACCAATAGCCGGCGCAAACGCTGGGTACCCTGGTACTTGACCACGGCTGGCGCACTGCCCTGACGGTCGGCAGCCAGCCATTCACGCACAATCAGCTGTAAATCGCTGGCGGGGCCGGCCACGGCGTCACATTCCAATAACGTCCAGCCGTGCCGAGCATTCTCCAGGCTCGCGGAAGCCGCAAAACCGCTGATTGCCTGGGCGTCACAGTCGCTGCCGGAACTGCTTGCGCGATACACATGGAAGCACTCCACGGCATGCTCCCAATCGGTCGCCATCAGATGCCGGCTGACCTCCAACACTTGCTTGATCGCGTCCAACCCTCCGGGTGGCGACGCCCTCCCGTCGCTGGAGTTCTCACCGATGAAGAAGATCACCTCGGGTAACGCCCCCCGAGCCGGCAGTGCATCCGGCAGCAGGCGCTGGACGGACGGCGGCGGGCTCCCTGCCTGCGCCCACAGCGTGCAGAGCAGTTGGCTGAAGGCATCGAAACGCGCTTGTTCACGGGTGACCACCGCCACGCGCGCGCCAGACCTGGCCTTGATGCTTGCTGCCCAGTCAAAGTTGCTCGGCAGGTCGTGAGCCCGCCATTGCTCCGCGCAGAACAACCACTGGCCCGCCACCTCCTCTGCCGGTACCGCCGTCGGCTCCTCGACCTCGGGCGCCGATACCCAATAGGACTGACGCAAGAACGGATAGGTTGGCAACGGCACGCGACGCCGCTCATCGGCCATGAACAGGCTGGAATAATCCAGCTCATACCCTTGTACAAACGCTTGCGCCAGGGAGGTCAATGCCTCGCCACGTGTCGATTGATCGCGATTGCCCATCAGACGAATCAGGCACTCGCGGGCCGCCTGCAGCACCTCCTGTTGTTCAACGAAACGGCGTACGTCCCAATACCCGCTATGCACCGTCGCCTCGTCGCGCCCCTGCAACCAGCCTTCAAGACTTTGCTGCAATTGCCCGGCGTCATGGGTGACCATGGCCAGGCGCCATTCGTGGTGCTTGCGCCCCGCCATCAGCGTATAGGCCATCGCTGCCATGTCCAACCGTTGCACGGCCACACAGTGGGCAGCCAGATTGCTCGCCTGCTCGCGCAATTGCTGCGCGGAGCGCGCCGACAGCACTACCAGCCAGGGCCCGGCCCCGGACGCGCCGCGCTGTTGTGGAAGCGGCGCCTGCTCCATCACCAGGTGAGCGTTGGTACCGCTGAACCCGAAGGAGCTGACCGAGGCACGCCGTGGCACACCGTCGAGTGTGGCCCAGGGACGCAGTTGATCCGGCACATAAAAGGGGCTGCCCTGAACGGCGATGGCCGCATTGGCCTGGGTGAAACCCGCTGCCGGAGGCAACTGGCCGTGGCGCAGCGCCAGCGCCACCTTCAGCACACCGGCGACTCCGGCCGCAGTCACACAATGCCCAAGGTTGGATTTGATCGACCCCAGGGCACAGTAGCCTGCCTGCTGCCCAGGTCGGGCGAACGCTCGCGTCAAGCCTTCGAATTCGATCGGGTCGCCCAGCGGTGTACCCGTCCCATGGGCCTCCACCATCGAAATCGTACCCGGCTCAATCGCGAAGTCACGGTGCACCTGGCGAATCAGCCGCTCCTGGGATTGCGCGCTCGGCGCAGTGATGCCATTGCTGGCGCCATCCTGGTTACTGCCAATACCACTGATCACGCCATGAATATAATCGCCATCCGCCTGCGCCTGGCGAAGGCGCTTGAGGATCAGCACACCGACGCCTTCGGCGGGGACGAAACCGTCGGCACGCGCATCGAACGCGTGACAATGCCCGCTGGGCGAGAGCATGCCGGCGGTTTGCGCCGCCTGATAAAACCCGGCGGTTGACTGCACGAACACACCGCCGGCCAGGGCCATGCCGATCTCCTCGGTCCAGAGCGCCTGGCATGCCAGGTGGATCGCGACGAGCGAACTGGAACAGGCGGTATCCACGGCAATGGCCGGGCCCTGTAAATCCAGATGGTAGGCGATACGTGCAGGAATGATCGAGCTGGCGTTGCCCCAGAAGGCTTGCGCGGGCGCAGCTTCAGCGAACAGGCTGCGATAGTCGCTGGCACTGGCGCCTACATAAACCCCCACCGGTTGCCCCTCAGTCGCCTGCCCTACGTAGCCGGCATCTTCCAGTGCCGTCCAGGCCTGCTCGAGGAACAGCCGCTGCTGCGGATCCATGCAAGTGGCTTCAAGGCCAGAGATGTTAAAGAACGACGCGTCGAACTCATCGATCCGGGATAACAGGCCACCGCGCTGGCACAGGCCCTTTCCTGACACATCGGCTTGGGAGCCGCGCAGGTCCCAGCGCTCGACCGGGGTGGTCAGGTCGCGGCCTTGGGCCAGATGTTCCCATAATTGCTCGAGGGATTCGGCGCCGGGAAAGCGGCCGCTCATACCAATGATGGCAATGGGTTCTCGCACGAAGGACTCGGGCGACTGAACCCTTGGCGCCGGGGCGGCGGCAGGCGAGGACGCTGTCGGCACTGCAACGGCCAAGGGCGCGACCGGTGCGGCTGCCGCACGTGTTACCGCGGGCTGCGGTAAGTGCGCGCCATGTTGCTCGACAATATGCCGGGCCAGACGCGTGGCGGTAGAAAAGTCGAAGAGTGCCGTAGTGCCCAGGTCGATACCCAGGCGCTCATTCAATACCCGTACCAGGTTGACGCCGGTGATCGAGTCAAGCCCGTAATCGGAGAATGACTCCTGTGGATCGATCACCTCCAGGGCGACCTTCAATGCCTTGGCCACACTGGCCATGACTTCCTGGCGCACCTGGGTAAATTGATCCGCGGCCGCGGCCGGTACCGGTGCCGCCACGCCGTGTTGCGGCGCAGCAGCAGGCTGGGCGGCCAAAGCCACCTTCGGCGCCGCTGGTTGGCTGACACGCCGAGGCACCTGCACGACCCCGTTGCTGCGCGCCATCACCACTTGCTGGCCCAGCCCATGAAACGCCTGGCACGGGAACATCACCCCGCGATAACCCGCCT